>CAZGVW010000001.1:0-45490 GCA_964529265.1 uncultured Phycisphaeraceae bacterium
CCTCAGCACCAACGCGACCGCGCCCTCCCGGAACTCAGCCGTGTACTTCCGCCTGATCTGACCCTTGACCATCCCGTGGACCTCCTGTCGACAGGCCGAAGCCTATCGATCGGTCGTGTCCACCGGAGGTGGGCAGGTTCAGTGCAGCCGCGGATCGGGGTGTGTGAGTATGCGGGGGCGCGGACGGTGGTGACGGTGCGGGTGCCGCCGGGGTTGGATGGGGCGGAGTTGGGGGATGCGGAGCCGCTGAGCGCCACCTTGAGGCTGATCGATGATCAAGGCTCAGTGATTTTTCATGTGTCTGACGCGATTGTGGGCGCCCCGATTGCCTACAACAACGCGGCTGTGAACGAGATCAAGATCGCCTTCGGGTCGACGCCGGGTCTCTCGGCGCTGCTCGCCAACGCCTCTGTCATCGGGACTCGGATTGAACTCGCTACGCCGACCGGAACGGGCCTGCGAGCGGTGTTCTCATCCGTCGAGTCCGTGGATGAAGTTGCGCTGAAGGTGATCCCACCGATTGCGATGGATGCGGCGTACATCGTGGACGGGATGCTGTGCGTGCGGTTTCCGCGGCCGATGAACGTGGGCGACGCCGCGAACGACGACAACCAGACGATCCTCTCGATGATTTCGGCGGATGATCTGCAGGTTCGCGGGGATGCGGCGTTTACGGGGGATGAGCCGTCGCCCTCGAACCTGGGGGAGGCGTTCTGGAAGGATGAGACGTTTCGGACGATCTGCTTTCCGATCGTGCGCGGCGCGGGTGTTGCGCCGGGGCTGTTCATCCGGGCGAGGTACGATGGGAAAGCCGCTGCGCAGCACGACTTCCGTGATCTTGTCGGGAACATTGCGACTGATGTGGCGGTAGTGATTGATGACGAAGAGCCGGCGGCGCCGCCGCCGCCGCCGATGATTCCGCCGTGCGGATCGGACATGAATGGGGATGGTCAGACGAACAGCAGCGACCTTGGGACGCTGCTTGCGTTGTGGGGAACGGATGATGACGGCGCGGATCTGAACAACAACGGCGTGGTGAACTCGTCAGATCTGGCGATTCTGCTTGCGGCGTGGGGGCCGTGTCCGGACACTGCGTGCGGGTTCTAGCGCGCTGGTCGGGGCGAAGTCGCTCGCGGGAGGAGCATCGTGGGAAGCCAAGTGGTTCGGCGGATGCGGGCTGGTTCCTGGGCGATCGTGGTCACGGCGGGGTCGATGGGTGCGCACGGCGGAGCGGCGGAAGGCCTGGTCGAGGGCGGGATGGGCGGTGGCGGGCCGCTGGACACGGCGCCGTTGCGGGGTCATGAGGGCGCGGAGTGCATCTCTGCGGAGCAGCGGGCTCGGGCTGATGCGGCGGTGGAGGCGTTCTTCCGTGCGCATCCCGAGATGGCTGCGGGGGGATCGACGCTGCGTGGGGCGGAGGTGGTGGCGCAGCGGTACCCGTTCTTCCCGATGTCGGGCCGGATCTATCGGGATCTGTTCTTCAACAACTTCGTCGATCTCAATGGGGCGACGGGCATTCTCGACTGGGACTGCACGAACCACACGTATGACGGGCACCGGGGCCACGACGTGGATCTCCGGAGTTTCGGGGAGCAGGCGATCGGCGTGCCGATCTTCGCGGCGCTGGACGGCATGGTCGTGGATACGGACGACGGACACTTTGACATGCAGACGCAGCCGAGCCCATCGGCGCCGGCGAACTTCGTGATCATCGGGCACGGGAACGGGCAGGTGACCTATTACTGGCACATGCGGAACGGGAGCGTGGCGGTGCTGCCGGGGCAGCAGGTGAAGGCGGGGCAGCAGATCGGGCTGTGCGCATCGAGCGGGTACAGCACGGGGCCGCACCTGCACTTCGAGACGAGGCAGTCGCCGAATGTGGTTGAGCCTTTCGCCGGCGCGTGCCGCGCGGGGGAGAGCGGATGGGTGGATCAGATGGCGATCCATCGCGATCTCTTCATCCGGGATTTCGGCGTCACGCACGAGAGCCTGGCCGGGCATCCCGGATTGCCGTGGGAGTTGCCGCGGTCGGGGCAGATTGCGCTTTCGGACCCGCTCATCTACCTGTGGTTCATGGTCGGGAACCTGCCGGCGAACTCAACGTGGCGGACGCGGTTCATCCGGCCGAACGGGACGACGGCGTTCGACAGCGGAGCGATTCTCTTTCAGGGCGGGAATCCGGCGTATCGGTCTTCATGGTGGTGGCAGAGCTGGAACATCACGGACCTGCATTCGATTGCGGGAAGTTGGCGCATCCGGCTCGACATCAACGGCGTGACGATGATCGATGCCCCGGTGGAGGCGCGGATGCAGCGCACGGAGGACTTCAATCGGCCTCCGGCGGCGATTTCGATTTCGTTCTCGCCGCCTGAGCCTGCGCCGGAGGACGTGGTGTTCTGCGTCGTCGAGACGGACCTTGTGCATGACGACCCGGACTACGACATCGTGCGGTATGAGTACGCGTGGTGGGTGGCCGGCGTGGAGGTGCGGCGCGTGATCAGCGCCGGGCACAGCGATGCGATTCCGCGGGATGCGGGGATCGCGGGGCGCGTGCTGCGGTGCGAGGTGACGCCGATGGATGGGCACACATCGGGCCCAACGGCGTCGGCGGAGTTCGTGTACGCGCCGCCGTGCTTCGATCAGAACGGAGACGGCGCGGTGAACTCGACGGATCTCTCGATCCTGCTGGGCGTGTGGGGCACGGGGGGCGGCGCGGCGGACCTCAATGGCGACGACGTGGTGAACTCGACGGACCTGGCGCTGCTGCTGGCGTCGTGGGGCGCGTGCGGGTGATGTGAATCGGCGCAGGCGCCCGCGAGCATGCGCGGATCACTGCTCGAGTTCTTCGGGTGCGACGGCGAAACTGGGGCCGGGGACTTCGCCCAGGGCGCGGATCTTGTCCTGCACCTTCTGGTTGGCGGGCTCGATGTAGAGGGCCATGCGGAGGCGCTTCATGGCGCGGGATTCGTCGCCGATCGACATGTAGAAATCGGCGAGGGCGAGTTGGGGCGCGATGGTCTGGCCTCGGTTGAGGCGGGCGGCGGTGATGAGGGCCTTTTCGGCTTCGTCGGCGTCGCCGGCTTTCATCGCGAAGTAGCCCAATCGCTGATAGTCCTGCTCGGTGCGGCGCTGCTCGACGCGGGCGCGGAGGAAGCGAAAGAGGCCGTCGCGGTCGCCGGATTCGAGCATGGCCTGCGCGAGGAGATCGACGATTTCCTCGTTCTGCGGGCGCAGCGTCTCGGCGATGGCGAGATGCTCCTTGGCCGCGGCGGGGCGGTTCAGGACGAGGAGTGTCTTTCCGAGGTTGAGGCGGTTGCGCCAATCTGAGGGGTGGCGCTCGGCGACTTCGGTGTATTCCTGGAGCGCGAGTTCGTATTGGCCGCGGTCGAAGGCCCAGTCGCCGGACTGGCGGACGGCCTGGATGGAGCGCTGCTGCGCGCAGGCGGGGACAGCGATCGCGGCGCCGAGCATGGCGAGGGCCATGGCGGACGAGGTGAAGAAAGAGCGATGGAATGTGCGGTGGGTTCGGCTCATTGAGAGACCTCCGTGTCGGCCGATGTCGAATCCTTCGGACTGGTGGGGAGTTTACCTGAAATGGAGGGGGGGTGGATGGACGGGTGGGGCGCGCGGGGCATAGCCACGCAGAGCGGTTCGGGGGGTTGCTGTGCTTCGGCGCTGGTGGGCAAGCCACCAGTGGCGCCCATGGTGGTTCGGCATCGCCACGCAAAGCCGTGGCCATGCCACCCCGGGCCACCCAGCCCCGTCCCATGCCACACACAGGGGCCGTATCGTCGGGGGATGGGTGGTCCACGGCGGGCGGTGATTCTGCGGCATGACACGGGGGATGGGTCGTGGCATTACGACTGGCTGATCGATGCGGCGGGGGGTGCGGCGGACGATGAGCGGAGGGTGATGGCGTTTCGGACGAGGGGGCGGCCGGATGCCGCGGGGGTGTGGGGGTTTGAGGCGGAGCGGCTGGCTGATCACCGGGCGGCGTACCTGGAGTTCGAGGGGCCGGTCTCGGGGGGCGGGGGGATGGTGCAGCGCGTCGCGACGGGGCGGGTGGTTGAGGTGTCGGAGGGCCGGGGCGAGGTGGTGGTCGTGATTGACTGGGGCGAGGGCCCGGTGGGGTGGGCTGGGAGGCAGAGGGAGGACTGGCCGGAGTCGTGGTGGTTTGAGGCGAGGGGCGATGGCGGCTGAATCGCCCGGGTGGCGGCGGGCGGCCGATAGCAGCAGTCATGTGCGGGATCTTCGGAACTGTGGCGCTGCGGGGGATGGCGCCGTCGCTGAATGACGCGGCGGTGGAGCGGCTGCGCGACATGCTGGCGCATCGGGGGCCGGATGGGGCCGGTCTGTGGCGGCGCGGGAACGCCGTGCTGGCGCACCGGCGGCTGGCGGTGATCGATCCGGATTCGCCGGCCGCGGCGCAGCCGATGGCGACGGCGGATGGGCGGTTCGTGATGGTCTACAACGGCGAGTTGTACAACGATGCGGAGGTGAGGCGGGAGATTGAGGCGCGCGGGGTGACGGACGGCGGATTCAGGGGGTTTCGGTCGCGGTGCGACACGGAGACTGTGCTGCACGCGTTTGCGACGTGGGGGACGGGGGCGTTTGCGCGGCTGAGGGGGATGTATGCGCTCGCGGTGTATGACACGGCGCGGTCGCTGCTGACGCTGGCGCGGGATCCGCTGGGCGTGAAGCCGCTCTATTTCGCGGCGGATGCGCGCGAGGTCGTGTTCGCGAGCGAGCCGGGGCCGATCGTGCGGCGGCCGGGATTCTCGGCGCGGCCGAACCTGCGGATGGTGAGCGCGTATCTCACGACGATCAGGACGGTGCTGGGGAATGAGACGCTGTTCGAGGGCGTGCATGCGCTGGGGCCGGGGCAGATGGCGCAGTGCGACCTGACGGGGAGTGCGCCGATCGTGCGGGTGGTGGATTTCCGGGCGGGCGCGCGCGCAGGGGATGATGGTGGGGCGATTGATCGCATTCGAGAGACGATTGAGGATTCGATCGCGGCGCACCTGCGATCGGACGTGCCGACGTGCGCGCTGCTGAGCGGGGGGTTGGACAGCACGATCGTGGCGGCGGTGGCGGCGGAGCGGATGGAGCGCGCGGCGGGCGGACCGCTTCTGACGTATTGCGCGGGCGCGGCGGGGGATGACGCGGGGGGCGTGGATTCGGAGGATTTTGCGTTTGCGAGGCTGGCGGCGGGGCGGATCGGCTCGCGGCATGCGGAGGCGGTGGTGTCGCGGGCGCATTTTCGGGAGATGTGGCCCCGGATGGTGGAGATGATGGGCGCGCCGCTGAGCACGCCGAACGAGGTGGCGATTCACGCGGTGGCGTCGCGATTGCGCGAGGATGGGTGCGTCGTGACGCTGAGCGGCGAGGGCGCGGATGAGTTGTTCGGTGGGTATGAGCCGCCGCTGGCCGCGGCGTGGGCGCTTGAGCGCGGGCGGAGGAGTGGGGGAGAGAAGCGGAGCGGTGGCGTGTTTCAGATGGACTCGGCGGCGTGGACGCCGCGGGATGCGAAACGGGCGGTGCTGAGTGAATCGGCGATGCGGGCGTTGGAGGGGGATGCGTGGGCGTGTGGCTTCTATGAGCGCGAGTTTGAGCGGTGCGAGCGCGAGGCTGGGGAGGGAGCGGATCCGCTGGAGGCGCATCTGCGAATGCACCGGCGGATCAATCTGACGGGGCTGCTGCAGAGATTGGACACGGCGACGATGCTGGCGTCGGTGGAGGGTCGGACGCCGTTTGCGGATGCGGTGGTGGCGGAGGCGGCGGAGGGGCTGCCGATGCGGGAGAAATTCAGGCCGGTGGAGGAGGAGGGGAGTGGGGGCGCCGGGGAGGGAAGTGGAGGCGGGGCGGTGGTTGCGGCGCGGGCGCGGACGAAGGTGGCGCTGAGGCGGGCGTTTGCGGATCTCGTGCCGGTGGAGATCGCGGAGCGGCCGAAGGCGAGTTTCCCGCTGCCGTTCCAGCAGTGGGTGGCGGATCACGGGGCGACTCTGCGGCGCTCGCGGTTTGCGCGCCAGGTGTTTTCCGCCGCGGCGATCGAGATGGTGGGGGCGGACCCGGCGCGGAATTGGCGGCTGGCGTGGCCGATGATGAACATCGCGATGTGGGGGGATGCGTGGTGGTGAGGTTGGGCGCGGCCTAATGTTGGGCGGAAAGGGGCCCCCGCCATGAAGACTGAGGCTGAAGGGCTTGTTCCGCTGACGTATCCGGCCAGCGAGTTCGAAGCGGGTGTGATTGTCGCGGCGCTCGAGGCGGAGGGGATCGAGGCGAAGCACTTTTCGGGGATGAAGATGCTCATTGGCTCGGCGACGCCGGCGCTTTCGAGCGCGAACCCGGTGATGGTGCGGGCGGAGGACCTGGAGCGCGCGAAGGCGGCGCTGGAGCGGAACCGGGCGGACTCGGTGGATATCGACTGGTCGGAGGTTGATGTGGGGGAAGAGCCGGCAGATGCCGGAAGGAAACCGGGAGCGCTGACGCGGCAGGTCTTGATCGTGTTCGCGATCGTCGTGCTGCTCGGGTTCCTCTTCGTGATCGTCATCGGCCAAGGGAGCTGGAGCCTGCCTCTGCCCTAGTCTTGCCAGGCGCGCTTCCCGGGTCGAGCGCCGCGGCTGCGATGAGCGCGCGCGTGCAGGGGTGCGCGGGGCGGTTGATCACTTCGTCGCTGGCGCCTTCCTCGACGATGCGGCCGCGGTCCATGACGGCGATGCGGTCGCACATGTGACGGATGACGGCGATGTCGTGGCTGATGAAGAGGTAGGAGAGGCGGAACTGATCCTGCAGGTCGCGCAAGAGGTTCAGTATCTGCGCTTGCACGGAGACATCGAGGGCGGAGGTGGGTTCGTCGCAGACGAGGAAATCGGGGCGGAGCGCGAGGGCGCGGGCGATGCAGATGCGCTGGCGCTGGCCGCCGGAGAACTCGTGCGGGTAGCGGAGGGCGGAATCGGCGGGGAGTCCGCAGGTTTCGAGGAGCGCGGCGGCGCGGGCGCCGGCTTCGCGCGGCGGGCAAACGCCATGCGCAAGGAAGGGTTCGGCGACGGTCTCGCCGATGCGCATGCGTGGATCGAGCGCGCCGGCGGGGTCCTGGAAGATGATCTGCATCTTGGCGCGCAGGCGCTTGAGCGCTGGGCCGGATGCTGAAAGGACTTCTTCGCCGCGAAAGTGAACGCGACCCGAGGCGGCGGGAGCGAGGCGGAGGATGGCGCGGCCGAGGGTGGTCTTGCCGCTTCCGGAGCCGCCGACGAGGCCGAGGGTCTCTCCCTCGGCGAGGCGGAGCGAGGCGTTGGAGACGACTTCGCGGAATGCGCCTCTTCCGGCGGCATGGTCCGGAAACCGCACGGAGAGGTTGGAAACCTGAAGGAGGTCATCGTGTGGAGGCGCATCGGGGGATTTCGCGCCGGCCGCGGCGGCGTCGGCGGGGCCGACATTTCCGGGCGTTGGCGCGGCGCTGTCGCTTATGGCGGTCATTCTCGGGCGCATCGTAGAGGGTGCGGCGGGTGATCGCCCCATGGGCTTGGCTGCGAAAAAGTGCGCGCTGGGTCCGCAATAACATCGCGCAAGTTTGATGCGCGTCTTGCGGCGAGGCGGCGAGGCTCGGTATTCTGCTTGCTTGACGGCCGCGTTCGGGCGCCCGGCCGCTTGATCGGACATCAATCTCCCGGGGGCGGGAGGTGGAGGATGTGCATCGGCTCGACGCGCGTCGCCCGCGCCAAGGGCGCCGGTTGTCGTCGGCGGAGGATTTCCGCCGAGTTCAACCTGAATGATCTTCGGCGCGCGTACTTTGCGCAGTTGTCGCGCCCGGGGCTTCCCGCGGCGCGTTATGGCGTGACGGCGGACCGGGTGGCTGCGCACGTGTCTTCTGCCCGGGCGCAGAAGCGGCGGCGGGCCGACGATTCGTCGCGGCTTCACATCGCCGATGTGGCCCTGGCGGTGGCGTGCATTGATGGGGCGCATGGGGCGTGGAGCCAGTTGATTGCCGAGCATGAGCCGCGGCTGGTGCGCGCTGCGGAGCCGCACGTGGGTCCGGTGCAGGCGGTGATCACGGTCCGGCGGATGCTGATCGATTTGAGACGGGGCAGCGCTGGGCCGCAGCGGAGCGCGCTGGATCTGCGGCGCGTGACGGGTGAGGTTTCGCTCGAGCAGTGGCTTGTCGATCGGCTGATGGGTCGGATCGCGATCGATACGGCAATTCGGAAGGCGACGACCGGGAAGCGGTCGCGCGACGGGCAGCAGAGACTGCGCATGGCGCTTGAACTGCTGCGCAACGAGCGCGTGAGCGTGCAGAAACTGGCGGAGGCGCTGGCGGCGTCGGCGATGGACCTCAACCGGCTCGTGGAGGGTGAGAGGACGGTCGGGCGGGCGGTAGGCGAGGATACGAGCGCGTGAGGCGTGCGTCTCGCGGGCCGGCGGATCAGGCGGTGAAGCACAGATCTTTTTGAACCACGCCTACTGCGTCGCCGGCGGCGGGCTCCGTGCGGAGTTGTGCGCCGGGCGATGTGAACGCGTGGCGGACTTGGGCGAAGCAGACGGCGGCGCCGGCGCGATGGCGGCTGAGCGCGCTTGACGTGACGTGGCCGACAGGATCCTGGTTGGGGCTGTTCGCGGGGAACAGGCGGGTTCGCGGCGGCGGGGCTTTTCCACCAGGCGCCGGTTCGAAACAGACCGCGACGAGGCGCTGCTTGGGGTGGCCGAGGGATTCCATGCGCGCGACGATCTCCTGGCCGAGGTAGCAGCCCTTGGTAAAGGACACGCGGTCGCGCAGCGCGCCGGATTCGTGCGGCAGGCTGGTCGAATCGAAGTCGATTGGGAAGATCGGCCAGCCCGCTTCGAGGCGCTCGGCGCTCCAGGCGCTCCAGCCGATGGCGCGAAGCCCGCGGCCGGCGCCGTTGTGTTCGCCGCCGGCTTCGAGGAGCTGGTGATACACCGGCTCAACTTGGGCGGGCGTCAGGAGCAGTTCGAAGCCGGGGCCGCCGGTTGAATCCTGGCGCTCGATGAGGACTTCGTGGTTGATGATGCGGACGAGCGCTGCGCTGCCCGGCGCGAGGTCGCTGAGGGGCGCCCCCGCGACGTGCGACGCGACGGCGGTGAGGAGGCTTGGCGTTGCGGGGCCGAAGAGTGAGAGGCGGTGGCGGCGATCGGTTTCGTCTTCGATCGACACGTCTTCGGTGATGCTGAAGGAGGAGAGGCTTTCGACGACGGCCGCGGCGGCGGTGGCGTCGAGGTCGAAGAGGATGTGATCCTCCAGCGCGAGGACCCGGAGGTCGGCCTCGATGCGCCCCTTGCGGTTCAGCCAGAAGGCCCGGCGGAAATGGAAGGGCGCAAGGGCGCGCAGATCCTGGGTGAGCATGCGGTTGAGAAAATCAAGTCGATCGGCGCCGGAGACGCGGATGGTTGCGCGATCGGGTCGGTCGAACACGGCGGCGGCAGAGGCGATGGCGGAGCGTTCGGCTTCCACGTCGCCGAAAGAATCGACGACTTCGATGGCGGCCAGCGGCGCGCGGACGTGATCCACGGCGGCAATCGGCGGCCAGGCGATGAAAGCGGCCTCTGCCTGCTGATGGAGTTTGCGGAGGGGGCTCACACGCGTCATCTTGTGCCTCGCGAGGCGGGCAAGGCCGCCGGATGGACTCAGGATGATATGCGGCGAGCCGAAGGCGGCGATGACCAAGGAGTGCTTGCGTGAACGTCGAACTGCTCAAGAGGTTGTGTGAGACCCCGGGGGTTTCGGGGCGCGAGGAGCGCGTGCGGAGCCTCATCATGAAGGAGGCGAAGGGGCTGTTCGACGAGATGCGGGTCGATTCGATGGGCTCGCTCCTGTGCGTGCGGCGGCCGCGGGGCGGGAGGAGCGGGGGATCGGGTCGGACGAAGCGGAACGGGCGAGTTGGGGGCTCGGGCGGCGACGGCCCGACGCGTGTGCTGCTGCTGTGCCACATGGACGAGATCGGGTTCTACGTGCGGCACATCGATGACAAGGGGTTCCTGAGGCTGCAGAACGCGGGCGGGTTCGATACGCGGAACCTGTTCGCGCGGCGCGTGGTGGTCTGCACGAAGAACGACGGTGACATCCCCGGGGCCATGAATCCCGGCGGTCGGCCGATCCACATCGCGAGCGAGGAGGACAAGAAGAAGATCCCCGAGGTGAAGGATTTCATCGTGGACCTCGGCCTGCCGCCGGACAAAGTCCGCCAGATGGTGACGATCGGCGACCCGGTTGCGCTGCAGGGGCCGTTTGTGGAGATGGGGGACAAGTTCGTGAGCAAGTGCCTCGATAATCGTCTGGCGTGCTGGGCGGGGGTGGAGGCGGTGCGCGCGATCGAGAAGAAGAAGGCGCCGCATGCGTGCGAGATTCACGTGGCGTTCACGGTGCAGGAGGAAGTGGGGCTTCGCGGCGCGCGGACGAGCGCTTTCGGCGTGAACCCGCACATCGCAATCGGCGTGGACACCACACTTTCGTGCGATGCGACGGGTGTGCCCGAAGACGAAGCCGTGACGAGGCAGGGAAAGGGCGTGGCGCTCGGGGTGATGGATGCTTCGATGATCGCGGACTGGACGCTGACTGACGAACTGGAGGCGGTCGCGAAGAAGAACAAGATTCCGGCGCAGAGGTCGATCCTGCCGCGGGGTGGGCAGGATGGCGCCGCGGCTCAGATGGCCACGGCGGGCTGCCGGGCCGCGGCGGTGCTTGTCGGGCTGCGGAACATCCACACGGTCACGGAGATGGCGGACAAGAAGGATGTGAAAGCGTACGTCGATCTGCTGGCGGCGTGGCTGCCGACGGTGAAGTAGCGCTCGCCGCGATTAGTCGCAGGCGCCCCAGCTGGCGAGGAGTTGCGCGAGGTCGCTCGAGTTCACGATGCCGTCATCCGTCAGGTCCGCAGCGCACAGAGCGGGCGAGGGTTTGCAGGCGCCCCAGCTGGCGAGCAGTTGGGCCAGGTCGGACGAGTTCACGACACCATCGCCGTTCTGGTCGGCAGGGCAGGGGCTCGCCGTCTCGTTGCGGATGACTGTGACAGCGCCGGGGTCAGTCGGGCCATCGCGGGTGGTGACGGCCAGATCGGGCAGGAGATCGCCTGTGAGTTCAGCCGCGATGAGTCCGGTGACTTCATCGGGCACGTGCGTTGCCGCGACAGCCTCGAAGCCGCCGTCGCCGCGATTGCGATAGACGACGACCACGCTCTGCGTCGGCTTGACATCGAGGCGCGCGAGCCAGGCTTCGGTGCGGCCCTCTGGGCTCACGCCGATGCCGACGATGGCGGAGCGGTCAAGCGAGATGCCGTTGGCCTCGAGCAGCGTCCAACCCTGGGCGCCCGCGGCGCCGCGCTCGAGGAGATACTCGCGCAGATCGCGCAGGCCGCCATCGCTGGTCCAGATGAAGGCGCGGCGGTCGGATGTGGCGTCGCCGGCGCCGCTCTCGCCGACCACTGTGATGACGCCGCCGGACTCGGCCACTTCGTTGGCCGCGGCGAAGGCGTGTCCGGGATCGAGGGCGCCCAGATTCTCCATCATCATGGTGGATGAGCGCCACAGGAAGGGGCGGAAGCCGCCGCCGGGCGCAATGCTGCGGCCGACGATGAGCGAGGCGTCGCTTGAGATGGCGAGGGCGGTGGAGATGCTGTTCGGCGCGAGCGAACCGAGCGGGTTGAAGACGTTGTTCTGCCAGCGATAGGCCTGCGAGATCACACTCGGACCAATCTGAAAGGAACTCGAACCGACGACAACGGCGCCATTGCCGGAGATATCGAGGCCGAAGCTCGACACTTGGGGCACACCCATCCCGATACCGAGCGGGCCGGTCGCCTGCGTCCACCGAAACGCTTCAAAAATATCCGCCGTATCGGCCATGTTCCGATACTTCAGGTTGCCCGTCGCCACGCTGCCGTCCATTGAGACTCCAAGCGCTGCATTGGACGTTGGTCCCATGCCGAGCATTCCTGTGGCGAGCGTCCAACGGAAGCCTTCCGAGCCCGTGCCGGAGTCCGGAGTGGCAAGCCCCACGATCACCGATCCGTCGTGCGATGCATCAAGCGCCCAGCCTCCGCGCACATCGCCCGGATTGGTCGCGAGCGCCTGCATGCCGATGTCCTGCCGCCATCGGAAGGCGCGCAGTCCCCCGCCCGGTGACGACAGTCCGACGACGGTTGATCCGTCGCCAGAGATTGCGTGTGCTTCGCTCCGGCCGCCCTCGTCGCCCGGGAGTGTGCCGATTGGCATGAACTCGGCGGACGCGAATCCCGCGGCCGCGAGATCGGTGAGGCCGTCGCCATCGAAATCCGCGGTGGCGAGATCGACGACGTTCGAAGGAGCGCCCAAGGTTCCCTCGGGGGTGAAGCCGCCGAGGCCGTTGCCCTCGAAGAGGTGAATCAGGCCGAGTGAGGCTTCGGCCAGCGTGAAATCGACGTGGGCTGCGCCGCGGCTCGTGTTCAGGAGGTCAGCCGCGGCAATCGCTCCGGCATCGCCCTGCGTGAGACCCGGAAGGTCGATGATCGAGTGCGGGGCGATGCCGCGGGGGCTGAAGCCATTGGGGCAGCCCGGGGCGCGGAAGGGATCAGGCTCGCAGGGCTCGCGCACGTAGGAATCGGTGAGTCGGATGGAGACGCCTTGGGCAACGCCGCCGGAGATGATCACATCAAGCTTGCTGTCGAAGAGGTCGTCCACGCTGGCGATGACAAGAGCCGCGGGGGCGCCTTCGTACGCCTCCCAGGTGTCCTCCCCCGGAAAGCCGCCGTTGCCATCGCCGATGCGTGAGGCGATGAAGCCTTCATCGAGTGGGAGAAGCGAATCGCCGATTCCGACAACGGCTGAAGTCTCCCCCGGGATAAACCCACCCCCGCCGACCAGGCTGGCGCCGGCGCCGATGGCGTCGTCGCGCGCGAAGAACTCGGGACCCGCGCCGCGCGCGCCGTTGTTTTCAAACTGGAGGAGCGGAAGCGATTCCCGCGCGACGAAGAGGTCCCAGAGGCCGGTCGCGTCGTTCATGACGGCGTCGATGGCGAGCAGCCGCGCTGCACCGACGGTAAGTGGCGTCTGCGAAGTCAGGGCGCCGCCGCCGTTGTTGATGAGGACGGAGGCGGTTCCGCCCGCGGGAGGGCCATAGTCAGCGGTGGCAATGTCGTTGACGGTGTCCCCATCGAGGTCGGCTGCGACGAGGTCGAGGGGCGAAACGCCGACCGTGACCGGCGGCAGCGGGTTGAACTGGATTTCGGCGGTTCCGGCGGAAGTCATTGCGGCGAAGGTCAGCGATGCCGCGGCCGAAGCCCCGACCGCAGCGCGGCGACACAGCCGCATGGAAACATCGAAGTGCTTATGGCTCATGGACTTGCCTCCGCGCTGAAGGCGCGAGGGGCTGACGTGGCCTCTCTATCCCTCAGGGGAACACGATACCACGCCGACCCCGGAAGTCAGCGCCTCTTGAGCCCAAGAGAGCGGCGGGGACGTGTCCTGCGCGCGAGAGCGCAACTCTGGATGCGACAACGCCTTCCGACATGTCGGAAGGCGTCGCCATCGTGCGCTTCCCTGCGTTCGTATCGGCGCCCCGCCCGGAGGGCTGGAGACGCCGCGGATGTCTGGTCAGTGGACGAGAGACGTGGCCTGCTCGATCGCCTCGACGACCTGCCTCATCTGGAAGGGCTTCTTGAGGAAGCCGTCGAAGCCCTGGCTGCGAAGGCCGGCGGCCTGGCCTTCGGTGAGTTTTCCGCTCATGGCGATGACGCGCGTCAGCTGGAGGTCGTCGTTGGTGCGGATCATCTCCGCGAGGTGGCGGGCGTCGCCGCCGCCGACGTGCAGGTCGATCAGGAGCACGTGGGGCTTGAACTTCTCGCACTCCATGCCGGCCTTGAAGCCGTCGGTCGCGGTCCGAACTTCGTAGTTGGTCTGCTCCTTGAGCAGTTTGCCGAGCGTGTTGACCACTTCGGCGTCATCATCGACAACAAGGACGCGAGTCGCGCCGCCGGCCAGGCCATCGAAGGGGATGCCGTGCGCCTTCATGAAGCGGATCAGCTGTGCGACGGGGATGCGCCGGTCCTTGGACCCGGGAATGCGGTAGCCCTTGAGCTGGCCGGCGTCGAACCACTTGCTCACGGTGCGCGGGGCGACATTGCAGATCTTGGCGACCTCGCCGGTCGTCAACACTTCTTTGTCGATCGGGATGGACATACGCACACCTCGAAGAAGGTCCGGTCCTACGCCGCGCACGAGCAGCGATGGAGGAAGAATCGGTCTGAATCAGGCCGCGCTTGATGGAGGGGGTGCGCCGTGGGCGCAGATTGCGGTATGAGGACCCGCAGCACGGGGTGCGCCGTCTGGAGGGCGCAGGCGGCGTGTGGTTTCAGGACTCTCGAGCCGGACCTTCAACCGCCACTGACGGGCGGGAGGAGCGCGATGACATCGCCTTCGGCCAGCGTCTGATCATGCGCGGCGAGGCGCGCGTTCACAGCGACGGCGAGCGAGGGCGCCATCGGCGCCAGTGAGGGAAGTTCTCGGACGATCGAGTCAACGGCATCCGCCGCAGTGGCGCCGGCCGGCACGTGCACGCTGATCTCGCGGGTCCTGGCCGAGTCCGCGGCGGACGCGAAGAGAAGCACGCGGATTCTCATTGTGGGCGCTCCGACTTCGCGATCCAGGCCCAAGGGAGGAAACGCGCCCTGTGCCCCGCCCCCAGGGCCTGCTCCTGCATGGGAAGTTCGACAAGGCCATGGGTCGGAACGGTGTGAATGAGATCGCCCGAGCCAGCCCAGCCGGGGACGGTCGCGCGGCCGGCGGCATCCAGGATCGCCGGCCGGAACGCCTGCCGCCGGGAGTTCGGCCTCACCTCCGCGGCCAGTTCCACCTCGCGCCAGGGCAGGTCAGGGCTCAACCCAGCCATGATTCGCGCGACCGGCCAGATGAAGAGGTGGGCGGTCACCAGAGCTGATACGGGGTTGCCGGGCAGCCCGATTGCGAGCGCTCCGTCATCTCGCCTTGCGGCAAAGATCGGCCGGCCGGGTTGGATCGCTGCGCCGCGCAGCACGGGTTTGAAGCCGGCGGCGATGACGGTTTCGGTGATGAAATCGCGCTCCCCCGCTGAGACACCACCAATGGTCACCAGGATGTCCGCCTGCTCGAGGGCCTTGCTGACAAGGCGGCGCGATGCGTCGGGCACATCGCGGCAATGGGCTCGGCCCGCGACTGCAGCCCCGAAGTACGGCACTGCGGAT
This sequence comes from uncultured Phycisphaeraceae bacterium, assembly GCA_964529265.1. GTDB lineage: Bacteria > Planctomycetota > Phycisphaerae > Phycisphaerales > UBA1924 > CAZGVW01. The sequence continues at coordinate 15,201 of CAZGVW010000001.1, forward strand.
TCGATCATGGGGCCGTTGGAGTTGCGGATCTGGTGTGGGACCAGGTCGGACCTGCTGGTGGCGTCATCCACCACCTCGTCGCCCGTGGTGAGCACAAAAACCGCGGGACGCCCGCCTTGGACGAGGACCGTTTCCCTGCCGACAGCCGCAGCGACGCCGAGGTGGTGGGGGCCCAGCCGGATGCCGCGGGGCAGGACGATTTCAGCGGCGCGGCAGTCGGCGCCGCGGGGATGGACGGCTTCGCCGGCTCGCACTTCGGCAGTGATTCGGACGAGCGGCTCGCCGCGGTCGGTCGCCTCGTGGCGGATGACGGCATCGGCGCCGCGGGGGAGGGGGGCGCCCGTGGCGATCTTGATTGCCTCGCCGGGGCCGACCGCACCCTCCGATGGCTCGCCCGCGGCAACGGCGCCGACGACGCGGAGGGAGCATCCGGGCGCGACGTCTTCGGCGCGGATGGCGTAGCCATCCATCGCGGCGCGATCGAAAGGGGGTTGATCGCGGTCGGCCGGGATGTCCTCCGCGAGGATGGCGCCGAGGGCCGCGCGGAGGGCGATGGGGCGCTCGGCGCGCGTGGGAGCCCCGGCAAGCAGAGCGTCGAGCGCTGAGCGGTAGTCGGGCAGATCCGCCATGGCCTGAGGTTATCCGACGGGGGGCGCTCCCCCTGCCCTGGTGTCCTGTTTCGCAGTCATGCACCGCTTGGGGGGGAAGGGCAAGCGCCGGGGCGGGATGGCGCCGGGGGAGGGCTCACCTCCGCAGCCGGATGATCCGATGACGCTCGGAAGCCGACCCGAAGAGCGGGCCGGACCGCCGCGGCCCTGCGCGGCGGATGGCCCGAGAGTCCAGCGCGGAGTCCACGTCATGGAAAGCCAGTTCCGTTTCGGTCAGCGGTCGAAGACCTACATGAACTGCGTGCTGACGGTGATCGCGTGCCTGCTTGCGCTTGTTCTCGCGCAGGGCGTTGTCGGTCTGCCGAGCCCGGCGATGGCGCAAGCCAGCCGCGAGCGGATCACGCCCGACCCGGCGCGGGGGATCGTGAATCCCGCGGATCAGCGCGCGGAGATCATCGCGGAACTCCGGAAGCTGACGAGCAAGATGGAGACGCTGGGCGCTCGCCTGGGCGCATCCGGCCCGATCGAAGTGAGGGTCGTGGAGATGCCGGACGGGGAAAAGGGAGATTGACCGGATGACCGAGCGTCACTCCGTGCTTTCGACGCGGGTCTCCGCGGCGGCTTCGCTACGCCCGCGGGGCTATACGCTCGTCGAGATTCTGATCGTCGTCGTGATCCTCGGGATCGCCGGCGCGATGGTGATTCCATCGATGGCGCAGACGGGTGTGCTCAGGATTCAGGCGTCGGTGCGGACGCTCGTCTCGGACATCACGTTCGCGCAGGCGGACGCGATGGCGTTCCAATCGCGGCGCGTGGTGTCGTTCGGGCGCGTGGCGCGGTGGGACGGGGACTCGTGGGAGATCGTCGCGGGCAATGGCTACACGCTGTATGCGCCCCCTCCCGGGGCGGCGGCTGTGGACTACGTGAACGACTTCATTGTTGACCCCGCGGCGACGAGTGGATCGCAGCCGGACCGGCCCTATAGCCGCGACTTCAGCGAAAATCGCTTCGCCGGCGCGGTGATCTCCAACATCGATTTCAACGGCGGAAACGACTTGATCTTCGACGAATTGGGCGGGCCGGTGCGGTTGCTGCAGGGGGATGATCCCGGCGTTTCGGGGACACTTGAGATCTCCGGGCCCAATGCTCGGTTCAGTGTGAGCGTGGAGGCGTACACGGGGCGGGTGACCGTCACACGTCTGGAGTGAGGGAAGGCGTCGCCCTGATCGGCGGCGCTTGGAAAACGGGGGAGAGCGGCGTGCTCCGGGAGTTCCTTCATACCGGCCACCTTCCTATCGGCGTGGACATCAGTCCCTCCGGGGTGAAGATGGTGCAGTTGCGCCGGCGGCGGCGCGGCGGGTGCGGCGTGCTTGCCGCGAGCCGCCACGAGTTCAGCCCTGCGGAGTCAGAGGGCGACCTGGCGTCGCGGCTGGCTCTTGCGACGGACGTCATCGCGCGCAAGATCGAATCCGGCGGGTTTATCGGGGCGAACTGCGTCCTGGGCGTGGAGCACGAACTGCTGCGCGTGCGATCGGTGCGGCAGCCGAAGATGACGAGCGACGAGACGGACAAGGCTCTGCGGCTTGACGGCGCGGAGCGGCTGGGGTTCGAGGAGGGAGTCGAAGCCCAGATCGGTTGGCTCCACGCGGGCGAGGTTCGTCAGGGAGAGGACGCGCGAGACGAGCTGATCGTCATTGGGGCGCCGACCAAGCCGCTCGAAGCCATGGTCGAGGCGGTTTCCGCGGCGGGACTGAGGCCGATCGCCATCGAGCCCTCGTTCATCGCGTGCGGGCGGACGTTCAGCCGCGCGCACAGACGGGCCAGCGACCAAGCCTCCGTGCGCATCGTCGTTGACGTCGGCCTGCGCTCCACGGGCGTGGTCATTCTGCGCGGGGCGGACGTGGTGTTCTTCAAGCAGCTGAGCGCGGGCGGCGCACAGCTTACAAGCGCCGCGGGGGAGCGTCTCGGCCTCGACCTCGAGACTGTGGCCGACCTTCGCGGGCAGCGAATGCGAGGCGGGGGCAAGGCCGGCGGCGAATCGAGCGACGAGAAAGTTGATCGCGCGATCTACGACGCCGTGCGGCCGCTGCTCGAGGAACTCGCGAGCGAAGTTTCGCTGTGCGCGCGGTACTACACGGTGACCTTCCGAGGCTCGCGGCCGGAGCAGGCGATCCTCGCCGGCGACCATGCCCAGGAGCCCGGTCTGGCGGAGATCGTCAGCGCCGCATTGGGCGTCGCGTGCGTGGTCGGCGCGCCGCTCGATGGCATGGACATCGCCGATTCCGCGAGCCACATCGATCGGCGCGGCGCCCTTCCGGAGCTGGCGACCGCCGCGGGGCTCAGCATTCGCGCCGAGCCGGCGCTGTACGCCGCGCAGAGCGGCGAACCGGTTCAGGCTGAAGCGGCGCCGGCGGCGCGCAGGGCGTCCGGGCTCAGGGAGGCTGCATGACGCACCTCATCGACTTGATGCCGGAATCCTGCCGCGGGCGCATCCGCCGCCGCAAAGCGACTCAGCGGTGGATCGCGGCCTACGCGATCGTCGGGGGCGCCGTCGCGATCCTGGCGACAACGAGCCATATCGCGCAGGCAAGCCGGCTCTCACGGGTGAAGGCGCTGCGCGAGGCCGTGCAGCTCGATGCAGGCCAGAGGGTGGAGGCGGACAAGATCGAGAAGCAGCTGTCGGCGATCCGGCACACGATCGATCGGCAGGCCCGGCTTGCGTCGCCGGTGCGCGTGAGCGACGTCATCGCGGTGATCGGCGCGGTGATGCCGCGGTCCGTTTCTCTCACGTCGCTCTCCGTGACCCCGCGGGTCGATCGAGGGCCGTTGCGGGCTCGCTCAGGGTCGCAGCAGGAGGCGCGCGGAGAGCCGGAAGGCCGGCTCATCGTCGAGCTCACCGGCGTTGCGCCTGACGACGTGCACATGGCGAACCTGGTCGCGGGGCTCGAATCGCACCCGATGTTCATGCGGATCTCGATCGATCATGCCCGCAAGTCGGTCATTCGCGGAACCGAGGGACGCGAGTTCGGATTGACCTGCGAGATCGATCTCTCCGCACAGTTTGTGGCCGCCGCGATGGCGGAGGTTGCGCCATGAGGATCTCCCGGAAAGCGTGGCTGGCATGCGGGCTTGCGGCGCTGGCGGGCGTCGGCTGGTTCGGCCTGGTTTCGCCGGCGCTGCGCTCGATTGAGCGGCTGCGGCTGGAAGAGCAGGATCTTCGAGCGCGCGTGGAGCGGGCGGACAACGGCGCAGCGACGCTCGCTCGGATGCGCCGGGATCTGGCGCAGGCTTCGGTCGAGGCCGAGGGCGTGGTGGTTCCGATCCCGGCGGACAGCGACGTCGCGACGCTCGTTCGCCGGCTGAGCGAGCGCCTGGACAAGTTGGGCGTGCGAGAGAGGGAGATCACGACAGGCGCCGCGGCTGCGGCGGAGGACCTCTCTTCAATGCCGATGTCCGTTCGGATCCAGGGGCCGTTCCTGAGCGTGCATGAGGCGCTGCGCTGGATCGAATCGCTGCCGCGCCTCGTGCGCGTGCAGAGGCTTCGTGTGGATGCGGACAAGGGCCAGGGCGCCATTCCGGGGTTCACCCGCGCCGAGCTGATGTTCGATGCGTTCTATTCGCCCTCGGAGCCGCAAGGAAGCGCGGCCAAGCCGCGCGGGCCGGTGGCCGGCGCGACCACGGAGGCATCCGAGCGATGACACACCTGATCCGGCTCTGGGTGATGGTCACGGCGGATCGTCGCAAGGCGATCGCGCTGGGCGCCTTGCTGGCTGTGGGCGGAATCCTGTGGGTGCGCGCCATGATCGTGACTGGCGGCCGGTCGTCGGGCGCTGCGAGAGCGCAGCGGACCTCCACGGTCGCCTCGGAAGGCGGGGCGTCCGGAAACAAGGGCGCGTCCGAGACCTCGCGCGAGCAACGGATCGTTCACCTTCCGGCGATCGCCCCCCTCGAGCGCGACCTGTTCGCGCTCAGCGACTCACACTTTCCCCCGTCCGCCCAGACGGAACCGTCCGTCGAGCAGCCCCCAAAGTCCCTCACAGGAACGGACGACAGTCTGGGGTCGGAGCAGCAGGTGCGCGAGGAGGCGAGCCGGCTCCGCCTGAGAAGCACGATCGTGGGCGGAGCGCCCATGGCCGTGATCGAGATTCGAGGCGCCGGCCGAACGAGCGAGGCGAAGGTCCTCCGGCCGGGAGAGAGCGTAGAGGGATTCATCCTGATCGAGGTCCGGAGAGACCTGGTCGTTCTGGAAAAGCAGGGCGTGCGCGTCGAGGTCGGCGCGCCGGCCCCCTGAGCACAGAGCCCCGCACGGGGACGCACGAGACGACGCCGCGAACAGGCGCACCCGCGCCGGCGGCCCGGAGGAGCAGATTCCATGTCGAAGACCAACCGCAACGATCGCCGCGCTGTCGTCTGGAGCGCCGGATCCGTCTGCGCCGCCTGGCTGATCGCGGCGGCCGGGGCGGGACAGGCGATGGCCCAGGACCGCAACCCGTTCGGCAAGCCGGCGTCTTCGTCCGGGAACGCCGAGATCACCGTCACGGAGTACATGACGGTGGACCTGCACGTGCAGGACGAGGATCTGGCCAACGTGCTCCAGATGCTCTCGCTGCAGAGCCAGCGGAACATCGTCGTGAGCAACGACGTGTCGGCCACGGTCAGCGCCAACCTGTACAACGTGACGTTCTATGAGGCGCTCGACGCGATCCTGAACGTCAACGGCTACGGCTACATCGAGCGCGGCAACTTCATCTTCGTGTACACGCTCGAGGAGATCAAGCAGATCGAGCAGGCGGCGCGGAAGCCCGTTTCCAAGGTCGTGACGCTCAACTACCTGAACGCCAACGACGCGGCCGAGTTCGTCTCGCCTCTGCTTTCCGAGGTGGGGCAGATCAAGACCAACGGCGATACGGATTCGTTCACCATTCCCGACAACGCGCCGGTCGGCGCCGAGTCCTTTGCGCTGACCTCGACGCTGGTCATCGTTGACTACCCCGAGCACATCGATGAGATCGAGAAGCTCATCGTGCAGCTCGATACGCGGCCGGCGCAGGTGCTCGTCGAGGCCACGATTCTCCAGACCGCGCTGAACGAGGCCAACGCGTTCGGCATCGACTTCTCGATCATCGGCGACGTCAGCTTCACCGACTTCATGGGCACCGGCGGCCCGCTCTCCGCGGCGAACGCCCTGCTCGGCGGTGAGGATGGCGTGACGCCCGACGACAACCGGGCCATCGCCGGCACGGGCACCGCAGGCAACACGCGCGGCCCCAGCACCTTCAAGCTGGGCGTCATCCAGGATGACTTCGCCGTCTTCCTGCGCCTGCTCGATGAGGTGACGGATACGACGATCCTCTCGCGGCCCAAGCTGCTCACGCTGAACCGCCAGCCCGCCCGGGTGCTGGTCGGTGAGCGCGTCGGCTATCTCAATACGACTTCGACGGAGACTTCGACGACCCAGACCGTCGAGTTCCTGGACACCGGCACCCAGTTGTCCTTCCGACCGTTCATCTCAACCGACGGCATGATCCGGATGGAGCTGCGTCCTTCAGTGTCTGAGGGCGTGATTCGTCAGGCGGCCGACTCGACGGGCGCCAACGTTTCGATTCCCGACGAAATCACCCAGGAACTGAACACGAACGTGATGGTGCGCGACGGCTCGACCATCGTGCTGGGCGGCCTCTTCAAGGAGACCACCACGCTCACGCGCCGGCAGGTGCCGTTCGTCGGCGACATCCCGCTGATCGGCGCCGCGTTCCGCGGTCACGAGGATGCGACGGACCGCTCCGAGATCATCTTCATGGTCACGCCGACCATCGTCAACGACGACATGCTGATCGAGGACGGCGAGCGCGCCATCGCCTACGCGGAGCGCGTCCGGGCGGGCACCCGCTCGGGCCTCCTGCCCTGGAGCCGCGACCGCATGACGGCCGTGCTCAACGTCGAGGCGGAGAAGCTCGCGCTCGAAGGCAACAGCCAGGAGGCGCTGTGGAAGGTCCGGCGGTCGCTCGAACTCAATCCAAACCAGCCCGAGGCCATCTTCCTCCGCGAGCGGCTGCTGCACGAGCGTGAACTGTGGCCCAGCCGGAGCATCCTCGACCGCATTCTCGATGACAGGATCGACGCCGAGTTCAAGGACGTCGAGCCGGTGGCCGTCACGACCGACGTGATGGGCCTGCACTACGTCGCCCTGCCGATCGGCCGCGGCATGCCGGGCAATCCAACCGGCGAGCCCATCCCGGCCCGCGCGGAGGCCTCCGACGGCCCCACCGCGTCAGCCTACGAGTTCGTCGGCCCGCCGGAGGCGAACTTCTCTCATGCCCAGACGGTCGCCCGCGATGACTCGGCGCCCGCCATTCCGATGCGGCCGCAGCTCACCAGCAAGTCGCAGAGCACGCCCGCGATCCGCCGACCCGAGGATCTCGACCTCACGGTGACGATTACGCCGCACGAGCAGTTCGTTGACGATCCGTTCTCGGCGTTCGAAGCCGGCGCCGAACTGACGCAGGCCCCTGATTGGGCGCTGCCCTTCCTGAACGGCGACCCGGCGCTCTTCGTCATGCAGGAGCCGGACCCCGTGGCGCCGGACTTCGAGTACCGCAACGGCCTCGCCGGGCTCCCGCGCTTCACCGGTGTGTGGCGAGCCCTGAAGGGATACATGACCACGCCCGATCCAATCGAGAGCAACAGCGCTCTCACCAATGTGCCCGAGGAGTCGTCTCGGGAACTGCCCGACTATTGAACCAGACCAGTGAACCACGCCGAGCCGCCTCCGAAAGGAGGCGGCGGCGCTTTGCCCAAAGGAGACGCAAGACATGAGCCGAACCCCCGCCCATCGCTCCCTCATCCTCGTCGCCGGCCTTGCCACCGCCGCGGCGATGGCGCTCACAGGCTGCTCCGGCCACGGCAAGTACACGAAGGAGCACATCAACCAGGCTGAGGAGCGCATGGCCACTCTGAAGGCGGGCACGCAGTGGGACATGGCTCGCCAGCAGTTCTTCGTGGGCGATCTCGAGAAGGCGCTTCGCAACGTCAACGAATCCATCTCGCTGCATGAGCCCGTGCCCAAGAGCCACACGCTCCGCGGGCGCATCCTCATGGAGATGGGGCAGCTCGAGGCCGCGGCGGCCGCCTACGGACGCGCCCTGGAGCTCAATCCGGAGTTCATCGAAGCGCACTACTACTACGGCGTGCTCTACGAGCGCTTCCGCGACAGCGCTGCGGCGCTCGACAAGTACCTCGCCGCGGCGAGCCTGGATCCTGATGATCCGCAGTACCTCATCGCCGCGTCCGAGATGCTCATCGACATGGGCAGGCTCGACGAGGCCGAGGAACTCCTCGAGAGCAAGCAGGAGAAGTTCCAGTACAACGCGGGCGTGCGCCAGACCCTGGGGCACGTCGCCCTGATGCGCGGGAAGGTCGCGGGAGCGGTGGAGTTGTTCGGGCAGGCCCGCATGCTGGCGCCCGATGAGTTGCCGCTGCTCGAGGACTTGGCCCTGGCGCAGGTCGCGGCGGGGAAGTTCGCCGAAGCCGAGTTCTCGCTCCGCACCCTGCTCTCGCGTCCCGAGTACACGGATCGGCGCGACCTCAAGTTGGCGCAGTCGCGCTGCCTCATGGCGATGGATCGGCCGGTCGAAGCGCGCGGGCTGCTGCTCTCGCTCACGAGCGATGAGCGCGGCCGCAATGACCCCCAGGCGTGGGCGGATCTCGCCGAGGCGGCCATGCTCCTCGGAGATACGGGCCGCGTGCGCCTGGCCGCGACCCGCCTGCTCAGCGTCGCGCCGGAGCGACCGGAGGGGCACTTGTTCACTGGCGTATGGAAGCAGGAGAACGGCGATTTTGCGGGCGCGCTCCAGGCGCTCGATCGCGCGGCCAACATCAACGGCAAGGACGCCCGCGTGGTGATGCTGCGGGGCCTGACCCTGCGGAAGATGGGGCGCGAGCGGGAAGCCGCGGAGTGCTTCAAGCAGGCCATCGCGCTGGATCCGAGCCGCGAATCGGCCCGCCGCATGCTCGCGGTTGTGAACGCGGGGGAGTGAGCGCCCGACGCCGACGCCGGCGCCGGGGGGCCGGGGGCCGGGCGGCGAGGGGTGTGGTCGCGCAGGAGGAGGGGCAGACGGTGAAGTGCGGGCGAAAGCTGGCGTTGTTTACGGCCGTGATCGCCGGCGTGCTCTGTGCGCTCGCGTCCGGCGCTGCGGCGTCGTCCGGCGGGGGAGCGTGGACATGGTCGCTCGGCGCCGGGGCGATCGGCTTCGCCCTGGCCGCGGCGGTCGCCATTCCGCTCGGGCTCATGTTTGATCGGGATCTCACGCGGCTTTCGCGGGAGATCGAGGCCCATCGGGATGGAGACGCCCCTGAGCCGATTCGGCAGGGCGGCGAGCTTCGGGACCTGCGCCGCGAGGCGCAGACGACGATGGAGGCCCTCCGGCAGCGCATCGCAAGTCTCGGCGCAAGGCTCCGCGAGGCGGAGGTCCGCCGCCACGTCACCGAAGCCGAGCGCGAACACGCGCAGGCCATCCTCAACAGTCTGCACGACGCGGTTCTGGTCACGGACGCGTTCAATGAACTCAAGCTCGCGAACTCGCGCGCCGGCGAGTTGTTCGGGTTCACGGTCGCAGAAGCGCTCCACAAGTCGATTGACGGCCTGATCACCGACGAAGGGCTGCGCCGGCTCATCCATGAGGAGCGCGATCTGTCCTCGCCGGGCCACCGCAAGCACGTGGACTGGCTCCTGAGCGCGCCCGCAGCGGAGGCGTCTGAAGGCGAGGGGGAGGCGCCCGCCCAGTGCTTCGATGTGACGCTTACAAGTCTGCCGGATATCCGCGGCGGCGACGCCGGCGTCGTCACGATCCTCCGCGACGCCACCCGCGAGCGCGAGATCAGCCAGATGAAGTCCGACTTCGTCTCCAAAGTGTCCCACGAGCTGCGCACCCCGCTCAGTTCGATCAACGCGTACGTCGAACTCCTGGTGGACGGCGAGGCGGCCGACGAGGCGGCGCGGCAGGAGTTCTACCAGATCATCAAGAACGAGGCCGACAGGCTCGGCCGGCTCATCGACAACATGCTCAACATCAGCCGGATCGAGGCGGGAATCGTCAAGATCGACCGCATCGAGGTGGATTTCTCGAAGGCGGCCCGGGCCGCGGTCGAGGTTATTCAGCCCCAGGCCAAACTGAAGGACATTTCCGTTCATGTGAAAACCACGCCGCTGGCCTGCACCGCGATGGCGGACGCCGACATGATCCAGCAGGTCCTGCTCAATCTCCTGAGCAACGCCGTGAAGTACACGCCGGAAGGCGGACGGGTGACGCTCACCGTGGACAACGACGACACGACGGGCTCCGTGCTCGTCACCGTGGCGGACACCGGCCTCGGCATCCCCCCGGACGCGATGCCCAGGCTGTTCCAGAAGTTCTTCCGCATCGAGAACTACAAACGTGTGGCCAAGGGCACCGGCCTTGGCCTCGCGCTGGTGAAACACATCGTGGAGACCGTGCATCACGGCCATATCTCCGTGTCGAGCGAACTCGGCATGGGCAGCAAGTTCACTTTCACGATTCCCTACGACTTCGAAGCCTCGCAGCAGCACATGTCGCGCACGGCCGCCTGACCGTGGCCGGCCGAGTCAACTGGAGGGGGAGCCGAATGAGCGCACAGACGGTGCTCGTCGTGGACGACGAATCGCACATCACGCACGTGGTGTCGCTGAAGCTGCGCAACGCCGGGTATGAGGTGCTCACCGCGGCGGACGGCGAGGAGGGCTATGAACTCGCCTGCCAGAAACGGCCGGACCTCATCATCACCGATCTCCAGATGCCCTACATGACCGGCCTCGAGATGTGCGCGCGCCTGCGACAGAACCCCGCCACCGCCGCCATTCCCGCCCTCCTGCTCACCGCCCGAGGCTATGCGCTCGCGCCTGAGGATCTGGCGAAGACCAACATCCGCGAGATGCTCGGAAAGCCGTTCAGCCCGCGTGAAGTCCTGGAGAAGGTCGAAGAGGTTCTCAGCGACAAGGAGGCGCAGAGCGAAGCCGCATGAGCATGATCACCGTCCAGGATGGCCTTGACGCCGCCCGGGACGTGCTGCGCGCCCGCTGCCGTCAACTCGGCATGCCGACGCTGCGGTGCGACACGGAGGGTCGCCTCGAGCCCGACGCCGAGGAACCGGCGACGGCCGAGGATCGCCTGCGCGCCGCATGGCTTCGGAGCCCCTTTCTCTTCTCACTCCTGCGGCGCGAAGCGCCGGGCTGGGCCGAACTCGATCCGCCGCCTCCCGTCGAACTCTTCGAAGGGCTGTGGGCCATTCCGCTCGTTGAGACGCGGCGCCGTCGCCGGATCGGCTACGTCATCGCTCTCGCTCTGGAGCCCGCGGCGCTCCTGGCCGAGCAGTTTCAGGCGGCCTGCCAGGCGGCTCGGCTCGATGCACGCGCCGCCCGCGATGCCCTGGCTCCGATTGCAACCTTCGATCGCGCCGAGATCGCGCGCCTCGGCCTTCTGCTGGCGTGGAGCCAGGGGGATCGCGTCGAAGTCGCCGTCGGTGAAGAAGCGATCTGCACCTTCAGCCGGCAGCTGACCGAGGCCTACGAAGAACTGAGCCTGCTGCTCAAGCTCGGCCAGTCGATGAATCAAGTCGCGAACCCGAGCCGCTTCGTGACCCTCCTCGCATCAGAACTGCACGCCACGCTCTCGTTCCGGTGGATCGCGGTGCGCTTCGTGACGGAAGCCCGCGATGCGCGCCACATGGCGGGCAGGTGCCACGTTGGCGGCGAGGCGCCGCTGGCCGCGAACCGCCTCCCTCAGTTCCTCGATGGCGTGCTCAGCCGCCTCGAGGGCCTCACGCCGCAGGTCATTCGACAGGAGAACGCGGCGTTCAGCGCCCGCGGCGGCGAGGCGGCCATCCTCGTCCACCCGCTCGTGCGCGAGGGGCGCCTCATCGGCGCCATCTTCGGCGGCGAAAAGCACGGCGCCGATCAGGAGATCAGCAACGTCGATATCAAGGTCATGGATGGCGCGGCGCAGTGCCTCATGATCCTGCTCGAGAACGCGGCCCTGTACGACGACCAGCAGTCGATGTTCATCGGCACGCTCGGCGCCCTCACGGCCTCCATCGACGCCAAGGACAGGTACACCTGCGGTCATTCCGAGCGCGTGGCGCATCTTTCCAGCCGCCTGGCCGACGCCGCTGGCCTCGGCGAGCACGCCGCGGAGCGCCTGCTCGTGGCCGGGCTCGTGCACGACGTCGGGAAGATCGGCGTGCCCGAGTCGGTCCTCTGCAAGCCCGGCCGGCTCACCGAGGATGAGTTCGAGATCATCAAGACCCATCCCGAGATCGGCCACCGCATCCTGCGCGACATTCCCCAACTGGCTGACGTCCTTCCCGCTGTCCTCCACCACCATGAGCGATGGGACGGCCGCGGCTACCCGCACGGTCTGCGCGCCGGCGATATTCCCCTCTTCGCCCGCGTCATCTCGCTCGCCGATTCCTTCGACGCCATGAGCAGCACGCGAACCTACCGGGCCGCGATGCCGAGGGAGAGCGTGCTCGCCGAGATCGCCCGCTGCGCCGGCGCGCAGTTCGATCCCAAACTCACTCAACGGTTCGTCGCCCTTGATTTCTCCGAGTACGACGCCCTCGTGCGACGCCACGTCGCGCGCGAGCGCCAGGGGAGGGCCGCCTGATGAAGCTCAGTTTTCAGGACTACGACCACGTCTGCGTCCTCACGCTCTCGGGCGAGTACACGCTCGAAGACGTGGACCAGTTCAAGCGCATCGTGAGCGACCGCCTCACCGCGGGCGCCCGTCACGTCCTGCTCAACTGCGAGTATCTGGAGTTCATCGACTCCGCGGGCCTCGAGGCCCTGCTGAGGCTCCGCGAGGACCTCGCGCAGCGAAGCGGGCAGATGCGCCTCATCAAGCCGGACGACAACGTCGCCAAGATCCTTCGCATCACGCGCCTCGATCGCTCATTCGAACTGCACCCGACCCTCGAATCCGCAGTGAGGAGCGTCCGATGACACCGCTCGCCCCCGCGCTGTCCCAGCCCCATCGGTCCACCAAGATTCAGCTCGGCGAGCTGCTTGTCGAGCGCCGCCTCCTGACCGCGGCGCAACTCGCCGAAGCGCTCGAAGAGCAGAAGCGCCGCGGCCACCACAAGCTCCTTGGCGAGGTTCTCGTCGAACTGAACTTCTGCACGCAGGAGCAGGTGATGGAGTCGCTGGCGGAATGCTACGGCGTTCCGTTCGCGCGCATCACACCCCGCGTGGCCGATCCCCGCGTCACGGAAAAACTGCCGCGGGATTTCATCGAGAGCCACGGCGTCCTGCCTCTCTTCCTCGTGGACGGCGTGCTGACGGTCGCGGTGTCCGAGCCGGCGAACCTGTTCCTCGTCGAGGAAATCGAGCGTCTCAGCGACTGCTCCGTGCAGATCGTCGCCTCCACCGCCTCCGACATCCGCTCCACGCTCCAGGCCTACCTGCCCAGCGCCAACGTCTTTGTCATCGAGGACATCTACCAGGACGTCGAAGTCGGCGACATGGCCGTCGTCGAGCAGCAGATGGCCGATCTCGGAAACCTCGAGCAGATGGCCGGCCAGTCGCCCGTCGTGAAACTGGTCAACTACCTCATCTACCAGGCGGTGCAGGACCGGGCGTCCGACATCCACTTCGAGCCGGGCGACCACGCCAGCCGCGTCCGCTACCGCGTTGACGGCCGCCTCATCCCGAAGCTGAGCCCGCCCCATCAGATGCATCCCGCCGTCGTGTCGCGCATCAAGATCATGTCGCACATGGATATCTCGGAGCGCCGCGTTCCCCAGGACGGCGACATCCACGTGATGATCGACGGCCGGCCGATCGATCTCCGCGTATCAACCATGCCGGGCAAGTTCGGCGAGAAAGTGGTCATCCGAATCATCGACAACCGCTCCGCCATCGTTCCGCTCGAGAAGATCGGCTTCGGCCCCGATCTGCTCACCAAGTGGCGCGAGGTCATCCGCTCCTCCAACGGGGTGGCGCTCGTCACCGGGCCCACCGGCTCAGGCAAATCAACCACGCTCTACAGCGTCCTCTCGGAACTGGCGTCCGACGAACTGAACATCTCCACCGTTGAGAACCCGGTCGAAGTCAACCTGCACGGGATCAACCAGTTCCAGGTGAACGATAAGGCGGGGTTTACGTTTGCGGGGGCGCTCCGCTCGCTCCTTCGCCAGGATCCCGACATCCTGATGGTCGGCGAGATCCGCGATTCGGAAACCGCCACCATCGTCACCCAGGCCGCCCTCACCGGCCACGTCGTCTTCAGCACCCTCCACACCAACGATTCGCTCTCCGCCGTCACCCGCCTCGTGAACATGGGCATCGAGCCATACCTCGTTGCCGCCGTGCTCCGCGCCGTGCTCGCCCAGCGCCTCGTGCGCAAGATCTGCCCGCACTGCAAGGAGCCCTGCGCCCCCGACGACCGGACGAAGCGCGCCGTCGAGGAAGCCGCGGGCGAATGCGGCGAACTGTTCCGCGGCGCGGGCTGCTCCCGCTGCCTCGGCAAGGGCTACGCGGGCCGTCTCGGCATCTTCGAACTCTTCATTCCGGATGAACTGACGCTCGACGGCGTCGCCAAGGGCGCCGACCTGCACGACCTGCGCGAACTCGCGGCAAAGGCCGGCTTTCGAACGCTCCGCGAGGACGGCTTCGCCAAGGCCCTGATGGGCCTGACCACCATCGACGAAGTCCTGCGCGTCTGCTCTCTGTGACGCACGCCAACCCGAGGATGGAAACTGCACCATGCCCAAGTACACCTACAACGCCAGAGACGTTCGCGGCCGCCCGCAGAGCGGCTCTCTCGAGGCGGCAAGTGAATCCGAAGCCATCCGCCGCCTTCGCTCCGAAGGCCTCACCGTCACCGATATCTCCATCAGCTCCGCCCTCCTCGATGTGGAACGGCTCCGCACGCAGCAGATGGCCAAGAACGTCAAGCGCGAAGAGGTCATCTCCTTCAGCGCCCAGCTGTCTGTCATGCTCGACACCGGCGTGCCGCTTTCCGAAGCCCTTCGCGCCTTCCTCGCGCAGTGCAAGGGCGGCGGCTTCGCGCGCGTCGTCGAGATCGTGGCCGACAGAATCAACAGCGGCGTCGCGTTCTCCGTGTCCATCGCCGAGTTCCCGAAGGTCTTCCCGACGCTCATGGTCAGCCTCGTGCGCGCCTCCGAGGCCGCGGGCGCCCTCGCCTCCATGCTCGGCCGCGTCTCGACCTACCTCGGCAAGGAGCGAAAGACCGTCCGCCAGATCAAAGGCGCCCTCACCTACCCCGCCCTCATGCTCGGCATGGCCCTGGTCGTGACCACCTTCTTGGTCGGCTGGGTCCTGCCGCGCTTCGCCCGCATCTACGAAGCCCGGTCCGCTGCGCTCCCCAAGCCCACGCGCCTGCTCCTCGATTTCAGCGGCTTCATCACCGGAAACTGGATCGCCCTCCTGATCGCCGTTGTCGCTGTCGCCGTCGGCGCCTTCTTCGGCCTCCGCTCGCGCCAGGGGCGCTATGCCCTCGACTGGGTCAAGATCCACGCGCCGGTCATCGGTCCCATCTTCCGCAACTTCTACCTGAGCCGCGCCACGCGCACGCTCGGCACCCTCCTCGCCGCGGGCGTGACGCTGCCGGAGGCCGTCAGAATCGTCCGCGGCGTCACCTCCAACGAACTCTGGACCCGCCTCTGGGATCGCATTGAAGGCTCCATGACCTCGGGACGCACCATCGCCGAAGTCGTCTGCGATACGCCCCTGATTCCTCCCTCTGTCGCCCAGATGATCGCCGCCGGCGAGCGCACCGGACGCCTGCCCACGGTGCTCGAGCGCGTGTCGGAAGTCTGCGAGGAAGATCTCGAAGAGGCCGTGAAGACGGGCACTCAGATGATCGAGCCCGCCGTCATCACCTTCATGGGTCTCCTCATCGGCGGCATCGCGATCGCCCTGCTCCTGCCGATCTTCACGCTCGGACGAATGATGGGGAAATGACCGTCGCCGCGGCCGCCGCCCCGGCGCCGCTCGTGATGCGCACGTCCTGAATCTCCCCTTCGACCGCCGTCGCCCCGTTCCACCGGTTGATCCGAGGCCGCAGCGCCACGTCGATGTCCTCGCCCGCCTGAAGCGCCTCCCGCCGCTCGCCCCAGCCCCACCCGACAAGTCGCATGGAGCGCCCACCCTCCCGCACCGTCAAGCGCAGGTGCTGCCCGTGCGCGCCCATCGCCTCCGCCGCCTGAATAACGCGCGCACCCCGAACCAGCACGCAGGGATGCGGATTTCCGCGTCCGAAGGGCGCCAGCCGCTCCAGGCGCTCCACCGCCGCCGGCGAGAGATCAGCGAAGTTCGCCTCACAATCGATGGTCAGCGAAGGAACCAGGTCCTCCGCCGCAATCGCGCCCGTCGCCTGGGAGACAAACGCCTCCGTGAACGCGCCCAGCCGCTCCTCCCTGAGCCTGAGTCCCGCGGCCATGTCATGTCCGCCGAACGAGTCCAGATGCTCCCCGCACGCCGCCAGCGCCTCCACGATGTTGAACCCATCCACGCTGCGGCACGACCCGTGACACTCACCTTCGTGCGCCCGCATCAGAATCGCCGGTCGCCCGAACCGCTCCACGAGTCGCGAGCACACGATCCCGACCACCCCCGCGTGCCAGTCAGGGCTCGCCAGCACAATCGCCCGACGATCCTCCCCGGTCATCCCCGCCGCTTCCGCCATCGCGCACGCCTGCTCGAAGATCGCCCGCTCCACGGCGCGGCGCCGGTCGTTCTGAGCGGTCAACAGCCCCGCCAGTTCCCGCGCCCGGCCCACCGACTCCGTCGAAAGCAGCTCCACCGCCTCGCGTGCGTGGCCCATTCGCCCGCAGGCGTTCAGCCGCGGGCCCAGGACAAACCCGACCTGCTCCGCCCCGATCTGCTCGCCCGCCAGCCCTGCCGCGTCGATCAGCGCATTCAAGCCCACGATCGACGTGCTCTTCATCCGCGCGAGCCCGAACCGCGCCAGCGGCCGGTTCTCCCCCCGCAGCGGCACGATGTCCGCGATCGTCGCCATCGCCGCCAGAGCCATCATGTCGAGCAGCGTCTCTCGCATCGCCGGCGACACCCGCTCGGAGTTCGCATCCATCGTCGCCAGCCGCCACGCCACCTTGAACGCCACTCCCGCCCCGCACAGGTCGGGGAACGGGTAGGGCGCCGCGCCCTCCTCGAGCGGCCTCCCCGGATGCACCACCGCAAATGCCCGCGGCAGATCCTCCACCCTCTTCGGGGGCGCGTGATGGTCCGTGATGATCAGGTCGAGCCCCGCCTCCGCCGCCGCCGCGGCCGGCCCCACCGCCGTCACCCCGCAATCAACCGTCACCACCAGCCGCGCGCCATCCGTCGCCAGCCGCTGCATCGCCTCCGCGTTCAGGCCATACCCCTCATCGATCCGGTGCGGGATGTACACGCTCACCGGCGCTTCCGGCGCAATCGCGCGGCATACCCGCAGCAGAATCACCGCTCCGGCCACGCCATCCACGTCGTAATCCCCGTAAATGACAACGGCCTCGCGCCGCCGCAGCGAGCCGAGCAACCGCTCCGCCGCGCGATCCAGATCAGGCAGCGCCGATGGCTCGTGAAGATGCGTGAGTCGGGGCTCGCAGAAGAGCGAGACTTCCGCGGCGTCGATGACGCCCCTCGCGGCGAGAATCCGCTCGATCAAGCCTCGCCCGCCGGGTGGGGCGGGAGTGGGCGCCTCCCGCAATCGCCACCTTCGAGTCAGCCCGCGCATGAGCCGAATATACCGGTGATGCCCCGCGGGCATGGTCTTCGCCGGAGGCCGCGCAGTCGGTTGCCCGCCGCCTCGCCGCCGATAGTCTGGCGGCCGGCGCCCGGGCGATGGGGCTGGCCCCAGGGGATCGCGGCCCGGACGCAAAGGAGCAATCGTTGGCGAAGGAAAAGCACGACGCCATTTTGCTGTTCGGAATGCCCGGCGCCGGAAAAGGCACGCAGGGCAAGGCGCTCGGCGCTCTGCCCGGACTGCTCCACCTCTCCATGGGCGATGTCTTTCGCGGGCTGGATCGGAACTCCCCTATGGGCAAGGTGTTCGTCGAGTTCTCATCCCGCGGCGAACTCGTGCCTGATGACGTCACCATCAACATCTGGCGCGAGCACATGGCCGCACTCGCGCAAAAGGGCCACTACAAACCCGGTGTGGACATCGCCTTGCTCGACGGCATCCCCCGGAACCTCGCCCAGGCCGATCTGCTCAAAGGGGACCTCAACGTCCTCCTCGCGCTGCACCTCACGACAGGCGACGATGAGCGCATGGTCGCGCGGCTGCGCGCCCGCGCCCTCAAGGAAGGCCGCGCCGACGACGCCCGCGAAGAGGTGATCCGCCGACGCCTCCAGATCTATCGCGCCGAGACGGAGCCGCTCCTCCGCGTCTATCCCACGGATCGCGTGAAACCCGTGGAAGCCATCGGAGCGCCCGCGGAGGTTCTGCGGCGGATCCTTGACCACCTGGCGCCCCTCCAGGCCGTCCGCTTCGCCGCCGGCTGACCCTCGGCCACCGCCCCCAAAGCCACGTCCTTTACGAATTTCCTGCCCCAAGGCGCGAAAAAACGCTGCGGACGTCTCTTTCGTAATGGGTGATCGGACGTTGTCTGGCGTCCGGAAGCCCGAACGGCGGAGCCGTGAAGTCCCATAATCGTTGCGCCGGAACCCTCGCCGCGGGCCTTCTCGGCGTCGAGTGTCAAGCCCGTTCCGGCGCCCCGGATCGCCGCCCTGCGCCGGGAGTCCGAGAAGCGTTAACGTCCTTTCACATCATCGTTTATGACCGTTATGGGCTTGCAGCGTCCCCCCTGTTTGTGTAGTCTGAAAACGAAGTCAGAGAAGGAGGAGGCGGGCCCCCGCCGAATATCGCTCGTTCCGTGTGTTACGGGCGTCGCACAGGTGGCGGAAGGTCCGAGGATTTTGAGTAGTCAACCGGACTGGTGCGGCGCGCAGCGACCCGGCGAAGGCGCGGTCCGCACGAAGGAGAAGTAGTGATGAAGACTGTTCTTTTGGGCCTTGCGGCAGCGTCAGCCGGCCTGTTGGCCGGAACCGCATCAGCGGGAGCGATTACGTTCTTCGGTGAGGATCTTCACAACAGCGACACGATGCCGCTTCCCGTGGCGTCGCGTGTGAACTCCACCAACGCCTCGAACCAGTTCCGCAGCATGCTGATGGACGAGCACATCGTCTCGTTCGAGCCGGGTGAGGGCTTCGTGGCCAACCCCACGTTCGTTCCCGGTCCAATGCCCGGCGATGTCGGCGTGAACCCGAATGTGGCCTTCCCGAACGGCGTGAACGCCAGCATCACCGGCGGCATCGTCCGCTTCCAGGCGGCTGGCACCGCTGGCCCTCCGGCCCCGTTTGGTCCTGAAGGTCGGTACCCCACGACCGGCGTGCATTACCTCTCTGCCAACACGCAGAACCTGGTTCTGACGTTCGATTCCCCGCAGGTGGCCTTCGGCTTCTGGGGCGTCGATGTTGGCGACTTCGGCGGCACGCTGACGCTCACGCTCGCCGGCGGCGGTCTGATGCCCATCAACATTTCGCCGAACAGCTCCGGCGGCGCGGCTTCCGGCTCCGTTCTGTTCTGGGGTGTGATCGCCGCGGATAACCCCTTCACCGGCGTCATGTTCAGCAACAACACCGGCTCGGACATCTTCGCGTTCGACGATTTCACGATCGGCGATCTCGAGATGCTCGTCATGATCCCGTTGCCGACCGCCATGAACCTCGGACTCGCGGGCTTCGTTGGTCTCGGCGGCCTCGCGGCCACGCGACGCGTCCGTCGCGCTTGATTCGAGAGCCAGGACAGCCTTCAATCACACATCCTGTGGATCCTCCCGACGCCCCCGGCTTCGCCGGGGGCGTTGTCATTCGGCGCTGAAACGCGCCGATCAGCGCCGCTCGAAGACGACCTCGCCGCCGACCGAGGTCAGCACCGGCACGGTCTGACCGATCTGATCGCTCGGCACGCTGAGCACGTCCCGATCCAGCACGACGAAGTCCGCATCGAACCCCTGCCGGATCATCCCGCCCTTGGAAGCGCACAGCAGCGCCTTGGCCGACCCAACCGTGTACGCCCGCAGCGCCTCCTCGATCGTGATCGATTGCTCGGGCACAAATGTCCGCCCATCCAGCGTCCGGGCCGTCACCGCCGCCTCCATGCCGAGGAACGGGTTCACCGAAACCACCGGCCAGTCGCTCCCGAACGCCACCGTCACGCCCGCGTCCAGCAGGTCCCTGAACGCATACGAAGTCCGCACGCGTTCCGCGCCCAGCCGCTGCTCGGCATACCTCCCGTCATCCGCCTTGTGCAGGGGCTGCATCGACGCGACGACCTTCAGGCTCGCGAACCGGTCGATGTCGCCCGGCCGCAGGTGCTGGGCGTGCTCCACGCGCGGCTGAAGCCGCATCCGCATGAGCGTCGGGAGTTCCGTGTACAGCGTGAGCAGTTCCGCGTTGGCCCGGTCGCCGATCGCGTGAATCGCGGGCTGGAATCGATCCACCGCCGCCGCGAACACCAGTTTCCGCAGTTCGCCGCTCCCCGCCATGGCCAGCGGCAGCCCCGCGTTCTCGGGGTCGTTCGGATCGTCGAGGAAGGGCTCGAACATCCATGCCGTGCGCGATCCGAGCGATCCATCCATGAACCCCTTGATCCCGATGACCTCCACGCGCGGGCTCGGGTTCCGGCTCCGGACCATCCACCTCAGCGTCGATCGCCAGGACTTGTAGTCGGGTCCATCGTGCGAGATCGAAACGTGGCACCGCAGCGTAAGTTCGCCCGCCTCATCGAGCGGAACCAGCGCCTGCTCAACCGTCGCCTGCGTCTCGATTGCCCCCACGCGCGTCACGCCCACGCTGTTTGCTTCGCGCATCGCCGCCTTGAGCCGCTGCCTCAGCGTCTCGGCGTTGTCCGCCGGCGCATGCTGCATCACGAGGCCCATCGCGCCCTCGAAGAGCCGCCCGTCCGGCGCCCCATCCGAATCACGCCCGATGCACCCACCCGCGGGGTCTTCCGGCCCGTCCTTGGTCACGGCCCCCGCCTCAAGAGCCTTCCGGCTCGCGATCAGGCTGTGCCCATCCATGCGCATGAGCGCGACCGGCCGCCCGCCCGCCGCGGCGTCGAGTTCATCCGCAGTGGGGGGGCGCTGGTCAGGCCAGCTCTCCGCCGACCATCCCCGACCAAGCACCCAGTCCCCTTCGCCGAGTTTCGAAGCGGCCGTCCGAACGAGTTCGAGCAGTTCCTCGCGGCTGGCCGCCGGGCGCAGGTCCAGTTGCGCCAGATGCCGCGCCGCGTTGGCCAGGTGCGCGTGCGAATCGATGATCCCCGGAATCACACGGCGACCCTGCGCATCGATGGCCCGCGTGCCCTCACCCCGGAAGGGCGCCACATCCTCCTCCGTCCCGACGGCGATGAACTCGCCGTCTCGCACAGCAAACGCCGTCGCCTCGGCCCGCGTCGAATCGCCGGTCCACACCCGCGCGTTCGTGACGATGAGTGATGCGGGCGTGAGCGCCGCCGGCTCTTCCTGCTGGGCAACGGCGGGCGTCGCGGCGGCGAGAATGCACGTGGCGAGGCCGGCTGCAGCGGCCCTGAGCGTCGTGAGCATGAGTCCTCCCTGGAAAGGCTGGTGGTGGGGGTGGCGCGGTTCCGCGGGGTTCAGCCGCGGCGCGGATTCCGCACCGCCGCCCGCTTGCGGTCAAACTTCTTCGGCCCGATCGGGCCGGAGGCTTTGAGCCCATCCTCGGGTTCGCCGCCGAGGTCCTCCGTCGCATGCGCGGCCGCGGCTGTCTGACCGCTCAAGTCGCCGGTTGGATCCGAATGCGGGCTCCGGGCCGCGGATGAGTCCGCCGCAGGCCCTTCCGGCGTCGCGCGGTCCATGGGCGGCGAGACCCCAACCCGCCCGAAGATGAGCCGGCCGGCGCTCGTCTGCATCGAACTCGTGACCGTCAGCGTCACGTCCTCTCCCACCGCATGAGCGCCGTCTTCGGCGACCACCATCGTGCCGTCGTCGAGGTAGCCCACGCCCTGGCCCGGCTGCTCGCCGCGCTTGATGAGCCGCAGCGACAGCGCCTCGCCCGGAATCACCAGCGGCTTGAGGCTGTTGGCGACGTCGTTCATGTTGATCACGGCCACGCCGTGAATGGCCGCGACGCGCTTGAGCCCGAGGTCGTTCGTCACGATGACGCCGGGAGTCCGCCGCGCCAGATCGACGAGCATCTGATCAACGCTCTTCCCCGGCGTCGGCGTCTCGTCGATCGTGACATCGAGCAGGGGCGATCGTTGCAGCCGCGTCACCATGTCGAGCCCGCGCCGCCCTCGCGCCCGCTTCAACCGGTCGCTCGAGTCGGAAAGCGCCTGCAGTTCGCCGATCACGAATCTCGGAATGATGATCGGCGCCTGCACCAGCCCGGATTCGGCCATTTCGAGCACGCGCCCGTCGATCAGCGCCGAAGTGTCCTGGATGAGGGGCTTCACGCCGCGGATCTGCTTCGCGAACTCGACGTATGGAATGATGAGCCGGAAATCGTCCTGCGTCTGGAGCACGATGGAGACCGCAAGGTAGCACAG
Organism: uncultured Phycisphaeraceae bacterium; assembly: GCA_964529265.1. Lineage (GTDB taxonomy): Bacteria > Planctomycetota > Phycisphaerae > Phycisphaerales > UBA1924 > CAZGVW01. The sequence continues at coordinate 37,414 of CAZGVW010000001.1, forward strand.
CGCAATCCCCACCAGCACCTTGATCGTGCTGATCACCGGGTTGCCCTGCACCTCGTAGATGACCGCGAGCGCATCGATGATGAGCCCCACCGCCGCCGCCGCGACCACGCCCGCGATGAGCCCCAGGAACACACCGGAAATCGTCGAGAGCCGCTTGTGCGGCGTCATCATGTCCACCGCGATCACGCCGGCCGCCAGAACGAACGCGAAGAGCAGCACGTACGGCCAGCCCGTGATCAGTTGAAACTCCCACCTGGATGGATCGCGCCTGTCGCCTCCTCCGCCTGGATCGGGCGCAATGTCCACCACGTAGAACGTGATGACCGCCACCACCAGCGTGACCAAAATGATCCGGAGCAGCCGGAGGGCGGTCGCCTTGCCCTCCGAGCGGGGCTCCCCGGGAACGGCCGGTCTCGCAGTGTCGGCGGACATGCGCGGAGAGTGTACGCCGCGAAACGCAGGCCGGATCCCCGCGCCTTGTGCGCTTCACCGCCGGCCGCCTACACTCCCCGCTCCCGACGCCTCGGGATTGGCGGCCGGGCCCGGTGCGCGGGTGGCCCGTGAACCTGGTCAGGGCTTGACCGCAGCAGCCATAAGCGGCCGTCATCCGGCGCCGCCGGTGTCCTGGCCGTCAATCGCGAGGCGTCGGGATCACGTGTTTGCGCCCGAGCCTCCCATGACATACACCGTCCTCGCACGCCGATACCGCTCGCAGGACTTCGACGAAGTCGTCGGACAGGCGCCCATCGCGCGCACGCTCAAGGCCTCCATCGAGCAGGACCGAACCGCCCACGCCTACCTCTTCGTCGGCGCCCGCGGTGTCGGCAAGACCACCATGGCCCGCCTCTTCGCCAAGGCCCTCGCCGGCGGCTCGCCCGAGGTCGATCGCGCGATCATGACCGGCCAGGACACCGACGTCATCGAGATCGACGCCGCGTCCAACTCCAAAGTCGAGGAGACGCGCGAACTCATCGCCAACGCCGTCTACCGCCCCCTCCGCGGCGGCTTCAAGATCTACATCATCGACGAAGTCCACATGCTCTCCGCGGCGTCCTTCAACGCCCTCCTCAAGACCATGGAGGAGCCGCCCGAGCACGTGAAGTTCATCCTCTGCACCACCGAGGCACACAAGGTCCCCGCCACCATCCAGTCCCGCTGCCAGCGCTTCGATTTCCGCAACATCCCCACCGCTCAGATCGCCGAGCACCTCGCCGACGTCATCAAGAAAGAGGGCATGAAGGCCGAGGACGACCTCGTCCACATGGTCGCCCGCATGGGCGCCGGCTCCATGCGCGACGCCCTCTCCATCCTCGATCGCCTCATGGCCGCGGGCGAGAAGAAACTCACCGTCCGCCTCATCGAAGAACTCCTCGGCCTCCCCGACCGCCAGGTCATCGCCGATCTCATCACGGCCCTCGCCGATGGCGACGCCGCGGCCGCCCTCGCCAGGACCGATGCCCTCCTCGCCCGCGGCGTGGCGTTCGATCAGCTCTTCGAGACCCTCCTCGAATCCCTCCGCGACCTCATGGTCCTGAGCGCCGCCGGCCCCGAGAGCGAACTCGTCGAACTCGCCGGCGAATCGCGCCGCCGCATGGTCGAACTTGCCGAGCGCTTCGACGCCCAGGGCCTCGTCCACATGATCGCGCTCTGCGAAAACGCCCAGCGCTGGTGCAAGAGCAGCGGCACGCCTCGCGCCCTCCTCGATGCCCTCATCGTGCGCCTCGCGATGAGCGAGAAACTCGCCGATGTCGCCGCCCTCCTCGCCGGCGGCGCACGATCGCAATCCGTCGAAGCCAAGCCGGCGCGCGCGGGCTCCTCGCGCGGAAGCCCCTCAAAAAAAGCCTGACGGCGGGCGAGGGCGCCGCGACCGCGCTCGCATCACGGGCTGAGTCCCCTGCGAGCCCGCCGCACAGGCCCCAGCCCGCCGCAATACCCACCTCCGCGAGCGACGCCGGCGATCTCATCTCCCGCGCCCGCGCCCACGCCACCACCGCCGCCCAGCGCACCCTTCTCGACTTTGTGTCCCTCCGCGACCTTTCAGACGACCGCGCCCTCGTCGCCGTCGAGACCCCCGCCCAGGCCGATTACGTCCGCGCCCAGTCGGAGAAACTCGCCCGCCTCTTCCGCGAAGCCCTCGGTCGCCCAGTGCGCATCGAAATCGCCGCCACCGCGCCCGAAAGCCCCGCCGCGCGAGCCCCAACCACCTCAGAATCCGATCGCGCCGCCCTCGAACACCCCCTCGTCCGCAAGGCGATGGATCTCTTCGACGCCGGCGTCCTCGCCATCGAGCGCGAAGGGAGCGCTGACTAAGTGCTCGACCAGTTCAAAGCCATGGGCGCGCTCGCCGGCCTTCTCAAGAACAAGGAGCGCATGCAGGCCGTCGCCGATCGCGTCAAGCGCAACCTCGACGACGCCCGCGTCGTCGGCCAGGCCGGCGGCGGCGTCGTTCGCGTCACGATGACCGGCCGCGCCACCGTCATCTCCGTCGAGATCGCCACCGCACTTCTCGCCGGCGCCGGATCAGACCCCGCCGCGCACGAGCAACTTCAATCCCTCCTCGTCGAGGCCTCCAACGACGCCTTCCACCTCGCCCAGACCGTCATGCGCAAGGAAGCCTCCGCCGCCGCAAGGGAACTCGGCCTCCCCGAGATCCCCGGCCTCGAATCCATGCTCGGTTGACGCCCGCTCCGCCGCCGCTCACGCCGCGGCCGCCCGCGCCCCTTGCCCCCCATCCCCATCGAACGACCACGCCCACGCCACTGGCTCGCCCCGCGCCGCCCGATGCTCCCACGCATCCATCATCGGTCCCGGTGAGAGCGTCCCGATCACGAGCGTCTCGGCCGAGCGAGCATCCGCCACGATCTCCCTCCCCATCTCGCGCAGCGCCCTCTCAATCGCCCAGTCGTTCTTCCCACGATCCACGATCGCCACGCGATGCGCCCGCGCCAGCCGCGCATCCATCGCCAACCCGCGCCTTGCCGCGGCAAGCCCCGTGAACCGGTCAAACTGCTCACGCGTCATCTCCCGCCGCGGCTGATGCTCCAGCCCCGCCAGCGTCTCCCCCAGCCCCGCCGCATACCCCGCCAGAGCCCGCTCCTTGCGCGCAATCCTCGCATAGCGGAGCACATCCTCGCAGATTCGCTGCCTTCGCTCCTCCTCCGGCGCATACCGCTGCGCAATCCACGCGTTGTTCCGCACCAGTCGCCGCAGAATCGTGTTCATCCGCCGCCCCTGCGCCGACTTCATATGCGCCACGCGGAATTGCCTGTCGTGTGTCACGCGCCAGCCCGCCAGCAGAAACTTCGCCGCAAGGTCGTATTCTTCGGCGTAGTAGTGAAATGCGGCGTCATACCCCCCCGCGCGCACGAACGCCTCCCTCCTGATCGCCACGCCGCACCCGATGAACACCTCCGGCAGTCCCCCCGCCTCGCGCGAGCCATCCGGCAGCACAATCTCTGCGCCGATCGCCGCCACATCCCGCGGCGCCGCGCGCAGCGCGGCGACGAACCCCGTATCGCGCGGGTGCGAATCGTCATCCAGCATCACGATCCACTCGCCGCAGGCTGCATCCACGCCCGCGTTCCTCGCCGCCGCGCCTTCGTTCTCCGCGCGGCGCACGAACCGCACCGGCGCTCCACATCCCAGGCGATCCGGCCCGCTCGCCGCCGGCGACGACGCATTGTCCACAACGATCACTTCCGCACCGCCCGCCGCCGCCAGCGAAGCCCCATCGAGCCGCCCGATCCCCGCCAGCGTCTCCGCGAGCAGCGCCGGACGGTTCCGCGTCGGCAGCACGAAGGAAATCATGTGTGCCTCACGACACCAGTTGCGCCAGCGCCGCCGGCGGCGTCATCGTGGCGCGCGGAATCTGCGGGCTGTCCGCCGTGTACATCAGCCGACTGTCCATCAGCCTCCCCACGCCGCGCCGAAGGTCCGCCGGAGTCACCGCATTGTTCCCCAGCCGCTCCGCGTGGGCCCCCGCCGCAAGGCTCCCCATCACCGCCGCCATGATGAACGATCCCGTCCGCGCCAGCGTCAAGGTCGCCGTCGCGAGCAGCGCATCCCCGCACCCCAGTGGATCGATCGCATGGTGCGTGAACGAAGGCACGTGCTCGCCCGCGATCCGGCTGTGCCACGCCTCGCGCGCCGCCGCATTCGCTGCGACGCGGTCGAACGCCACCAGCCCATCCTCCGCCAGCGTGATCATCGCCCCGCGCGATGACGTCGCCTCGAGCAGCTTCCACACCACCGCGCTCAGCCCGTCGTCATAGTCGTTCAGCGCATCCCGCAACTCCGCTTCCGTCGGGCAGAGCAGGTCCATCTTGCGCATGTGCAGCAGGTTGGATCGCCGCCCGCTCACGTCGCCCGAGAGCACATCCACGTGCGGCCGTAGGGCCTCGCACAGCGCGCCCGTCACCGCGGGCGTGAGCAGCCCCTGCCCGAAGTCAACCACGATCGCCGCGTGGCACTCCGCCGCGGCCCGCTCCGCCAGGTCGATCAGCCGCTTCTGCTGCCCCGCATCGAGCGTCACCGGCTCCAGCAGGTCCAGCTTCATCACCTTCTGCGCGCCAACAAGAAACCGCTGCTTCTCCGCCAGCGGCCGCGAGAGATCGATGAACTGCGTCTCCACCCCGTCGATGAGCAGCCGCTGCCGCATCGCCTCCGCGTCCGGCGTCCGCGGCAGCGCGGTCACGAGCACCGGCGCCGCGCCCAACGCCGCCAGGTGCCGCGCGATCACCGCCGCCCCGCCGTCGAAACTGCGCCGCTCAATCGGACGCAGCGTCATGATCGGGCCTTCGCCCGCGATCACCGGCCGGTCGCACAGAATGTACGTATCCACCACCGTCTGTCCGACCACGCACACCCGCGCTCCGCGGAATGAGTGCAGCGCCGTTTCGATGCTCTGCGGCGTGATCTCGTGCTGCTCGACCAGTTGCCGCACGCGCGTCGTGAACGGGTCCACCGCGTCCTGCAGCGCCGCGATGAGCGCTGTGGACGAGAACACGATGTCGCCCGAACTGAACACCACTCGCCCGCCGTGCCGCTCCACCGCCTCCCGCTCCGCCTTGAAGCGCGGGTCGGCGTTTGCCTCGTACTCGCGCCCCTTCACGTAGACGTCGGGCTGGATGTCCTCCAGCAGGTCCGCCGCCGTCGGCCGCGGGTCGATGCACACCCAGTCCACGCAGTCGAGCGCCGCCAGGTTCTCAGCCCGCAGTTCCTGCGGGATCAGCGGCCGGCCCGTGCCCTTGGCCATCGCCGCGTCGCCCGTGATGGTCACGAGCAGCACGTCCCCAAGCTTCGCCGCGTGCTGCAGATGCCTGATGTGCCCCGGGTGCACGATGTCGAAGCACCCGTGACACTGCACCACGGTTTGACCGGCCTGCCTCGCCCCGGCCCGGTGCGAGCGCAGTTCCGGCAGGGACAACACCTTGCGCGCAGCCGTCCTGACGTCCGCCATGGCCCCCGTATCGGTCCTCAGTCGCTCCAGAGGCTGATTTTTCGGGACTTGGCGCCCCGGCCCCGGCCGGGACACGTCCGGCGCTCCCCTGAATGCGGGTCACACTCAAAGCAGGGGACCAATTCACCCGATTTGGGAGGGAGCCACCTTGATGTGGGATGCGAGATCTTTCTGGGGACACGTTCGGGATTCCGCTGCGCGCTCGCCGCGGCTGTCCGCTTGTCCACCACTCCGTTTCCGAGAGCCTGGCCGGGGCTTCGGACCGGAGCACCGCCCCGCTCGAGAAGGGAAGAGGAATGTCCGCACCCATCCTGGCCCGGGTCTGCAACACCGAGAACCTCCCGTCGCTGCCCACGGTGGCGCTTGATGTCCTCCGGCTCACGCAGGACGAGACGGCGACCATCCCCGAGATCGCCCGGGTCATCCAGCACGATCCTGCGCTCACCGCCCGCCTGCTCCGCCTCGTGAACTCATCGCGCTACGGCATGGCGCGCCAGGTCACCTCGCTTCAGCAGGCGATGAACTTGCTCGGCCTGCGCACCGTCCGCGTGATGACGCTCAGTTTCTCCCTCGTCGGCGTCATGGAGGCGCCCGAGGGCCGCGGATTCGACCACCGGGAGTTCTGGCGCCGCTCGATCACCACCGCCGCTGCCGCAAGGCTCCTTGCCGACGTGGTCGCTCCCGCCCGTGCGGATGAGGCCTTCGTCGCCGGGTTGCTCGCACACATCGGCCGCCTCGCCGCCGCGCGGACCGCGCCGGATCTCTACCAGCCGGTGCTGGACGCCGCCGCGAAGGCGCCGGGCCGCTCACTTCACGAGATCGAGCGCGAGGTCCTCAAGTGCTCCCACGCCGCGATGGGCAGGGCGCTCCTCGCCGGGTGGGGGCTGCCCGATCCCCTGGTGGACGCCGTCGGCTCGCATCTTGGTGAGGGCATCGATGGCCTGCCGGATGCAAGCGCGAGCCTCGCGCGAGTCGTTCGCGCCGCCGCGGCCATCGCCGACGTCTTCTGCGGGGGAGCGCCGGGCGGCGCCGCGATCGCAGAGGTGCATCGCGAGTGCTGCGGAGCGCTCGGACTCGAACCCGCGGAGGTCGAGACGGCGCTGCGGGCCCTCGATGGCGAGGTCCGCGAATCCGCAGAGGCGCTCTCGATCCCCATCGGCCAGACGATCGACTATGCGCAGCTCCAGAGCGACGCGGTCGCGACGCTGGCCCGCCTCTCCGTCGAGGCGGAGAGCGAGCGCAGCCAGACCGCCCTCCAGGCCGAAACCGCCCGCCGCGAGGCCGATCGCCTGCGCGACGAAAAACGGGCGATTCTTGAACTTGCCTCGACAGATGGTCTCACCGGTGTTGCCACCCGCGCCGAGTTCGACAAGCGCCTCGATGAGGAAGTCCGCCGCGCCCGCGCCGCCCGCCGGCCGCTCGCCCTCATCATGATCGACCTTGACAACTTCAAGCGACTGAACGATCAGCACGGCCACCGCGCCGGCGACGCCGCTCTCCGCCTGGTCGGGGCCATCCTCCGCGACTTCGTCGCCGGGGCCGGCTTCGCCGCCCGATACGGCGGCGAGGAGTTCGCCGTCATCATCTCGTCCTGCGCTGACGCCGAAGAAGCAACGCTCGCCGCCGGGCGATTGGGCGCGATCATCGCCTCGCGAGTCGTCGAGCACGAAGACAAGCGATTCACGATGACCGTGAGCCAGGGCGTCGCCTTCGCTCCCGCCGACGCCCCCGGCCTTTCCGCCGAGTCCATGGTCGATGCCGCCGACCAGCGCCTCTACCACGCCAAGAACACCGGCCGGAACCGGGTCGAGTCGGTCGTCATCGGCGCCGCCGCGCCGCGGCAGGTCCGCCGCTCGGCGTGAGCGCAGAACGCCGTTCGACCGATAAGGGAGGCATGAAGTCGCCTCCCGATCCGCAGCCGCTCGGCCTCCGGACCGTCTGTCCCGAGGACTTCCGCCGGTGGCAGGAGGAGTCGCGCCTCATCGACTCCATGCAGGTCGTGTTCATCGTCGGCCCGCAGCGCACGGGCACCACCTGGCTGACGCAGAACTTCCAGGGCCACCCGAACGCAGCGTCTCGGTGCGAGGGACACAGTGCCTCCAGACTGCTCTCGAGCGTCGTTCCGCAGATTCGCGCCTTCAACGCCGATCGTCCCGACCACGCGCCCTACTGCCGACTGCTCGATGACGATCAGGCAATGCTCGCGCGTCAGATCGTCGATCGGCAGTTGATCAGCTACATCCGGTCCGCTGAGTCCGCGACGCCGAGCCCGATCCTCGCGGTCATTGACAAGACCCCCACGCATTGCCACTTCATCGCCGATCTCGCAGCGCTCTATCCCACGGCCCGGTTCATATGCTGCACACGGGATGTCCGCGATGCTGTCGTGAGCCTGTACTTCCTCTGGAAGTCACGCAATCCCAAGGCGGAGGGCGACATCGCCTACAGCGCTCGCTGGCATGCCATGCACACGTTCGGACCAATGCTGCGCACCGCTCGCGCCGCCGGCGCCCGCCTTGGCCCATCGCGATACACCGAGACGGCCTACGAGGACCGCAAAGCCGACCCCCACGCCGAGATCGAGCGCCTGCTCCGCTTCATCGGCCTCGATGCGTCTCC
>CAZGVW010000002.1:0-2778 GCA_964529265.1 uncultured Phycisphaeraceae bacterium
AAGGTCGGCGCTACGTACGAATCCCGCACCGAGCGGCTCGGCCGCAACGCCGACCTGAGGGTTGGCGTTACATACGAATGCCGCAACGCGGACCTCCAGGTCCGCCGAGGCCGGGGCTAGCCCCGGCCCTCCATCGAACGAGGCGGTAAGATGTCTGCGCGCTATGAATGCCATGCTTCTCGTGTTCGCCGCCATGCTCGCCGTGGCGCCGCCGCAGGTGCAGGATCGGGCGCGGCTCGTCGAGCTGGCGCGCACCGGCCGCGCGGCCGAGGCGTGGAAGATCTGGCGCGCACAGCCCGCGTCGGTCGAGCGCACGCGCACCGGCGTGCTGATTGCCGCTGCCGCACAGGAGATCGGCACCGGCGTGACGCTCTACACGGACCTGGTGGCCCAGAGCCGCAAGGACGATCCGGATGCGCTCCGCACCCTCGCCATCGCCGCCGCCTCCGGCCTGACGACGGCCAAGTCCGATGACGTCAGGATCGGCGCGTGCGGGATTCTCAGCCGATCGGGCGCCGACGCGCCGGCCTGCGCGGATCTCCTGAAGAGCGTGCGAACCGAGGCGAGCCTCGATCGCCAGGCGACCGCGATCTATCGGCTCGCCAACGCCGGCCATCGCCCCTGGCCGGAGCTGCTGCGAACGCTGCCCGACAGGCTCTCCTCGACCACCCGGCTGCAGATCGCGCGCACGTTCACGCGCCTGGCCGCGGCCGAGCGCGTCGATCTGATCGCGCCGATCTTCGATCGCGATGCCGACCCGATGCAGCAGTCGGCCGCCGCGACGCTGCTCGGCGACATCCCCGGCCCGGAGGCGCTGACGGCGCTCCATCGTGTCGCCGCGCGCAATCTCGACTCCACGGTCAAGCTGATGGTCAACCTGGCGCTGGCGCGGCACGGCGATGCGGCGGCGCTCAAGATCGTCGAGCAGATGAAGCTAGGCCTCGTGGGCCCGCGTGCCGTGGATGCCGGGATCGTCCTCGCGCTGGCCGGCAGCCCGTATGGGGCCGATCCGAAGCGGATGATCGAGACCACGACGACGGCCGAACGCGCGCGCATCGCGCTGATGGTGTCGCAGCAGCAGCCCGATCTGGCGAAGAGCGCCGTGCGCAGCATGATGTCCGATCCGTCGCCGCAGATCCGGGAAGCGGGGCTTCGCGCCGCCGGGACGCTCGCGATGGGATTCGAGCGGGTCGTCTACGGGCGCATCGAAGATCTCGATTTGGCTGTCCGGCTCGCCGCCATTGACGCCATCCTTGAGACCACCGGCGGGTAGCGCGGCCGCTTCCGCCTCGTGGCCCGCACATCGCGCACGGCACCTCACAGCGGTCGCGATCGTGTGTGCCCTGTTCGCCTGGGTCCTGTGGCGAACGGCGTGGATCTGCGACGACGCCTTCATCACACTGCGGACGATCGACAACTTCGTGAACGGCTACGGTCTCCGCTGGAACATCGCGGAGCGCGTGCAGAGCTTCACCCACCCCGCGTGGCTCATCCTGCTCACGCCGGTCTATGCGGTCACGCGCGAACCGTACTTCACGACGATTGCCGTGCAGATCGCGCTGTCGCTGGCTGTCATGTTCGTCATCGCCCGGCATGTCGCGTTGACGCCGGCGCTTGCGGCGCTGGCCGGGGCGATCTTCATCAGCTCGAAAGCGCTTGCCGATTTCTCGACGTCGGGGCTCGAGAACCCGCTGACGCACGCGGCGCTGCTCGGCGCGTTCCTCGCGTTCCGCCAACTGCTCGCCACGGGGCGCGGGCTGGCGTGGATGGCCGGGTTCGTTTCGATTGCGATCCTGTGCCGTCAGGATCTGGTGTTGCTGACTGCACCGGCGCTCGCCTACGCGTGCGTCGTCGCCCGCCCGCGGCGACTGCGGGCGCTGGCGCTGGGGCTGGCGCCCGCCATCGCCTGGCATCTGTTCACACTCGTCTACTACGGCTCGCTCGTTCCGAACACGGCGATCGCCAAGCTCGCGACCGGCATTCCGACCGGGGAGCTGGTCGCCCAGGGCTGGAAGTACTGGAAGGCGACGCTGTGGATGGATCCTGTCACGGTCGTCGTCGCCGGCGCGGGGTTCGTGATGATCGCTCTCTGGCGCCGCCGCGCGGGCGTGCTCATGGCCGCCGGCGCTGCGCTGTACGCACTGTACCTGCTGCGCGTGGGCGGCGATTTCATGGCCGGCCGCTTTCTCACGCCGGTGCTCGTCTGGGTCGTGCTCGGCGCAGTCGGCCTGCCGTCCGGCTCGCCACGGGTGCTGCACCTCGGTTTCAACCCGGAGGCCGTTCGATTCGCGATCGCCCTCGCGGTCGGTGCCGGCGGCTTCCTGGCGCCAGAGCCGGCGCCGCTGTGGAGCGGTCCGGCGTTCGGATCCGATGTCCAGGACGGGCTGGTCGAGTATTTCGGCGTCGCCGACGAGCGGCGGTTCTATTACCCGTCGCTCGGACTCCAGCGCCACGCCGGATGGGGCCGCTCGCCCGCGCCCAATCCCTGGGCGGACCTGGGACGCGCGGTGCGCGCGAGAAGCGCGGATCGGCAAGTGATTGCGGCCAAGAACGTGGGGCTCTTCGGCTATTACGCCGGGCCGGCCGTGCACGTGATCGATCGGCACGGCCTGGCGGATCCGTTTCTCGCGCGACTCACCGCCCTGCGCCCCTGGCGCATCGGCCACTTCGAACGCGCGGTGCCAGCCGGGTATCTCGAATCCTGGCGGGAAGGGGGCAATCGCCTGAGCGATCCCGGGCTCGGCTCGCTCTACGACGATGTCCGGCTCGCGACGCAGT
>CAZGVW010000003.1:0-55170 GCA_964529265.1 uncultured Phycisphaeraceae bacterium
CAACGGTGATCTTGCGCGACAGGTCGCCACGCGCGACGGCCGTGGTCACTTCCGCGATGTTGCGCACCTGGCCCGTGAGGTTGCGCGCCATCGAGTTCACGTTGTCGGTCAGGTCCTTCCACGTGCCCGCCACCCCCGGCACCTGGGCCTGACCGCCCAGTTTCCCTTCGGTGCCCACCTCGCGGGCGACGCGCGTCACTTCCGAGGCGAAGCCGTTTAATTGATCCACCATCGTGTTGATGGTGTTCTTGAGTTCGAGGATCTCGCCCTGAACATTGACCGTGATCTTGCGCGACAGGTCGCCTCCGGCCACGGCCGTGGTCACTTCGGCGATGTTGCGCACCTGGCCGGTCAGGTTGCGCGCCATCGAGTTCACGCTGTCCGTGAGGCCCTTCCACGTTCCCGCCACGCCCGGCACCTGGGCCTGGCCGCCCAGTTTTCCCTCGGTGCCCACTTCGCGGGCGACACGGGTGACTTCCGACGCGAAGGCGTTCAGCTGGTCCACCATCGTGTTGATGGTGTTCTTGAGTTCGAGGATTTCGCCCTTCACGTCCACGGTGATCTTGCGCGAGAGGTCGCCGCGGGCGACGGCGGTGGCGACCTCGGCAATGTTGCGCACCTGGCCGGTCAGGTTGCGGGCCATCGAGTTGACGTTGTCGGTCAGATCCTTCCAGGTGCCTCCGACGCCGCGCACCTCGGCCTGTCCGCCGAGTTTTCCTTCCGTGCCCACTTCGCGGGCCACGCGCGTCACTTCGGAGGCGAAGGCGTTCAGCTGATCCACCATCGTGTTGATGGTGTTCTTGAGTTCGAGGATCTCGCCCTTCACGTCCACGGTGATCTTGCGCGACAGGTCGCCGCGGGCAACGGCCGTGGTGACTTCCGCGATGTTGCGCACCTGACCCGTGAGGTTGCGCGCCATCGAGTTCACGTTGTCGGTCAGATCCTTCCATGTGCCTGCGACGCCGCGCACCTCGGCCTGACCGCCCAGTTTTCCTTCCGTGCCCACTTCGCGGGCCACGCGGGTCACTTCCGACGCAAATGCGTTCAGCTGATCGACCATCGTGTTGATGGTCTCTTTCAGCAGGAGGATCTCGCCGCTCACGTTCACGGTGATCTTCTTCGAGAGGTCGCCGCCGGCGATGGCCGTGGCCACATCGGCGATGTTGCGCACCTGCGACGTGAGGTTTCCGGCCATGGAGTTCACGTTGTCCGTGAGATCCTTCCAGATGCCGGCCACCTCGGGCACCTGGGCCTGACCGCCCAGTTTTCCTTCGGTGCCCACTTCGCGGGCCACGCGCGTCACTTCGGAGGCGAACGCGTTCAGCTGGTCCACCATCGTGTTGATGGTGTTTTTCAACTCCAGGATCTCGCCCTTCACATCCACGGTGATCTTGCGCGACAGGTCGCCGCGGGCGACGGCCGTGGTCACTTCCGCGATGTTGCGCACCTGCGAGGTGAGGTTGCCCGCCATGGCGTTGACGCTGTCGGTCAGATCCTTCCACGTTCCGGCGACGCCCGGCACCACGGCCTGGCCGCCCAATTTGCCGTCCGTCCCCACCTCGCGCGCCACGCGCGTGACTTCGGACGCGAACGACCGCAGCTGGTCCACCATCGTGTTGATGGTCTCCTTGAGCTGCAGGATCTCGCCCTTGACGTCCACGGTGATCTTGCGGGACAGGTCTCCGCTGGCCACGGCGACCGTCACGTCGGCGATGTTCCGCACCTGCGCCGTGAGGTTGCTCGCCATCGAGTTGACGCTGTCCGTCAGATCCTTCCAGACGCCGCTGACGCCGCTGATCTTGGCCTGGCCGCCCAGCTTGCCGTCGGAGCCGACTTCGCGCGCCACGCGCGTCACTTCCGACGTGAAGACGGCCAGCTGCTCGATCATCGTGTTCACGATCGTCGCCGAACGGAGGAACTCGCCCGCGAGCGGGCGGCCTTCGACATCCAGCCGCACGGTGCGGAGCAGGTCGCCCTGGGCCACCGCCGCGATGGACCGCGACATTTCCGTGGTCGGCCACAGCAGGTCGTCGATCAGCGCGTTGACGGATCGCTCCATTCCGATCCAGGCGCCCTCGCCCCCGAACCGGGCCCGCTGCTTCGTCTTGCCGCGGCGGCCGACGACCTCGCCGACCCGCTCCAGCTCCTCCGCCATCAGGGCGTTGGCCGTGACAATCGAGTTGAACGCGTCTGCGATCTTCCCCGTGAGTCCGGTCCAGTCATCCGGGAGCCGGACTGAGAAATCGCCGGCCTCTACCGCCTTGAGCGCTCGGAGCAGCGCTCTCAGCTCGGCATGGCCGGCAAGAGCCGCGGATTCCGGTGGCGCCGACGCCCCATCCGCGGCCGGCGGGCTCACCGCGTCCAACTGCACGATCTCCCGGCGCGGCATCGCTTGCCTCGCGGACTTCGTGGCTGCTTCAGGTCTCGCCAAGTTGCACGCTCCAGGCTGTCAATCGACAGCGGCAAGTCAGTCTCGGGCCCACTTCGACGGAGACGGACCTCCCCTCACACCAGGAAATCCCCGGGGAACACAACTTCGCCCAAGGCCACTCGCCGAACCGCAGCGAGGATGTCGGACGGACGCTCGATCTTGTCGACAAAGCCCCACGCCCCGGCGTCGATCGCCTTCTGCACCACCTCGCGGTCTGTATAGCCGCTGTAGACGATGACCCGGCAGTCGGGTCGCTCCGCCGCAAGCCGCGTCATCGCGTCAAAGGGATTGGGGCCGGGCATGGAGAGATCGAGGAGCACGATGTCCGCCAGCGTGCGGGCCGCGGTGGTCACGAGGTCATCCGCGCTTCCGAGCGCGCCGACGAACTCCAGATCTTCCTGTCCGCACAGCAGCTGCTCCCAGGCCTTCCTCAAGCGCAGCTCATCGTCCACGAAGAGAACTCTGGTCCGGGCGCGCATTGGCTCCCCCTGGCTCGACCGGACGAAAGAACGCCGCTCGAGGTGGTCCCGTATGGGGCGTGCGACCCGCCTGCCCATGCCGCAAGAGTATTGGTGGTTCGACCGAATTAAGCCAGTTAAAAAGCGCTCATTCGACGCTGGAGCGTTCGGTGCGTCGAAGAGCGCTTGGCGAGTTCACTGTCGCCTCCGCCGGAGGCGCTGCGCGGACGCGAGGCAGGAGGCTGGATCTCAGCGAGGGCGCGGTCAAGAGCCGCCGCACAGCGTTCAATCGGCCCTCCCCATTCCAACCGCGGTCAGCGCAGCGCCTCCACCGAAAGGGGCGTCTTAGCGAACCAATCTGCGCCGCCGGGTGACGGCGATCAGGGCGAGGCCGCCTGTCAGGGCGGCGCCGTGCGGGAGGGGGATGATGATCCCGGGCCCGAAGATGTCGCCCGTGCCGACAAGAGCCGTATCGATGACGGCCATCGGGGCGAGTTCGTAGATTTTGGCCGTGGTTTCGAACCAGACCAGCGATGAGATATCGCCGGCCCCGAGGCCCGCACCAATCCCGGACGCCCGCCACTGGATCGTAGGGGCGTGCGTAATCGGATCTCGCGCAAGAAAATATGGGTCGCCGTCCGTCCACTCGGGCATCGGGTCGCCCGTGCCGGACATCCCGCTGGCGTCTGCGCCGGCATCGGGCACACCGATGCCCTCCCACCTTCCGCCAAGTGTGGCGCGGGCAATGGCGACTTCGTTGCTCAGATCGCCCTCGAATACGTACTGAAAGGCAAGACACTCGTTCGCTGGATTTCGATAGACGGTCGTGACCACCGACCCTGGCAGGCCGCCGGTGATCATGGACACGAGCGTATCCACCACGTTCGCCGGCTCGAAATACCCCGGCAGGTCAATCGAGTACTTCGGCATGCCCTTCGACGCGGGATGCGTCTTGAAGGACGAATCCCCCGGCCCGAGGGGAGTTGTCCCCGCAAGGGCCGTTGAACCGATCGCCGGAACCAACGCCAACACGAGCAGCCGTCCCCGGCGGTGCGGCGCTTTTCGCGTTCTCATCTCTTGACTCCTCTATTCGACCAGACCCGCGGCCGATCCGCGCCGACGTTGGGCGGCCGGCCGCGCACTCATCCGATCGCAGCGAACCCCGGCCCCCTCTGCAGCATCGCGTCGATCAGATCCACGTTCCGCATTCTCCAGGCCACCCCTGAGCCGTTCGTGAATCCGGGCTGAATTCCCGCTCATTCCGAGCCCGTTCCGAAAACCGTTTCAGGAGTTGCTCGTGCGCCCTTCTTTGCGACGCTGCTTGTTCACGGTTCGGGCGGCGATCTCCTTTGAGCGCTTCTCGGAGCGACCTCGATTGCGCTCACCTTCCTTGATGTGCTCGTACTGCCGCTCATCCTTCTTTGACCATTTCTTTGGCATGACGAACTCCTTGCGGGTGCGCCCAAGAGGCACAACCGCCGACACCATGGACGCCGCGCATGAGGGAGCACTGGGTTCGACGTGAATCGTCACTCATGATCGCTGCGCCGCTGAACAACAAGGAAGACAACTCTGCGCCCGCGGCTTTCATGAGCGCCGATTCACGCGCTTTTCAGCGGAGCGGAGCCTCGGCGCCTTTATCGTGCGCCTACGAAAGGAGCCCTTGCCATGTCCAGGTGCGAAACCTGCGGGAACGAATACCACAGCATGCTCACGATCAGGTACCGGGGACGGACCCACCTGTTCGACAGCTTTGAGTGCGCCATCCACAGACTTGCGCCGGCCTGCGGGCACTGCGGCTGCAGGATCATCGGCCACGGCGTCGAGTCGGACGGCCAGACGTTCTGCTGCGATCACTGCGCCCAGGAAATCGCTTCAACGCGGGCGGCGGTCTGACGCTTCATGTGCCTGAGGGGCCGCGTCCCCTGACGCCGAGCCCGCGCGCCCTGCCCTCTGAATGGCCGCGACCGATCGCTCGCTTGACCACGAAGGACGGCCGCGTTCGATGACCAGCAGCTCGCCGGGCTGCAGATCGTGCCACCCGGTCTTGCTGAGGGGATGGGTGGCCACCGCGCACATGTGCGCGCCTCCCTCTCCCCGCACGCTGATCTCGACGTCGGGGTCGTCGAGACTTCGGGGAGCGCCCGAGTAAAGCCTCGACATCCGCATCGTGAGAGACTTGAACCCGTTCGCGTCCCGATACGCGAACAACCGGAGGCCATCTGTAAGGAGCAGATTCAGCTTCCCCAGACTGTTGAGCAAGCGAAGCTGATGTCCGAGCCATCTCCAGTCGCGTTCGTGATCCAGCCGGCCGCCGCGCCCTGCGACGCCTTCCGCGATGTGGCAGAACAATCGCTCCGAATCGGTGTCGCCGATGGGCCTGTACCGGCCGAGCCGGAGCGTCCTCGCACGGAGCGTGCCATTGTGCGCGGCGCCATATGCCCTGCCCAGCACTTCACGTTCAAATGGGTGGGCGTTGGCCCGGCTTCCGGCGCGGCCCATGGTGGCGCGGCGCACGTGGGCCAGAAAGATGTCGGAGCGCACCCTCTCGTAACTCGCCAGGAACGCGGCGTGGCCGCTCGCGCTCCACGCCGATGCCTCCTTGACCAGCGCCAGCGACCCATCCACGAACCAGCCGATCCCCCAGGCGTCCGCATTGTCCTTGTCGCGTCGGGCGAACGCCCGCATCGTCACGTCCGCCGTAAACGGCGCCGACCCGCAGAGCCCGAGCAGTTCACACATGACCAGCGACTCTCTGATCCTGCGGCGGCCCCGGAGGTGAAGCCTTCACGCGCTCCACGTCCTGAGCAAGCCGCTGCACGGCGTCTTGCGCAAGCGACCGCCACTCCCCGGCCTCTCGGTACCTTCGACGCTGTCGCGCAGCCCCGCTTTCCTCAAGCGCGCCGGCCCTGAGCGCCGCCAGCAGCGGCGCATCCACCGCCTCAACGATCGGAGCATGGCGGTCGATCAGATCGACCAGGGCCTGCCGGAGCGGCCGCTTGCCGCCGCTCGGCCGGATGTACACCGCATCCAGCCCGTTCCGGGCCGCGAGCCATTTGTTCTCCGCGGCGAACCACTGCCGGCGCACATCCCCCTTCCGGGCCTCCGGGCGCTCCCCGAGCAGGCGTTGCGTCGAAACGACGAGTGCTCGCGCCAGTGCAGCAATGCCCGCGGCGGTCCCCAGGCGATCCGGGGCATCGCACACGCGGAACTCGACCGTGCCGAAATCCGGCCGCGGACGGATGTCCCACTTCAACTCCTTGTGGGACTTCAGGAGCCCGCCCATCCGCATCGTCTCCAGGTACTCCCGGAGTTCCCGCCAGTTCTCGAAGTGGCCTGGCACCCCTGCGTGAGGCCCCAGCCCCGCGAGAATCGCGCGGGCCGAAGCGAACCCGGTGTCCACGCCCTGCCAGAACGGCGAGTTGACCGACAGGGCGAGGAGATGCGGAAGGTACTGAACGAGCATGTTGATGACGCCGACGGCTTCATCGCCGTCCCGAACGCCCACGTGCACGTGAAGCCCGAACGTGACCCGTTGCGACGTCATCCACGCCAGCCGCTGCTCGACGGCGATGTATCGCTCGTTGTCCGAGACCGAGTGCGCTGTCGGCCGGGCGAACGGGTGAGATCCCCACATCACGAGCTCGTACCCCAGCGACCGCGCGATGTTCCTCACGCGCAAGATTCGGGCTCGAAGGTCGTCCCGCACCTCCATCGCCGTCGTACAGACCGGTGTTCGCACTTCGATCATGGATTGCATGAGTTCGGCGGATACATGCTCAAGGCCGTCCTCGGCGCACGCCGCCAGAATCCGCGGGGCGCCGGGCGCCAGTTCGCCGGTGTCCCGATCGATGATCGGCAGCTCGAGTTCGACTCCGATCGTCGGCTCCTCCGAGCCCGAAAAGA
Organism: uncultured Phycisphaeraceae bacterium; assembly: GCA_964529265.1. Taxonomy (GTDB): domain Bacteria; phylum Planctomycetota; class Phycisphaerae; order Phycisphaerales; family UBA1924; genus CAZGVW01. The sequence continues at coordinate 6,796 of CAZGVW010000003.1, forward strand.
CCAGCGTGTCGTTGCCGAGATCGTTCCCGCTCATGGCGTCTCCTCGCCGTCCGACGAATGCACGCCGACCGCGCTGTCTGCGTGCTGCAGGCGCCAGATGTACGCGCCGGGCGGCGCAGACGCAGTGAATTCGCGATGAATTTGCCCTCAGCCGCGTCGAAACCCCACGTGAGCGCAGTTTCACGGCCCACTCATCCGTTGTTCACCCCGGTCAGCCACGATGGCGCCCGCTTGGGCTGCTCCGCCAAAGCAGCCTCACTCTCACCCTCCCGGCTGTGCCGGGGGGTTTACGCAACGAGCGCCGCAGGAAGCCGGCGCTCCACCAGCAACCCGCCGCGGGGGCTCTTCGGAGGAAAGCCCCCGCGGCGGCGTTCCGCGTCCAACCAGTCCGCCCCGAGCGCGGATCCGGTGCGAGGTCGGCTCATCCGCTGAACAACACCCCCCTTCGGTTGACCTCCTCGCCGGAGTGTTGAACAAACAGGCGAACTGGAAGCAGAGTTCCAAGGCCGGACCGGCGCCGGCACTGCGTATGCGCTGATTCGACGCGGCAGGCCGATGCATCGGCCCTTCGGATGGCTTGCCTCCCCATCCGCCTTCTTGCCCACTCCCGGGACATGGGCTCACATGCGACGGTCACCGCGCGCAGAATCCAATCGGCCGCTCTGCCATGCGCCCGATCCGCATTGAACCATCACCGAACGCGAGACTGCGCGCCATGTCACATCGTTCCATGAACTCGCACATGCTCCATCATGAGTCCGGTTTCACGGGAGGGTCACCGCGCATTCATCCGCGGCGAGAATGCTTCTCCAGTCGGCGCCCTGAACGTCAGGGCTCGCCGCCGAGTGGGCTGACATCCATCGAGGTGACACCATGACAAGCAGATCAGGCACGCCCGTCCTCTCCGCCGGCACAATCACCGGCGATGAAGTCAAGAACCGCCAGGGCGAGTCCCTGGGCACAATCAAGGAGCTCATGATCGACACCGCGACGGGCCGTGTCGCATACGCCGTCCTGGACTTCGGCGGCTTTCTCGGCATCGGCAACAAGCTCTTCGCCGTGCCGTGGAGCGCGCTCACGATCTCCCCGGAAGAGAAGTGCTTCAAGATGCAGATCGACCGACAGGTCCTCGAGAACGCCGAAGGGTTCGACAAGGACCATTGGCCGGACTTCGCCGACACGGCGTGGGCGGAGCGCATCCACAATCACTACAACGCGCCTCCATACTGGCGGCGGGAGCGCGTCGGGCAAACCCTGTGAAGACGAGCCCAGCACGGCCGTCGCTCGTGATATCGGCAAGCCCGGATCAAGGCGCCGGGAGTGCGCCGCCGGCGGAGCGCTCGAGCTCGACGAGGGCGACGCGGAGCGCGAGTTCGGCGCGCACGCGCTCGACGTCGGCGCTGAGCGCTTCAGTCTCCGCGGAAAGGACATCGAGTCGGGAGGCTTCGCCCGCGGCGGCGAGTTGGCGTGTTTTCTCGAGGATGGCGCGGCGCGGCGCCACCGCACGGTCCTCGATTTCGGCAAACACGGCGCGCGCCCCCGCGGTCTGCCGCCACGCGACGCGAGCCTCCCGCACGGCGCGCTGAGCGACGGCCTGGGCGACGAAGGCGGCTCGCTTTGCCGCGGCCGCGGCGCCGGCCTGGCGGGCGGAGCCGTCATCGAAGATCCCGGGGGTGACCTCCAGCACGGGGCCGATCGCGCTATCGCCGCTCATTTCGCGGAAGTAGTTGACGCCGAGGCTCACGTCCGGGATCGGGGCGAGCCCGGCGAGTTCGAGTTCTTCGTTGGCGGCGTCGAGGGCGGCGCGGGCCGCGGCGACGTCGAGGCGCTGGCTCAGGGCGAGTTGGATGGCGGAATCTTCGTCGATGTCCGCCGCGGCCGGCGCCGAATGCCGGTCACGGATGGCGAGCCAGTCGGCCCCTGCATCGGCCCGGCCGATCTGCTCGAGGAGCGTTCGTTTCAAGGCGTCGGCCTCGGTGGCGGATTCGATGGCGGCGGTCCGCGCGATGGCGGTGGCGGCGAGGGCCTCGGCGGCTTCGATCTCCGTGGCTTCGCCGGCGGACAGGAGGCGGCTCAGGAGTTCGCAGCGGGTGGCGCGGGCCTCGGCCAGAGCCCGGAGCAGGGACGCGCGCTCCTGCGTGGCGACCAGGCGGGCGTGCAGGGTGCGCACGTCCGCGGCGAGGCGGAGGGCGCGATCGCTGACATCGAGGATGCGCTGGTTCAGGCGGGCCTCGGCGGCGCTCATTCTGCCGGGGCGGAGCCAGAGGGCGGTGAGTTGCTGGAGCGCGGTGATGGCGAAAGGGGTGACGGTATCGCCCTGCAAGGGCGCCGAAATGGTGAAGAGCAGAACAGGATTGGGCAGGAGGCCTGATTGGGCGAGGTCGGCCCTTGCCGCGGCGATGAGTTCGAGATCCGCGCGAAGGTCGAGGTTATGGTCGAGCGCGAGCGCGACGGCGGTGTTCTCATCGAGCGGGGAGAGGCCGTCCCAGGGCGCCTGCGTTGTGCCGGTGGGCGCGGCATAGGCAGGGCGATGGGTTTCGCGCGATTCGATGAGCGTCTCGACGCGCTGGAGGTCGCGCGCGGAGTCGGTTGTGGCGGCGCAACCGGAGAGCGCGAACGCGCACAACGCGCCGGCTGCGGCGGGCGCACGGGAAGCGACTGATTGGCCGGCTCGATTCGGCATGACGGCGCTCTCGGTCAATTCCGGACCACGTACGCGTGTTCAGCGTTCACGACGAACGCGCCGGAGTCGTCGCGCATGGCGACGGCGCCGATGACGATGACATCACTCAGTTCCTGGAGCGTGCCTGCGCCTTTCAAGCCGGTGCGGAGCGGATTGCCGTCGGGGCCGACAACCTGCACGGTCGCGGCGTGGGCGAGGATGTCCGCGGGCTTCTCGCAGCAGTAATCCCACGGGGTTGAGCACGCATCATCCGGGTTGTCTGAGCAGGCGGGCAGGTCCTCGTCCACCATCGTGAAGACGGCGCGGCCATCGGTGAAGGGGTGGACGCCGCCTCCGATGCGGCCGCGGATGACGACCTGGTCGCCGGGCTGAGCAGTGGACTTGGCGGTGCAGATCTTCTGCGGCTCCGAGGGAGGCGTTTCGAGGAAAAAGCCTGCGGGGAGCGCTGCGGGCGCGGAAGCGGCGCCGTTTGCTGATGAGGAAGGCGACTTCTCGCTGCATGCTGCGAGCAACGAAGTCGCGGCGAGGGCGGCGGCCAGGGCAGGGCAGGCGCGAAGTCGGGGGTGAGTGAATGGCATGGGATCTCCTTTCAATCGAGTCAGAGGGATTTGAGTGATTCGGGAATGGGCATGCGCAGCGATCGCCACGCGGGCGGAAGAGCGCCAACCAGGCCGAGCAGGAGGCCGGCGCCGAGTCCGATGGCGACGACAGGCGCATCGACCACCATGCCGAAGGCGCCCATCGAGAAGCGGACGGCGACGCCATCGAGGAGCCAGAGCGCAAGCGCACAGGCCGCAAGCGAGCCGGCGGCCGCGACGAGTATCGATTCCTGGGCGAGGCTGATGACGATGGCCAGGCGTCGGTAGCCGAGGCACTGGAGCATGCCAAGTTCGCGGATGCGGGCGGCGAAGGCGGCGTACATCGTGTTCAGGCCGCCGAAGAGGCCACCGAGGCCGATGAGGGCCGCCGTGGCCCAGGCCACGGTGCGGACGGGGGCGTAGAACGCGGCGAGGGCGCCGTAGTAGTCCGTTTCGCGCATGGCGACGAGTTCAAGGTCGAGGCGGCGCTTGCAGAAGGCATCAACGTCGGCGAACTCGGCGCCTTCGAGCGTGAGGACGATGCAGGAATCGGTGTCGCGGCGAGCGGACACCTTGAGATCGTTGTTGCTGGTCCAGATCTCGGCCTCCATCGCGGTCCCGGGCGCGATGAAGCGCCCGACGATGGTCCAAGGCTCGTCGTCAATCCAAAGCGACTGACCCAGGGCGAGATCCCTTTCGCGCGCTCCGAGGCGTGCGTGCACAAGGGCGCCGACAAGAAGTTCGTTGCGGCCCGCCTCGGGGAACCCGCCTTCGACGATCTGGACCTGAGCGTGAACCAGCGTCGCGGCGGGCGTGACGCCGCGGATCAGGACCGTGGCGCCGGAGGGGGCGTCCGCCTCTCTGCCGACGGGGAGATCGATGTGGGTCTCGGCGGAGACATGTGCGACCCCTGCGCTGGTTCGGATGCCCGGCACGCTTGCAGCCACGAGCCCCGCGACGCCCGCGCCGATCTCACTGCGCTGCACGCTCTCCTCGCTGCCGGCGCCGAGGAGGATGACGTTGTGTTCACTCCCGGTCGCCCTGAGGCTGCGCTCCATGCCCGAGACGAACCCGCCCGCGGCAAGCGCAAGGCCCGCGACCAGGAACGCGCCTGCGAGGCTGAGCGCGAGGCGCAGCGGCGACCGCCCGAGGTTTCGCACGCTGTATTCAATCGGCAGAAGGCGCATGGTGAAGTCTCAGTCAGACGGCGCGGAAGCAGGCGGCGATATCCTGGCGCGAGGCGCGCCACGCGGGGAAGAGGCCGGCGAGGACGCCCACGGCGCCGGCGACGATGAGGCCGAGCAGCGCCACGGAAACGCCGCCGGATGCGCCAAGCGTGACGCCCTCAATGGTGAGGCCGAAAGATCCGATGCGGAGCGCCCCCGCGGACAGGACGGCGCCCACCAGGCCGCCGGCGAGCGACAGGAGGAGCCCCTCGGTGACGATGAGCCGGGCGATGAGCGAGGAGCGGTAGCCGAGCGTCTGAAGGATGGCGTGCTCCTTCACTCGGTCCTCCACGGAGAGGGCGATGGCGTTGCCGACAAGCGCCAAAACCGCGGCGAGGCAGCCCCAGCCGAGCCATCGCGTGAAGCGGACCAGGTCGATGACGTCAGCCGCGGCTCGGGCGACGAAGGCCTGTTCTGGCTGCGTGAAGGTGGGCTCCGGGTCGGAGGCGAACTCGGCGTCGATGGCGCGGGCGACCGATTCGAGCATCGAAGGATCCTCGACCTTGACATTGAACTGGGTCACGATGCCATCGCCCGAGCCGCGGACGGTGCGCTGGAGGAAATCGAGGTGCACGTACGCGGAGTTGCGGTCCTGCACTTCGGCCGCCCGGAAGACGCCGGCGACGTAGACGCGGACGCCCGCGGCGTCGAGGACCTCGCCGGTGGTGAGCCCGCGGCGGCGGGCGAGGTCTTCGCCGAGGAGCGCCGCGTCGGAGCGGCGGCGCCACTCGTCGAGAGAGCCGGAAATGAAGTTGAGCGAATCCGCCTTCCACGCGAAGCGGTCTTCCGGGACGCCGCGGAGCGTGACGACATCGAGGCTGGCCCGGCAGTTGTTCACAACGACGCGCATGGGAACGACGGAGCGCACACCCTCCACGCGCTCGATGCGGCCGAGGTAATAATCGGGGAGGCGGCTCGTGAAGGGGCAGTAGCGGTTCTCGCGATAGACGATGAGCGTGGCGTCGCCGCTCGAGGCGCGGGTGGCGTCGGAGACGCCGCGCTGCAGCGCCTCCACCGCGCAGAACAGAAACATCGCCGTGGCGACGCCGGAGACCGTGAGCAGCGTGCGTGTGCGGTGGCGCAGCAACTGCTTCACCACGACGGGAATAAGGCGGGGGGCGATCACGCTGTCGCCTCCTGCGCGGCGCGGCGCCCCGCGGCTGCGCGACCGGCGGATTCGACCAGGCGGCCCTTCTCGAGGTGAAGCGTGCGCCTGGCTTGCGCAGCGCTCTTCGGATCGTGCGTGACCATGATGATGGTCTTCTCGAGGTCGCTGTTCAGCCGCTGGAGCAGAGCCATGATCGCCGCGGCGGATTCGCCATCGAGATCGCCCGTGGGCTCATCGGCGACGAGGATGGTGGGGTCGGCCACGATGGCGCGGGCGATCGCCACGCGCTGCTCCTGCCCGCCGCTGAGTTGACGCGGGAAGTGGTCGTCGCGGCCCTCGAGCCCGACGAGTTGGAGGGCGAGCGCGACACGCTCGTGGCGCTCCTTGGCGGTGAGCCTCTGGAGCAGAAGCGGCAGTTCCACGTTTTCATAAGCCGTGAGCACAGGCACGAGGTTGTAGAGCTGAAAGATGTAGCCGATGTGTCGCGCGCGCCAATCGGCGAGCGCCGCGCGCGAAAGGCCCGCAAGATCCACGCCGTCGATGCGCAGATGGCCGGAGGTGGGCGAATCGATGCCGGCGATGAGGTTCAGCAGCGTCGTCTTGCCGCTGCCCGACGGGCCCATGAGCGCGAGGAACTCCCCGCGCTCGACGTCGAGGTCGAGGGTGTCGAGCGGCGTAATCTCGGCGTCGCCGCGGCGGTAGGTGCGCGTCAGCCCGCGGCATTCGATGAGAACAGTCATGATGCGTGCTCCCCCGGGGTTGGTTCGCCGCCCTCGGCGACAATTCGGACGCGCAGCCCCTCGCGCAGTTCGCGTCTTGATGAAATGATGAGGCGATCGCCGGGACGCAGGCCTTCGACAACCTCCAGCCAGCCTTCCTTCCGGCCCGCGCCCAGGCGCACGAGCCGACGCGCTGCTCGGCGCCCATCGCCGTCGACGAGCCAGACATGCGCTGCGTCGCCTTCCTGCGCCCCGATCGCCGGCGCGGGCGCCCAGACCGGCTGGAAGATCGGGACTCCGCCAATGACATCCCCGGCCCCCACGGACGCAGCGCGACCGTTTCCGCCGCCCTCCGGGGCGCCAGCAAAGATGCGCACCCGCGCCAGCATCTCGGGCCGAAGCGCAGGGATAGGGTCATCGATCGCCACCTTCACCTGCACCGTGTTCTTCTGGATGTCCGCTTCGTGCACAAGCCGCGTGACCCGTCCCTTCAACACACGATCCGGCAGCGCCTCCGTCGTCACCTCGGCCCGCTGGCCGATGAGCACCTTCGCCGCGTCAACGAGCGGGATGTCCACGCGCACCTGGAGCCGCTGAGGGTCATACAACCGCGCCACGACGGCGCTCCGTCCCTCGCCGGCCACGAGTTGCGATCCCGGCTCGACCAGCCGCGCCATGACGACGCCCGCGGCCGGCGCGCGCACCTCCATCCGATCGAAGCGAAGTTGCGCTTCATCGCGCGCGGCCTCGGCTCGCTTCAGATTGGCCTCAGCGCGGGCAACCTGCCCTTCGGCCTCCGCCAGGGCCTGCGATTCCTCAATGCGGAGCGCCGCCGCCTGCTCCGCCGCGGCACGCTCAGCCCGCATGCGCTCCCGCTGCGCCTCGAACCGCTGCGATTCCGCCACCGCCGCCCTGACCGCCGCCTCCTGGGCCTCGATGCGATAGCGAAGGCGGGCAACCTCGCCCGCGGACACAGCGCCGGATTCGACCAGCCGCGACTTGCGGCTCAACTCGTCGTGCATTTCCTCCGCGCGGGCGCGCTCAGTCGCGCGTGCGGCCTCCGCCCGGGCCAGCCCGGCGACCGCTTCGGCAAACCCGGCGCGGGCAGCCTGGAGCGCACGCGTACGCTCAAACGGGTGCTCCCATGTCGTGCGAGCCGCGGTGAGGCGCGCAGCCGCGGATGAGAGCTCACCGCGCCGCTCCGCCACATCGGCCTCGGCGCGCACGAGCGCAAGGCGCGCGTCCTCATCGATGAGGCAAACGAGTGTCTGCTCCGCTTCAACGCGCTCACCCTCCAGCACCAGCACCTCGCGCACGACGCCCGAGGCGAGGGCCGTGACGTTGATCGGGAAAGGATCGGCCTCGATCCAGCCCGGCGCCTGAACGATGGACGCAGCCTGCAGGGGCGCGGCGGTGGCCTGCGCTGGGGTCACGCCCCCCGGCCCCACGCCGGCCTGCCCCGGGCGATCAATGAGCACGACGGGCAGGACGCGCACCGGAACAGCGGGCCGCAGCGCCTCGCGGGCCGCAAACAGCAGCGCCGCCGCGGCCGCCAGCACGACCAGCGCCGGCGCCAGCACACGCGACTTCCATCGCGCGGGCGGCGGCGGGCCAATGGCGACACCCGGACCAAGAGCGGATCGCATGTGCGCCACCAGGTCGCTCGGTTGTGTTTGAGGGTTCATCTCCAAAGCCTCTGGAAGTTGCCGAGGGGCGCTGAAGCGCGCGGGGATCACGGCGTCGGCGTCGAACGGTCGGGCGACGACCGCGCATCGCGCGGGGCGCCGATCGTCCGAGCGGGTCTATCCAGATGGCGGGTCAGATGAGCAGAGCGCCGTACAGGCGCCACAGTCCATCGCCGCCGGGCCGAGGCGGCGGCGATGCATCGATCCACGACGGTCGCCCGGGCGCCCTCACCACGCGCGCAGAATCGCAGGACGTGGCCATCGCCTGGGCGCTCACGCGGCAGACGGCGAAGACATCCGCCGGCTGGTGCGGCGCCGTCGGCGCCGGAGCGCAGCAATCAGGGTCATCGCACGGATCAAGCGGAGCGGAGGGCGCCGGCGATTCCGGCCGGCTCTCCTCCCCGCGGCAACCGCCACAGCACATAGATCCCGCCGCGCCAGCCGCGGCTGCGGGCGACGGGCCGGCAAGCGCCGCCGTGAGGCCCGCAAACTGGCAGCAGCAACCCAGTTGCGTCCAGATAAACGCAGCGAGGCCCAGCGCCAGCATGTGCAGCGGATACCGCATTCGCCGGATTGTATCGGCGCGGATGCCCCCGGTTTCCAGTCGCGAGGCGTCCGGCGTGAGCCGCCAGCCTTCTCGACCCCCTCGCCCCGCCCCAACACTTATGCGGACCGCGCCTCCACTCGCTTCGCCCTTGTGTGACTCGAGTTCACCAACGCGGACATGCCTGCTCGTCGCGCCGACCAACCATCGCCACCGCCATGGGGTCGGCGCCGGCGCCATCGCCAGCGGCAGGCAGGGCGCAGTTCCCCCCTCCCCCTCCAATTCCCAATGACCCCGGCGATATGCAGGATGGATGAGGGCGGAATGATGTCCGTTTTGTCAGGGGTTGCGAGGTCTGATAATCGCGCAAGTATTTGTGTGCCAAACGCTTAGTCTGTGTCAGAGGCAAGGGGATCTGACACGCGGTTGTGAATCGCGCGAACGAGGGTCAAGCAGGCATGGCATCAGGACGGACAGGGCCCCCATGCGCCGAGAAGGAGCGCGAGGTCGGGGCTTCCCACGGCGCCGTCGCCGTCGAGGTCCGCGGCGCCCGGAACGCCCCATGAACCCAGGAGAAGGGACAGATCGGCGCTTCCGACTTGGCCATCGCCGTCGAAGTCGGCGGGGCAGTCGGCATTCAGGTCGAAGATCGCGAGGTATGGCAGAAACTCGTTGTCGTACGCGGCAAAGCCGCCGCTCGCGTAGAACGTGGCGTTCGTGAACTCGAACTGCGACGGTGGACTCGAGAAGGGCGGCTGCCAGTCGAGCACCGCCGGTTTGTCGGCGTCCATCGCCGCGACGCCCGGCCGGTAGTGGTAGGTCGGCGGCGATGCGCCGCCGTTCCAGCCCGGTTCGAGGTCGGTGAACGTGCCGGTGAAGTACAGCGTCGAGCCTCGCTTCACGAGGGCGCCCGTGACTCCGTTCGGAACGCCTCCGCCCGCCAGCCACATGCTCCATGCGGTGGGAACGCCGGTGACTTCGTCGAGTTGAGCGAGCCCGCGGCGGTTGACAAGTTCGCCCCCCATCTCCGGCTCGAACGCGCGGAAGGTCCCCCCGACCCAGACCGTGCCATCGTCGAGGGGCAGGATCACACTGACGTCGCCAAGGCGCGTTTCGGCCCGGAACTCGGTCACCTGACCGGTGTCGGCGTCGAACGCCGCGATCTTGGGCCGCGTGTACTCCTTGCCGCCGATTTGGAAGACTCCCCCGAAGAGGCCACCCACGTAGAGCACCGACTTGTCCGCGGAGAGCGTCATGTCGTGGATGACGTTGATGGCGCCGACCGCCCCGTTCCAGTTCACGTGGAGCGCGCCGGTGGTGGCGTCGATGGCCGCGATGTGCTGGCGCTGCACGCCGGCGACGGAGAAGAACCGCCCGCCGAGGTAGAGCGTGTCGTCCTTGATATCGAGGTGATTGACGGCCTGAGACGACGCCCCGGACATGTTCGCATTGAAGGCGGCGACGGTCTGGCCCGTCGCGCGATCGAGCGCAGCCACATCAAAGCGTGGAGCGCCGTTGACCGTGTCAAAGTCGCCGCTGATGTAGATCCGGCCGCCGACCACGAGCATGTCGCTGACCCTGCCGGACACGCTGGGGCTCCACGGGGAAAGATCCCCGGTGGACAGACGCAGCGCCGCGGCATTCTCGCGCGCCTCGCCGCCGACGATGTAGAAGTTGCCCCCCGCCATCACCGTGTCCCCCTCAACAGCGAGCGCATACACCTGCGTTGGCCCCGGTCCCGCAGCGTGAGCAGGCCACCCCTTGAGGGCGCCCGTCGTCGCATCGATCGCGTTCAGATGAGGGACGTACGCCCCGTTGACATTCGTGTAGTGCCCGCCGACGTAGAGCGTCCCGGCCGCGTACGCCAGCACGTTGACTTCGACCGTTGTCCCGCCCTGCGGCTCGGTGTCCGAAATGCTCGGCGCGAGGGGCAAGACCGCACCGGTTTGCGCGTCCACTGCCGCCACGTGCGTCCGCGCCTGGCCGCCGACCGACATGATCCTGCCCCCAAGAAAGACGGTGTCGCCGGCCACTTCGATGTCGTGCGCATAGCCGTCGTCGATGCTCGGGCTCCACTGGAGCAGAGTCAGCGTCTTCGCATCGAACGCCGCGACCCTCTGCCGCGCCTGGCCGCTGATCACCCCGAACTGGCCGGCGACGTACAGCCGTTCGCCGGCGACCTCGAGCGTCCGTGCGCCGCCGGATGGATTCTCGAAACTCGCCTGCGGACTGGGGTTCCAGGGCAGGACAGCCCCCGTCGCGAGATCGAGCGCGCCGAGCGATCGCCGGGACTGGAACGTCAGTTCCTCGAAGGAGCCCGCGACGAACAGCACGGCGCCTGCAGTCTCGATGTCCGTGACCGGCCCATCCGCGATGGGGATCCAGTCCTCGTGAACGATCCCGGTCGCCAGATCGATCGCCGCGAGGCCCTGACGGGGCCGACCACCCACTGAGCCGGCCGAGGCGAGGTACATCCTGTCGCCGGAGATGGCGATATCGGTCACACCCGGCGCATCGGGGTCCCACAGCGGATCGACAGCGCCATCGCTCAGGATGTGGGCGAGCCCACGCCGCGGAAGTCCGCCCACAGACTGGAAGTCGCCGCCGATGTACCAGCCGCCCATGCCATCGGGCTCGATGGCGTGCACGGCGCCCCCAACCACCTTGGCGATGGAGAGATCGGGTACTCCCGTCTGGACGTCGATCACCGCCGCGGGCCCTGTCGGTGGGCCCACCCAGGTGAACGAACCGCCGATGTACACCAGATCCTCGTCTTCCAGCGGCTCAACCGCCTGAATCCCCTCATCGGGAATCCACACGTTGCTCCGCGGCATGGCGGGAGGGAGGCCGCCCGCCTGAAGCGGGATGGTCGCGAGCATCGCCAGGAGCCCCGAGACGCTGCGTGCAGAGCAATGAGTCATGCCTTGTGCCTCATGTTCATGGAGTTGATGGCGGGTGTTCGAAAACCCCGGCTTCGGCGACCCCGCGCGGGAGATCAGCGGCTGCGCGCCGCCGATCCGCCGCGCCGAGGAGAAGGGCATTGGCTGCTCAGCGGCCGGCGCAGCCGCGCCGACGCCGAAGGAAGGGAACAGCGACCAACGCCGAGACAGAGAGAACGGTCCCGGGCGCAGGCACGAGCTGCGCCTTGATGAGGGCCCGTGAATCGTCCTCGAAGACGACGCCGATGAGGATCTCGCCGCTGTTGTTGAGGCTGATCATTCGTCCATCGCTCGGGCCGCCGCCCATCTGTCCGACGCTCACGCCGCTGCCCATGACGGTCTTGAACTCGCCGGGCGCCACTTCGATCGTGTCGCCGACGGCGAGCACCTTGAAGAGGCCGAAGGCGGGATCTGAAGCAAACACCGCCTGGTTCGACGTGAAGACCACCTGATCGAGGTCATTGAACAGGACGTTCGTTCCGAACAGACCGTCAAAGGTCTGACCGGGCGAGAACCCCGGCATCTGGTCGCCGGCCCTCGCGATCAGCCTCAGATCCCCCGGCGAGCCGGCCCAGATTCCCGTGTTGTTGGACCCCGTCACATCGCCGCTCAGGTTCGCCGAGAACGCGATGTTGTCGGCGTTGTTCAGGACGCCGTTGCTGCTGATGAAGAAGCCGACGCCCGCCGGCGTCCCCGGCGGCTGGTCCCCTTGGCGCATCACCATCTCGAGGCCCGAGGATTCGGTGTGACGCCACAGACTTCGCACGATGCTGCTGTCGCCGGGATTCTCGAGAAACGACCTGAACGCGACCGTGTTGTTGTCGTTGATGTGGACATCGACCATCGACTGGTTGTTGAACGGGCCGTCATTGAAGATGAGCCCGCCAGTGCCCGGCGCCGCGTCGCCCTCGACCACGATCGGCGAGAGAGCGCCGGGAGTCCCCACGAACACGCTGCTCGTGTTGTTGTTGGTCAGGTTGGTCCTGAATGCGGTGACGCTGTTGTTGTTGAGCACGAACCCGCTCATGTTGAAGAACGTGTGGGCCGTCCCCGGCGCCGGATCTCCTTCCCGGACGAGCGCCTGCAGCGATCCGGGGATCCCGTGGTACTGCACGAAGTCGTTGCTCGTGCTCACGCCCGGCCCCTTCACCGTCGCGGCAAAGAGCATCGCTCCGTTGTCCGCGGCTGAGTAGTTGCCGACATCCAGCCGGTCGTAGAGCAGTCCCGGCAGTCCCGCCGCGGCGCTGCTCTCGCGCGCCACCAGCGTGGATCCGCCGCCCGGCGTGTGGCGCCAGATCCCGCGGTCGTTCAGAGAATCCACGCCCGGCCCCTGAAGCCGGGCGAGGTAGTCCACGATGCCGCCGTTGGCGATCCGGAGCGACTCAAAGGGCTGGAAGCCCGAAGAGCCGCCGGAGATAAACGTCACGCCCGGCACGGTCCCCGGCGCCTGGTCGCCCTCCCGCGCCACGAGCGAGAGGCTCCCCGGCAGGCCCGACCAGAGGCCCTGATTGTTGCCGCCGCCGACGACGTCGCCGAAGACATCCGCAGTAAACGAGATCACGCCGTCATGCGTGATGCCGGCGCGGTCGATGCTCGCATTGAAGAACGCCGTGTCCGGGATTCCGGGGACCGGGTCGCCGCGCAGGACGACCTTCTGGAACCCAAGGAGCCCGCCGGCGCTCGCAGCGGCGCTTGCTCCGACAACCCCCGTCAACGCGACGATGCTGACACTCTTCATGACGATTCCTTCCTCGATTGGGCTTGCGTCCGCTCGGCGCTCGGCGCTGCAACGGAGCAGGCCCCGCTGGAAATGGCTTGAATGCGATCCGAGTTCCGGTGTTTGCTCAAACGGCCCGCTGATCGCGGCGCCGACGAAGCGACATCAGCCCGGCGACACCGATGATGGCTGTCGCGCCCGGCGTGGGGATGATCGCCATGCCGAAAATGCCCGGCGCCTGGAGCGAGTCCGTCCCGATGAGCGTGGCGGTCGCCGCGACGCGGTCGATCGCGTAGAGCGCGCAGTGCGAGCCGGGGCCGTTCCCCTGGCGCGCATAGAAGAGGTCCGCGGCCGGGTCGTACTCAACCGTGTGCCAGAAGCCGGGGTTGGCGAAACTGTCCATGTTCACGAGCACGCTCGCGCTCCCGCTCCCGATGTCGATGGAGACGAACTCGTTCCCTCCGTCCGCCATTCCGTAGAGGGCGCCCGAAGAATCGAACGTGAGCCCCATCACCTCGCTGGCGCCGCTGATCTGCGCGATCTGCGTCGGCACGCCCGTCGAAGTGTCGATGGTCCAGAGGAACCGACCGTGCGAGGCGCCGTAGAGGACGCCCGTGGTCGGATGAAACGCCAGCGCATCCATGTTGGCGACCGGGCCCGATCCGATCAGCGTCGACGCCCCGGTTGTGTAGTCAATGCTGCGCAGCTCCCCGTTCGGATTGGATCCATAGAGCACGCCATTCACAGAGTCGAACGCCATGCCCGTGATCCCGGATGACCCTGCGTTCAGGGGGCCGATCGGCGTCAATGCGCCGTTCGTCCGGTCGATCTCCACAAGCATGCCGTCATGCGTCGATCCCACCATGGGGCCCGCGCCCGCCACCGCCGTGGTCAATCCCATGGCGAGCCCTGCGCCGCCGACGGCGCCCGTTCTCGCTGCTCCAGTCCTCATCACGTGTCTCCTTCCTCGATTTCGATCAGGCATTCTGCGTTGCGCCTGCCGCCCCGCTCTGCCGTCGGCGCGCGGAGGAGCGCGGTCACGGCGCTCCAGCCGCCCGTCGCGCTTGCGCGGCCGGCACGGCTCAACCCGAAGAATTGCGATTCGCGGTCGATGTGGCCGGGATCAACCCGGCCGTCAGCGCTGCGCGTGTCGCGCCCCACCGCCGCGGCGACGGTCCCATTCCTCCTGCGCGCCCGCAGATCGCCGGGCGCGCTCACCACGCGCTCATCAACACCTAGTACGGAATCCATCCCCCAGGCGCGCACCAGGTCGCGATTTTTCCTGCCGGCGGGACATCAAAGAAAAAACCTGTTGCCCATGGCCGCCTCGGCGGTACGATTCGAAGACAACGATGCGCCTGCACGCGCGCCGCCTTCCTCAGCGGCAAAGCGCGCCCCGCAGCGCCGCGAGCTCGGCGTCGAGATCGCACGTCGTTGTGATCGTCTCCGCGACGGCCTGCCGAATGGCCGTTCGCAGTCTTCGCTTGACGGTGAAGATCATGCCCGCAACCGCATCAGCGCCTCCGGCGCCAACTTCTTGGGCGAGCGCATCGAGCGACGGCGCGTCGCCGCCGCGCATTTCGGGCGCAAGCACCCGCCGCTCGAAGGCGTGCCAGTGCGCCGCGAGCCCCTCCGCGCCGCACTCGCGCCGCACGCGCTCGAGCGCCACCGTGAGCACGGCCTTCGCCCACTGCCGGTCATATGCATCGGCCGGCTCGATGCCCGATGGCGGCTCCGCCGCCTCGAGCAGCGCCGCGTTCCGCGCCACGTTCGCCGGCTCCGCGCGCTTGGCCGACCGCGCCCGCGCATGGTCAATAATGAAGTTGCGCAGAGCCGCCTTCAGGTACGAGCGGAATCGCCCCGCCGCCGGATCCGCCCGGCCCACGAAGTCACGCCGCAGCACGACCTCCGCGATGAACTCCTGCGTCAGCTCCGCGGCGTCATCGCGTGAGAACCCGGCGCGCCGCACGTACGCGTACACCGGCGTCCAGTACAGGTCGAGCAGGTCGCCCAGCGCCGATCGATCCCGCTGCGCACTGATGACGAGCGACCAGTCGGTCGTGTTGAATCTGGCGTTCGTCGTCGCAACGCCCATTCAGCGGAGGCCTTTCGACGTGGAAACGGACCACGCTTCGACCGGAGCAGCATGACATGGCCTTTCGACCCGTCTCCACAGATAGTATCCGACTTTCCGACGAAACCGCGCGCATTCTCGCCGAAGAGCTGTTTTCCGATCCCGTGCGCGGCCGGCGCCCGTCGTCCACCCCATCTCCCCCGCGGGACACGTCAGCCGGCGCGGCCCCGGATTCAGGGAGTTCCGAACGCTTCCGGATCCTCCGTCGCATCGCCCGCGGCGGGATGGGCGTCGTCTACGAGGCGGAGCAGACAAGCCCGCATCGCATCGTGGCGCTCAAGGTGATCCGCGCCGACCACGCCGGCGACGACCTGCTCCATCGCTTCCGCCGCGAAGCCGAAAGCCTCGCCCGCCTCCGTCATCCCGGCATCGCCCAGATCTACGACGCCGGCGCCATGGACACGCCCGCCGGACCCCAGCCCTACCTCGCCATGGAGATGATCCACGGCGAACCCATCACGCGCCACGCGGATGGCCTCGCCCTCAAGCCCAACGAACGCATCGACCTCTTCCTCGGCGTCTGCGACGCCGTCGAGCACATGCACGAATCGGGCGTCGTCCACCGCGACCTCAAGCCCGACAACATCCTGGTCAACAGCCGCGGCGAGCCGCGCATCATCGATTTCGGCGTCGCCATGTTCGTCGGCGCGCCAGACTCCACGATGAACACGGAGTTCGGCCGACTCCTCGGAACCATGCCCTACATGAGCCCGGAGCAGGTCGCTGGCGACCCCGCCGGCGTCGATGAGCGCACCGATGTGTACGCCCTCGGCGTGATCCTCTATGAACTCCTCGCCGGAAGGCTCCCCCACGACCTCGACCGCCGGCGCATCCATGAATCCCTCCGCGCCATCCGCGAAGACGAGCCTCTGAGGCTGTCCGCCGTCAACCGTCTCTTCCGAGGCGACCTCGAGACGATCGTCGGCAAGGCCCTGGAGAAGGATCCCGATCGCCGCTACCAGTCCGCCTCCGACCTCGCCGCCGACCTCCGCCGCCATCTGGCGAACCAGCCCGTCACGGCCCGCCGACCGAGCGCCGGCTATCGCGCCGCCAAGTTCATCCGGCGACACCGCGCGTTCGTCGCTATCACCGGGATTGTCATGGTTCTCCTCTCCGGCGGCGTCGTCGCAACGTCGCTCCAGGCCGCGGCCGCGGACCGCGCCCGCGCTCAGGCTGAGGAAAGCGCCAACGAGGCCTCACGCCAGTCCGAGCGCGCCGAGGCCGTCACCGAGTTCCTCAAGTCCATGCTCATCGCGCCCGATCCCGGCAAGGATGGCCGCGATGTCCGCGTCGTCGATGCGCTGGAGCGCGCCGAGGCCGACATCGCCGGGAAGTTCGCGGAGCACCCCGAACTCGAAGCCGATGTCCGCGAAGCCCTCGGCGCCGTGTACCACGGCCTCGGCCTCTACGAGGAATCGCGAGAAGAGTTCGAGCGCAGCCTCGAACTGCTCCGCGGGCTCCGTCCGGCCGGCGACCTCGTCGTCGTCAACGCCATGCACAACTACGCGACCATCCTCCTCGAACTTGAGCAGTACGAGCAGGCCGAAGCCATCATGCGCGACGTCGTCGACCGGTTCACCGCCGAACTCGGCGCCGCCGACGAAACGACGATGCGCTCCCGCAGCATGCTCGGCATGATCCTCCTCCGACGGCGTCAGACGCAGGAAGCCGCGGATCTGCTTCGCGACCTGCTCGAAACCCAGCGCCAGGTCCTCGGCGCTGACAACCCTGACACGCTGAACACCCTCAACTCCTGGGCAGGCGCCCTCACGCTCCTCGGGAAGAACGAGGAAGCCACCACCGCCCGCCGCGAAATGGCGGACATCGCGTTGCGCCGCTTCGGCGAAGACCATCCCCACACGCTCGCCGCCCGCTTCAACCTCGCCCGCCTCATCCAGCGCCAGGGCGGCGACGACGAAGCCGCCGCGATCTACGACGACCTGATGCCGCGCTACCAGCGCGCCATGGGCCCCGAGCACCCGCTCACCCTCACCGTCGCCAGATCCCGAGCCCACACCCTCTCCCTGCTCGGCCGCACCGAGGACACCGAAACCGCATACGGCGCCACGCTCGCCGCGCACCAGAGCGCCCTGGGCGAAGCCCACCCCGACACGATCTCCGTCGCCGTCTACTGGGCCGTCTGGCTGCACAAAGCCGGACGCTCAGCCGAAGCGCTCCCCCTCCTCGCCGAAGCCGTCGCCAACTCGAGCCGTATGAACCCGGACGATCAGGCCCTCGCGGCCCATGCGCACCTCCAATACGGTCGCGTCCTCATCGCGCTCAATCGCGCCAATGAAGCCCTCGCGCCGTTGCGGTTTGCCCACACCACGTCCCTCGCGCTCTACGGTCAAGAACACGAACGCGCCAAGGCCGCCGAGACGGCGCTCGCCGCGTGCCTTCAAGGCCAGGCGGCGCCCGACCCCGAACAGCGTCCGGGACCAGAACCTGAGCCCGAGCCCGCTGCAGTCACGTTCCCCTCCCCCCCCAATCCCCAATGACCCCGGCGACATACGGGCTTGAGGAGGGAGAAATGATGTCAGTTTTGTCAGGGGTCTTGAGGCCCAAGAAACGCGCAAACCTTTTGCGAGATAAGCGCTTAGCATGTGTCAGAGGCGATGGGGCCTGACATGGCGCTTCGTGTACGGAGGTCCACCCCGCTGGCACCGTGTGATCTGAGACTCATTGCGGCAAGGACACGATAACGGCGTGGCCATCTGGATCCAGCACGTGCAGTGCGCTGGCGGCGGGAACGACGCCGGGCGAAATCAGGCGCCCGGCCCCGCGGCGGACCTGCTGGATCCACTCGTCGGCCACGGGCGCAGCGGCGGTGACGCGCGTGCGCCAGGCCCAGAGGTCGTTCGCGCACGTATCAGCCGGAGCGGGCCGGCCGTTCGCCGGCGCGAGGTATTCGAGGAGTTCGACTCCCGGCCCGCGCTCGGCGCGCAGCGTTGTGATCCGAAGGCGAGCCCCGAAGACATTGTTCAGGCGCTCCTGCTCGGGGCCGTAGTTCTCACTTGCGCCCGCGACGCGCATGCCGAGGGCGTCGCGATAGAACGCGAGACTTCGCTCGGTGTCATCTACGACAATCGCGGTGTGGTCGATGCCGAGGAAGAGGCGGCCGGAAGCCGCGGCGGAGCGCCAGCGTGGGTTTCCCTTGCCCTCGGGGAAGTGGATGACTTCGAGCACGTGGCCATCGTGATCCTTGAAGTAGAACGCGCTGATGCCCGCCGCGGCGTGGTTCCACTCCGGGAGGATCTGCGGGCCGGTCGAGGCGTGTCGCACGTTGTGCTTTCGGAGGTGGGCGTAGGCCGCGTCCATGTCGCTGACCACGATCGCGATGTGCTGGAACGAATGGTCATTGCTCGCCCAATCGCGCGGGATGGGCCGCCCTTCCGGCGCGAGGAACTGGATGAGCTCGATCGTTTCCTCGCCGAGGCGCATGGTGGCGACGCGCGCCCGCATGCCGAAGACGCCATAAAGGGACTCCGCGGCATCACCCCAGATCTCGGCGTCGCCTGCTTTCTCAAAGGAGAGAACATCCGCAAAGAAGGCCACCGAGCAATCGAGATCGCTGACCGTAAGGCTGATGGACGCGACGGCGGCAATGCGAAGCGCCGGGGATTCCGCCGGGGCGACTGCCGCGGGCGCGGCGACTGCCCGGCTCGAGAGCGGCGCTCTCGGGGCCGAGGCCGCGGCGAAAGCAGCCAGAACCAGTGCGAGGAAGCGATTGCGTGTCGTCATGATGGTCTATCGATAGCGATATGAACAGGCATCGGACACATGGTCCACGTTTGGGTGCGTCGACAAGGGTGGCGCGGGTTACGGAACCGGGCCCGCCGTGACCAGGCGCACGCGGTACACGCCCGTGTGCGCCGTCATGTAGAGCGTGCGGCCGTCGAGATCGCCGAAGGCGATGTTGTGCGGTGATTCCACGTTCCTCAGCAGACCCAGCCGCTTTCCTTCGGCCGAGTAGATCCACAGGCCGCCCGGGCCGCAGATGAACACGTTGCCGCGGTCATCCACCTTGACGCCGTCGATCGCTTCCGCACCTTCCTCGGCGGTCAGATCCGCGAACACTTCGCCCTTGCCGAGCGATCCATCGGCGAGCAGCGGATAGCGCATCACGACCTTGTGGCTCTCGTCCCAGTCGCCGACGAAGAGATGCGTCTGCTTGTGGGAGAGCGCGATCCCGTTCGGCCCCGTCATCTCCGTTGTGAGCAGCGTGAGCCTCCCGTCCTTGAGACGGTAGACGCCGGCAAACTGCAGTTCCTTCCGGCGATCGTCGCTGAACTTCGGCAAGCCGAAGTCGGGATCGGTGAAGTAGAGCGAGCCATCGAGGCTGTAGACGAGGTCGTTCGGACTGTTCAATCGTCCACCTTCGAAGCGGTCGGCCAGAGTCGTGAGGGAGCCATCGGGCTCAAGCCTTGCGATGCGCCGATCGCCGTGTCGGCAGAAGACAAGACGCCCCTCATCATCGATGGTGAGCCCGTTTGAGCCCGGCTGGCGATACTCCGCCACGTCCGCGCCCGTGTAACCGCTCCCCGACATGAAGATGGAGACCTGCCCGTCGGGAGTCCACCTGTAGATCGTGTTCGAATTCGGATCGCTGAAGAGGAGACACGCCGCACGGCGCACCCACACCGGGCCCTCGGTAAAGCGGAAGCCCTTGGCGATCCGCTCGACCTGCGCTCCCGGCGCAATGACATCATCCAACGCGGCGTCGAAGCGCGCCAGTTCAGCCTGGACAGGTGTCGGCGTCACGCCCCGCGGCTGCGTGTAGAACTCCAGCCTCGCCTCGCGCACCCAGATGAAGTTCTCCGGCGCCTCGGAGATCGGGCCGTTGGCCGCGAAGATCGCCACGTCGACGCCGTCGCCCGGTTGAGCATTCTGCACGACGGCGACGACGTTCGGCGCGTTGTATCCGGCCGCCACGCCGCCGCCCGATTGGCCCAGGCGCTTCGACAGCGATCCGTTCACCCACACCTCCGCCGCATCGTCGACGCGCGTTCGAAGAACCACCGTTGCCCCCGAGGTCTCGATGCCCCCAAACCGGTGCGGGATCGTGAAGTTCAACCGATACCACTGAAATGAGATGCGCCCGGCGCCGCGCCGATCCGAAAGTTGCTCGGGCGTGATGGACTGCCACAGGGCGTCCGGACCCCACGCGCCGGGCCTGGGCTCGTAGTCGAGCGCTTCGCCCGCGGGCGCCGCGGATCGCCCAGAAGCGACGTCCCCGGATGCTTCGACCGTGCGGAGCCTGACCGGCCGCGTGCTCCAGCGGGCGCCCACCATCGCTGCGCCCTGAACGGTGGTCAGATCAACCACCGCGGAAGGAGCAGAGCCGGGCGAGAGCAGGGACGCCGCTTGCGTCGCGCCCACGCCGGCGACCATCGTGGAGAAGCCCGATGCACCGGCGGACATCACGGCGCAGAGCATGAAAGTCTGTGTGAGCATGAGTGTTTCCTTGCGTTCAGTCGGTGGCCACACGCCGCGGTGGTCGTCAAAGCGGCTGCGGGCTGCCGGTTCAGTCATGTGCCCTTGCGCATTACGAGTCCGGGCCAGTTCCGATCGGCCCGCTGCGGGCTCGCGTGGGCATCCTTGTTGAAGAGGTCGTACGCCTTCGGCGTGTGCTGGAGCACGAGCCGCCCCTCGAGGATTTGGAAGATCATCGGATCCACCGGCGAGATTCTGTTGATCGAAGCCGCGTAGCCGCAGTATCCGCCGAACTGCGGCTCGTACTTCGCCGGGTCGCTCTCGAACATCCGACGGTGCTCTTCGCTCGCGAAGTGGTACTCCGCACCCCCGTACACCGCCGCGTGCATCGGGTCGCCCATCACGGGCTTGCCCTCGGTGAAATACGCCACCGGGTCATAGCCCATGAGCGCGACGCCGGCTCGATCGACATTCACCAGAATCTTCGCCGTCTTGCCGTGCTTCGCCACAAGGTCCGGCCAGTTGGCATCGGCCTTGTCGAGATTGTCCGCGACGTCCTTGTTCCAGAGGTCCCATGCCTTCTGGTTGTGCTGGAGCACGAGGCGCCCATCCAGGACCTGCCAGTGCTCCACATTCACGGGCGAGACGCGATTGATCGACGCCGCATAGCCGCAGTAGCCGCCGAACTGCGGCTCATATTTCGCGGGCTCCGCGTCGAACAGCGCCTTGTGGTCGGCGCTCGCGAACCGGTACACCGCGCCGTTCCACGCGGAGCGGAAGCGGGCGTCGCCCTTCACCGGCTTGCCGTCGGTGAAATAGGCCACGGGGTCGTAGCCCTGGAGCGCCAGACCATCCTTGTCGCGGTTCACGAGAATCCGAGGCTGGCCGCCGGCGGAGGGTGCAGGCGGCGACGCGGCGCATCCCGTCAGCGTCAGCGACAGGAACCCGAGACAGAGAATCAATCCGAGTGTCTTCATGTGTGTTCCCCGAAGAAGAGTGTCCGAGTTCGCGGGCCGGCGCCCGCCCAATCTGTCACTTGATCGCCGCGGCGCCTGCCTGAGCGATCTCCACGTCGTGCGCGCTGCTCTTCCCTCCGCTCACGCCGATAGCGCCAACGATGCGTCCTCCGGCGACGATGGGCACTCCGCCTTCGAGCGGCGTCATGGCGTCCACCGCGATGAGCGAGTGCCGACCGGCTCGGATCGCGTTCTCGAAGTCCTGTGTCGGCTTGCGGAAGATGGCCGCGGTGCGCGCCTTTCGGCACGCGACCTCTGCCGCGGCTGGAAAGGTCCCATCGAGCCGCTCCAGCAGGATCAGGTGTCCGCCCGGATCGACGACGGCGATCGCGCCGCCGGCGCCATCCGCCACCGCACTGGCCGCGGCCGCGGCGGCGACAACTTTCGCGCCTTCGAGCGAGAGCGACGCCGCGTCCACGACGGCGGCGGCGCTCGCGCTGCCGGCCACCGCGGGAGGGGACGACACAGACGAGTGCGGCGCCGCGGCGGAAGAGCCAAGTAGAGAGACGGCCAGGGCGCCCGCTACGGCCGCGGGGAGGGTTCGGAACATTCGGAGTCTCCTTTGAGAATGCGTTTGCGTGCGCTCTTCGATGCCGCACATGGGGCGGCGGCGCCGCAATTCAGTTGAGTCGATCGAGAATCGCGTCGCCGACCCGCAGCGCGTTCGCCATGATCGTGAGTGAGGGGTTCACGGCGCCGCTCGAGCAGAAGAAGGATGAATCGGCGACGTAGAGGTTGTCCACATCGTGCGCCCGGCAGGCTGTGTCCAGCACGGATGTCTTCGGGTCTCGTCCGAAGCGCAGCGTGCCGCACTGGTGGCTTACGCCGGACACTCCCAATTTGGCATGCAGGTAGACGCCCGGGGTCCGTCGCCCGCGTTGCCTGTCGATGTCATCGAGAAGGTTCTCAAGACGCTTGCGCAGCCCGTCGTAAGCCTCGAGATTGTTCTCCGTGTACGACACGCGGATGCCGCCTTCGGGCGTCAGCGTGACGCGATTCTCGAAGCGCGGCAGGTCCTCCGCGGTGAGGAAGAAATCGATGGAGTGCGCGGCGATGCGCTCCACGGACGTGCCGGGCAGGCGATCCTTGGCCAGACTTCGGAGCGAGTCGAGGTCCATCCGGCCCATGAGCTGGATCGTGCCGAGCGGGAAGTCCCCGTGCTCGCCGGCTCGATAGAAGTCCGTGACGCCGAAGGTCTTCTGGAAGATCGAGGGGTTCGGCGACTCAGAATATGCGATGAAGAGCCCGTTGTTGTGCAGCATCAGGTTGCGACCGACCTGCTCGGATGAGTTCGCGAGCCCCGCCGGATGCGTCCCGCTCGCAGATCGCAGCAGGAGGGCAGCGGAGTTGATCGCGCCGCATGCGACGACGACGATGCCCGCGGCGAATCTGTGCAGATCTCCATCAATCCGCGCGAGAACGGCTTCGACGACGCGCCCTGACGCGTCCGTATCCAGCCGCTCGACGAACGCGCCCGTCACCAGGTCCACGTTGCTATGCGCAAGGGCCGCCGCCACGCCCACCACGTGCGCATCCGCCTTGACCTCTGTCGGGTCTGGATAGCCGTCGAAGTTTGCCAGCACCGCCGGCGCAGCGCTGCGCACACTTCCATCCGGCAGCCTCAGCCCGATCGGCAGGGGAAACGGCCGCAGCCCGGCCGCCCGGAAATCCTCGAGCAAACCCGCGATCCGCGGCTCATGGTCAAGCGGCCCGTGCGGATAGGGCGCGGACGTCGGCGGATCGAAGGGGTCCTCGCCGCGTGCGCCGTGCACGCTGTAGAGCCGCTCCGCCTCGGTGTAGTGCGGCTCCAGATCGTCATATGAAATCGGCCAGGCGGGCGAAACGCCGCCGTAATGCCGCACCTCACCGAAGTCGCTCTCACGCATCCGCAGCAGCGCAGCGCCGTACACCTTCGTGTTCCCGCCAACGCAGTAGTGCGTGTAGGGCGAAAACGCCTCGCCTGACCGATCCAACCAGCGATCCTTCGCCGTGTAGCGACCTTCGGTGAACACTGCCTTGGCGTCCCAGTTCTCGCGCTCCCGCGGGATGAACCCACCGCGCTCCAGAATCAGGATGCGCTTGCCCGAGGGCGCCAGCCGCTGCGCGAGCGTGCCTCCGCCCGCTCCGGTTCCGATGATGATCACGTCGTACGCTGCGCTTGTCATGGCGTCTCTCCTCGACTGCTTGCCGTTGCGCCTGCCCGCTAAGCCGCGGCCGCGCGCTCCGCCTCCCCACCCGTCTGATCCGCCCGGCCCATCACGCCTTCAGCATGTCTGCAATGCCCGCACCGGAAGATGCACCGACTCCCGCCGGCGTGATTCAACTTCGCGCACTTTGCCTCGCGCCCGAGCAGAAGCCACATTTCCGCGGCCAGCAGCATGCCCACAGGCGGTGCAATGAAGTACACCCAGATGGACGTCCACCCGCCCCCCGCCAGCGACGACGCCAGCGTCCGCGACGGATTCATGCTCATCCCGGAAACGGGCGCCTCAAACGCAATGAACAGCGCCACCAGAGTTCCCGCGGCAAGCCCCGTGAACCGCATCGCGCGCGCCGAGTTCGAGACGGCAAGCACCGTGAGCATGAGAACGAACGAGATCACAGCCTCCGCGACGAGCGCAGGCCCTGCGCCCGCGGGCCCGGGGACCGTTGCGACAGCGCTCACCGGCGCCTCGACAAACGCCCTGCCCAGTATCAGCGACGCCAGGAGTGCGCCCGCCGCGCCCCCCACAATCTGGAACACGATGTAGAACGCGGCGTCCGTCCGGTCCACCTTTCCCAGCCGCAGAAACGTCAGCGTCACCGCCGGGTTCATGTGCGCACCGGACCGCCGCCCGAAGGGCGAGTAGATCAGCCCCACCGCTGTAAGCCCCATGGCGATCCCGATGAGCGCTCGTCGTGTAGCCACATCGTCGATGACGGCGCGAACAGGCGATCCCGACGCCTCGAACAGCACGGTGAACGCGCCCGCCGAGACCATGAAGAGCCCGAGGCACAGCGCCTCGATGCAATACTCCGGCCAATGCGCCCTCAGCGCCCGAATCATGTGGCTGTGCGTCCCCATCGCCTTGTGCCCGTGTGCTCTTCCTAATGCCTGCCCCCCACGCCCTCTGGCCCACTCTTCCATCATCCGTTGTCGGCAAACCCCGGGTACAGCGTCATCCCGCCGTCGATGAACAGGCTCTGACCAACGATGTAATCGCTCTCATCGCTCGCCAGCCACACCGCGAGTCGCCCGATGTCCTCCGGCTCGCCGATGCGGTTGTACGGGATCAGCTCCATCAGCCGCTGATGCGCCTCGAGTGTCCCCCATGCGTCGCGATTGATGGGAGTCCTGATCGCGCCTGGGCAGATGCTGTTCACCCTGATCCTGTAGGGCGCAACTTCCTGCGCGATGCTCTTCATCATGAGCGCCACGCCCCCCTTGCTCGCCGAATAGTTCACGTGCCCAGCCCACGGAATCACCTCGTGCACCGATGACATGCAGATGATTTTCCCCGCCGCGCAACTCACCTCCGGCCGCACGCCCTGCCGCCGGAAGATCCGCACAGCCTCCCGCGCGCACAAAAACTGACCTGTCAGGTTCACGTCGATCACCTTCCGCCACTGCGCCATCGTCATCCGCTCAAACGGCGCATCCTGTTGGAGTCCCGCGTTGTTGATCAGGATGTCGAACGATCCAAAGCGATCCACAATCGCCTCGAACATCGCCTCCACCTGGTCTTCCTGCGAGACGTCGGCCTTGAACGCGAAGGCGTCCGCTCCGCACCGCCGCGCCTCTTCAGCCGCGGCCAGCGCCTGCTCTTCGCCCGAGATGTAGTTCAGGCACACATCGGCGCCTGCGTGGCCCAGCGCCAGCGCCACGGCCCGCCCGATGCCCGAACTCGCCCCCGTCACCAGCGCCTTCTGCCCCTTGAGCAGCTTCACCAGCGGGCACGCGGGCAGAACAACCTCCGGCAGCGTCTCCGGCGCCGTCACAGTCGCGATCGGTGTCACGAGTGCAATCTCCTGGGATCTGTTTTGTTGAATGCGTCCTGACCACGCCTCGATCAGGCGCCAGCGCCGATCTCAACGGCCGTGTCGCCCTTCGATGCGCGTCCCGCCGCCACGGTTGCACGTTTGGCGCCGTCGCCCGCGGCCCTGACCGCAAGCAGATTCGCCACCAGCGCCGTCCACCCCGTCTGGTGCGCCGCCCCCACGCCCCGCCCCGTGTCGCCGTCGAAGTACTCGAAGAACGGGACGAGATCCGCGAAGTGCGTCTCGCCCCATGCGCTCCCCGCCGCCGCCCCCGCGCGCCGGCCATCCTCATCCTTCACAAACAGCGAGCACAGCCTCCTCCGCAGTTCATCCGCCACCTGCGCCAGGTTCATGAACTGCCCCGAGTCTGTCGGGCACTCCACGACGAAGTCGTCTCCGTAATACTCGTGGAACTTCAGCAGCGATTCATACAGCAGGTAGTTCACCGGCATCCACACCGGCCCGCGCCAGTTCGAGTTGCCCCCGAACAGCCCGCTCGTCGATTCCGACGACTGATACTCCACCCGGAACGATTGCCCGCCCCATCGGAACTCGTACGGCGCATCCTTGTGGGCCCTCGAAAGCGCCCGCACCCCGTGCTTCGAGAGGAACTCCGTCTCGTCCAGCATCCGCCGCAGCAGGCACTTCATCCTGTGCCCGCGCAGCAGGGAGAGCAGCCGCGTGTCTCCCTCCCCCGGCGTTGTCCAGCGAGAAACCAGCGCCGCCAGGTCCGGCCTGTAATCCAGGAACCACTCCAGCCGCTCACGGAAGCCCGGAACGCGCTCCAGCAGGTCGTGCCCAAGCGTCTCCACCGCGAAGAGCGGAATCAACCCCACCATCGTCCGCAGTTTCAGCGGCGTCCACGCACCGTCCGGCAGACTCAGCACGTCGTAGAAGAACTCATCCTCCTCGCACCAGAGCCCCACGCCCTTCTCCGCCATGTTCGTCATCGCCTCGGCGATGTGCAGGAAGTGCTCGAAGAACTTCGTCGCGATGTCCTCGTACACGGGGTTCCACTGCGCCAGCTCTAGGGCGATCCGCATCAGGTTCAGGCTGTACATCGCCATCCACGATGTCCCGTCCGCCTGATTGATGTGCCCGCCCGTCGGCAGCGGCGCGCTGCGGTCAAAGACCCCGATGTTGTCGAGCCCCAGGAACCCGCCCTGGAAGATGTTCCGGCCCGAAGCATCCTTCCTGTTCACCCACCATGTGAAGTTCAGCATCAGCTTGTGGAACACGCGCTCCAGGAACGCTAGGTCCCCTTCATCGCCGCGCTGCTCGCGGTCGATCTCGAACACGCGCCACGTCGCCCACGCGTGCACCGGCGGATTCACGTCCCCCAGCGCCCACTCATAAGCCGGCAACTGTCCGTTCGGGTGCATGTACCACTCACGCGTCATCAGGACCAGTTGGTCCTTCGCAAAACACGCGTCGATCGGCGCCATCGCCACGCAGTGAAACGCGAGGTCCCACGCCGCGTACCACGGGTACTCCCATTTGTCCGGCATCAGAACGATGTCCGCGTTGTTGAGATGCGCCCACTCGTGGTTTCGCCCCTTCCGACGCTCCCGCGGCGGCGCGGGCTGCCCGGGGTCGCCCTCCAGCCACTGCGGCACGTCGTAGTTGAAGAACTGCTTGCTCCAGATCAGCCCCGCCCACGCCTGCCTCTGCACGATCCGCTCATCCTCACTCGCCATCCCGCGCTGCAGGCTCCCATAGAACTCATCCGCCTCGCGCCTCCGCCGCTCCACCACGCGATCGAAGTCCTTGAAGGGCTCGCTCTGCCGCTCGGCAGAGAGCCGCACGCGCACACGCTTCGATCCGCCCGGCGGAACGACGAGCCTGAAGTGCGCCGCGGCCTTCGTCCCCCGCTTCTCCGGGTTCACCGCGCGCTCGTCGCCGCGCACGACGAAGTCATTCACGCCGTCCTTGAAGAATCCCGCGTCCAACTCCCCCGTCCACAGCCGCGGATTCGTCTCGTTCTCGCAGAACAGCGTCTCCGCGCCCTCGTCCACGTGTAGGAACATCGCTCCGAGGTCGTGGTGCGCGGCCTCGATCACGCCCTGCGCCACTTCGCGCATCTCCGGCCGCCGCTCATCCCGCCCCCACGCCCACGTGTTCCGGAACCACAACTGGGGCAGCACGCGCAGCGGCGCCGCGTCCGGCCCGCGATTATGCACAGTCACCACCATCAGGATGTCGTCCGAGTCCATCTTCGCGTATTCAACCACGACGTCGAAATACCGCCCCTCGTCAAATACCCCCGTGTCCGCCAGCTCGAACTCAGGCGCTTCCTTCCCCCGCTGCCCGTTTTCACTCACCAGCCAGTCATACGGGAACCGCCCCTGCGGCTGCTTGTACAGGAACTTCAGGTACGAGTGCGTCGGCGTCGCGTCGAGATACTGATACACCTCCTTCACGTCCTCGCCGTGGTTCCCCTCGCCGTTCGTCAGTCCGAACAGCCGCTCCTTCAGAATCGGGTCGCGATCGTTCCACAGCGCAAGGCCCAGACAGAGCCGCTGCCGGTCATCGCTGAACCCCGCAAGTCCATCCTCGCCCCACCGATACGCCCGGCTCCGCGCGTGATCATGTGGAAAAAACTCCCACGCGCTCCCATGCGCGCTGTAATCCTCGCGCACAGTTCCCCACTGCCGCTCGCTCAGATATGGACCCCAGCGCCGCCAAAGCCCCGCCCCCGAACCCGCCGCCACAATCCGAGCGTGCTCCGCCGTTCCCGCGGCTGACCCCATCCCCGACGACAGCGACACCATGGTCGACATTCGACATCTCCTGACTTCCGGTGGACATGCCAGTGAAACGCCCGCATCCGCCAAGCCGGATCAACACCGCCGAGGCCGCCCGCGGATTCCCGCGAAAGCGCGTCGCGCGCAAACAGCGCAACCTCTGAACTCAGGTGGTTTCGATCCCCGACTTCGTCGCGGACGCCGCTCAGGGCGTCCGGCGGCCCCTCTCCAGATGCTTCACCATCGCCGGAGTTACGCGGAAAGTGGAGAGGGAAATCCGTCAGGTGATTCCAAGGGTCGGGACCGCCTCTGGCGGCCCGGCGATCTCCAATCCCCAATGACCCCGGCGATATATAGGCTGGGGGCCTGACACCGGCCGCATTTGGCCTGCAGGCTACGCAGCGCGTGAGCGCGCGCCGCGCGCCAAAGCGTCATTTATCGCCCTGAGGAGCGCGGGAGCCGCCAGCGGCGTGGTCAGCACCGTTTCGGGTCGCTTGTCGCCCGGGGCGAGGCCGGCGCCATCCGCTGAGAGGCAGAGGAGCGGCAGCCGGCCTGCGCCGGCAGCCCTCTCAGCGTCGGCATACGCGGAAGCGATCGATGGCCGCTGTGCGGCCGCGGCGATGTGAACGACTCCGATCGTCGGCTTCCTGGCGTCCGTGTTGATGAGGCTGCCGCACGCGATGCGCATGGCGTCAGTCTGAGGGCTCTCGGACACGTAGAGTGGCCGGAACGGCGCTGAAAGCCTTGCCTTATAGACTTGGCACAGATCATCAGGAGCCGCCTCGACTCCGGAAGAAGCGAAAAGGGCAAGCCTGAGATCGCGCGTGCGTGCACGGGCGCTCACCTCGATCTGGGCTATGTGCTCCCCCTTGACACCCAGCATGGCGCACAACGACTCCGTCGGATACAGCGTGTCGTTGCCACTGGAGCCAAGGAAGAGCGCGTGGGCCAATGCGTCCGCCAGCCGAATCATCAGCGCTTCGCGCGGCGGCGGCGGGTCGGCTCCCCCGGGGTCTCGTGTCGGAGGATGGTGGGCCGCGATCGGTTCGATCACTTGCTTTGAGACATTCCACTCCCTGAGAACGCCGGCGGCAACCTCAGCATGATTCGCGGACAGCATCCGGGACTCGACGCGCTCGACCGGAATGCGAAGGCTCTCGGCGATCGTCAGGACACGGGTGTAGGTATCGCCAAGCCTCTCCGCAAGGACTGCGCGACCAATGTCATGCAGAAGCCCCATAGTGAACGCGACATCTCGAGCCTCACCGCCGACGATCTCCTGGAGATCAGCCGCGATCAGGCCGCAGGCGATCGAATGCTCCCAGAAGCGAAGCGGATCGAGAACGGAACCGGCGCCCTGAGCCGTGAACTGGTCGATCACGCCCAGATTGAGCACGGCCTGGCGAATGGCGCCCACGCCAATGCGGATGACGGCTTGATCGATGGACTCGACCTTCTTGCCGCGAGCGTATGCCGCAGAGTTGGCGAGACGAAGCACCTTGAGCGCCACGGCTTGATCGCGCTTGATCGCTGAGGCGATCTCCGTCGTTGTGGCGCGTGGGTCCCGAGCGCGCATCACCACTTCCGCCACAGCCGGCGGGAGAGCCTTGAGACGCCCATCGGACTTGGTCTTCCGCGCAAGCTCTTCTCGCGTGAAGCACGGCCTGACCGAGTCGAGAGTCGGAGGGAGCGTCTCTGCCGAGTCAGTCGAAGCGGTCTTGCCGAGACCGCCGGCATTTCGGGCCTCGCGGGCAGGCTTCCGCGCCGTAGGAACGGTGCGGACACATGCCTCCGCGTCGCCTGGGTCCTCCTCTCTCACACCATTGCGCTCTCCGAGCGCCGACTTGACCCGCGCGAGCAGATCGCTAAGTGAGAATGTCGACTTGAGCAGGAAGTGCTGGGCGCCACACTCACGGGCCCGGATGATGTCCGCGCGCTCCTGCGAAGCAGTCAGCACGATCACGCACGGAGGTTGGCGCGGTCCGGCCGACTCCTTCAGACGCTGCATGACGTCAAGCCCGCCTACGCCAGGCATGTCGAGATCGAGCACGATCAGATCAGGTTTGTGCGACGCGATCTGCGAGAGGGCCTCGGCGCCATTCGAGGCGCAGTGCGTCGTGAACCCCGCCAAGCGCAGCGCCGCCGCCATGGGTTCCCTGATGCATGGCTCATCGTCTACGACGAGGACTGTTGCGTTCAAGCGGCGCCCTCCGGTTGCCGGTCGGCACGCACGGCGCCCTCTTCATCGACCCGCGTGGGGGAGCAATCCAGCCAACCTGAGGAGACTGTCTCCCGCTTCCAACGGGCGGCGAGTCCCCAGACCCCGGTCTGACGGAGTTATCCCCACGAACACGCGAGTCAAATAACGAGCGCATTGAGCATCAGAAGCGCCCGGCGTGCAGCCGATGAAATGCTGCTGATCACACAGAAGCGGGGCACACAATGACGCTCGATCGTCAACCCGGGGTGGGCAGTCCTCCTGAGCCCTCAAGCCCGGACTTCCAAGCACTCTTCGAATCGGCGCCTGGCGCCTACCTCATCCTTACGCCCAACCTGTTCATCGTCGCCGTAAGCGACGCTTATCTCCGCGCCACGATGACCCGCCGTGAGGACATCCTCCAACGACATCTGTTCGACGTCTTTCCGGACAACCCCGAGGATCCTGAAGCGACTGGAGCGAGAAACCTTCGAGCCTCGCTCGAGCGCGTCCTCGCCACGGGCGCCGCCGACGCCATGGCGGTGCAGAAGTATGACATCCGGCAGCCCAACGCCGCTGGTGGGCGCTTCGAGGAACGCTACTGGAGTCCGCTCAACACCCCGGTTCTTGGCCCGACGGGGGCAGTGCGATACATCGTCCATTACGTAGAGGATGTGACAGAGCTCGTAGCCCTCAGGAAGATCCGCTCCGGCCACCGAGCGACGACCACACTTGCGCAGGGCGACCTCGATCGAATCGGAAACGACACTCGCGGACGTCTGGACGGACCGCCGCGTCCCGCACGGCTGGCCGGCGCAGCGGCGCTTGCGATGCTGCTGGCCGGCGTTGGCTGCTCTTTGCTGGGCGCGCTGTGGGCACAGAAGTCGCAAGTGGCGGCAGACCGAGGGCGATTCGAGGCCCTCGCGGAACGAGTAAACACCGAAACCACACGCCGCCTGCAGACGTATGCGTTTGGTCTGCGGGGCGCCCGCGGCGCATTCATTGTCAGCGCGTCCGTTGGGCGCGACGAGTTCCGCGACTATGTGGCGTCGCGAGATCTGCCTCGCGAGTTCCCGGGGGCGCTGGGATTCGGATTCGTCCGCCGCGTGCCCCGCGATCAGTTGAGGGACTTTGTCGCGGCTCAACGGGCCGGCGGGTCGCCGGACTTCGACGCTTGGACACTCGACTCCTCAGGAAGCACGGCTCCCGTTGAGGCCTGGGTCTCTACGTTTCTCGAACCACGAAACGGCCCCTCCGTGCGGGAAGGCTACGACGCCGCGACGGATCCGGTCCGGCGGGAAGCGCTCGAGCGCGCCATGCTCTCAGGCGACGCGGCGCTTTCCGGCAGGCTCGCGCTCGTAGAGGACGCGGAACAACGATCGGGCTTCCTCTTTGTCCTGCCCGTGTACCGCAAGGGCGCCTCGCCGCAGAGTCCGACGGAGCGGCGTCGTGATCTCATTGGGTGGGTCAGCGCCCCATTGGTGATCGATGAGGCGCTGGCCGGAGTGACTTCCGCCGTCGGCGGGCTCCTGGAGCTTGAGATCCATGACGGCGGCGACCTCGCCCCCGCTTCTCGAATCTTCGGCAGCGACAACACAGCCCGGGATGGCGCCGGGGGCGGCGAATCTGCGCAAGCCTTCACCCATCGCGCCGCGATCACCATCGGCGGGCGGGAGTGGACACTGTGCTGCACAAGCAATGCGTTGTTCGACGCTGGGCGCGGCCGCGCTGCCCCGGTCCTCATCGCGTGCGGTGGATCGCTGCTCAGCGTCCTGCTTGGTCTGCTTGCATGGGGTCTGGGATCTGGCCGAACCCGCGCGCTGGCCATTGCGCACCGCATGACGTTCGACGTTGCGCTCATGAGAGATCGCGCGGAGCACGCGCTGCGCGAGACCGAGGCGCTTCGACATACGCTGAACAAGCACGCGATCGTCTCCGTCGCCGACCCCGGGGGTAGGATCACCGATGTCAACGACATGTTCTGCAGCATCAGCGGATACACGCGCGAGGAGTTGGTCGGTCAGGATCATAACCTTCTCAACTCCGGCCACCACCCCAAGTCCTTCTGGGTGGAGATGTGGCGGACCGTCGCCTCGGGGCGATCATGGCGTGGCGATGTGTGCAATCGCGCGAAGGACGGATCGCTTTACTGGGTCGACAGCATCATCGCGCCCTTCAGAGGCTCCGACGGACGGATCGAGAAATACGTCTCGATCCGCAACGATATCACACAGCGGAAGCGCACCGTGGAGCTTCAGCGTGAAAAGGACTCCGCCGAGGCGGCGAATCGCGCCAAGAGCGAGTTCTTGGCGCACATGAGCCACGAGATTCGCACGCCCCTCAATGGCGTGATCGGTATGACGGAGTTGCTGCTCGGGACGGAGCTGACGGACCAGCAGCGTCGCTACGGCGAACTGGCCAAGTCCTCGGCGAGCGCTCTGAGCACCATTATCAACGACATCCTTGATTTCTCGAAGATCGAGGCCGGGAAGCTGGATCTCGCCTCGGGGGACTTTGACCTTCATCGCGCCGTTGAGGAGGTGGTGGCGATGTTGGCCCAACTCGGCTTGAGGAAAGGTTTGGAAGTCGTCTGCTACATCCACCCCGATGTTCCTGTGCACGTACGGGGCGACGGAGATCGGCTTCGGCAGATCATGGTCAATCTCGTCGGCAACGCCATCAAGTTCACAGAGCGTGGCGCGGTGTCGGTGCGACTTTCCTGCCCGGCGAGCGATGGCCACGGCGCGGTCAGGTTCGAGATCGTCGACACCGGGGTCGGGATACCGTCAGACAAGATGGATCGCCTCTTCAAGGCGTTCTCTCAGGCTGAGGCCTCCACCACGAGGATCTATGGCGGCACGGGGCTGGGCCTGGCGATCTCCAAGCGGCTTGTGGAGCTCATGGGAGGGTCGATCGGCGTTGAGAGCGAGCCGGGCAGGGGCTCGACCTTCTGGTTCACGGCGCGCTTCGAGGCCCCAGGCGAGGACCGCCGGGCGCCTCAGCCAAGTCTCGATCCGACCGGGCTGCGGGTCCTCGCCGTGGATGACAATCCGGTCCAGCGGGAAACCCTCCGCGAGCAGATCGCGAGCTGGGGCATTGTCGCCTCGACGGCGTCAGATGGCGATGAGGGCCTCCGCCTTCTCTCAGCCGCGGCGGAAGCAAACTCACCGTTTCGTGTCGCCCTTGTCGACGGCGAGATGCCGGGGATGGACGGCTTCGCCTTCGCCGCGGCGGTCAGATCGGACGAACGGATCCGGAACACGGTCCTGATGATTCTCGTGTCCTCGCATTGCTCCATGAACTCGAATGAGCTCCGGTCCATGGGATTCTCGGGCCACATGACCAAGCCCGTGCGGCAGTCGCAACTGTTTGACGCGATCATGGACGCGATTGCAGTTGCGGACGGGGGCCCGCCGCGCATGGCCAAGACGACGGGCGCGCTGCGGAGTACGGCCGAGGTGGCGTCAACCCCCTCGCGCAACGCTCGCATCCTGCTC
Source organism: uncultured Phycisphaeraceae bacterium (assembly GCA_964529265.1). Taxonomy (GTDB): domain Bacteria; phylum Planctomycetota; class Phycisphaerae; order Phycisphaerales; family UBA1924; genus CAZGVW01. The sequence goes on from CAZGVW010000003.1 coordinate 41,033, forward strand.
GCCGAGGACAACGAGATCAATCAGACTGTCGCCAGCGAGATACTCATGAGGTGCGGCTACTCCTGCGACGTCGTCCCGAACGGACGATCCGCCGTCGACGCGGTGCACCGCCACCCGTATGACCTCGTGCTCATGGATTGCCAGATGCCGGTGATGGACGGCTTTGAAGCGACTCGAGAGATTCGGCGCCGCGAGCAGGAGGAGCAAGCCGCGGGATCTCGCGATCAGCGTCTGCCCATTGTCGCCCTGACCGCCAATGCGATGATGGGGGACCGAGAGAAGTGCCTTGAAGCGGGAATGGACGATTATGTGAGCAAGCCGGTCAATCCGGCGGATCTCATTCAGACAATCGAACGCCTGCTTCAGACACGATGTGCTCCGGGGAGGGCGGCATGAACGCGGACCCACGCGCCTTCACCGCTGGCGGCCCCGGCGGGCCGAGCTCCAGGCCCAAGGCCGCACTGGCCGCGCGGATCGGCCTCGCGCTATGGCTCGTGTGCTCCGTGGGTGGGCTCGCGTACCTGATGAACTACGCCGCCGGACCCGGTCTCGACTCTCTGGTTCCCGCGGCCTGGCCTTCCGAAAGCGCAATCCGACGGGAGTCGGGCGCCGCCACGCTCCTGGTGTTTCTTCATCCTCACTGCCCCTGCTCGTCGGCGACCATTGGCGAACTTGAGCGAGCGCTCGCGCGGACGAGCGCCCCGGTGCGCATCTTCGCGCTGTTCCATCGGCCGGACGGCGTCGACGACACCTGGATGCGCACGCGCCTGCGAAGTCGGTTCGAGCGTCTTGAGCCGGCATGCGCCATTGTGGAGGACGCCGGAGGTGAATCGAGCGCCTTCCGAATAACGACTTCCGGCCACGTGCTGCTCTACGACGCGAGCGGCGTCCTCCTCTTCGAAGGAGGCGTCACACGATCGAGAGGGCACGAAGGCGACAACAGCGGCGCTTCTGCCTTGGCGTCGCATCTTCTCGGCAAGCCCGCCCCGCTCGTGAGCACGCCCGTCTACGGCTGCCCCCTGCGTCAGGACCTCAGCGGTTGCGAGGTCAGCCACTGCCCCGAGAGTCAGCCATGATCGCGCCAAGCAGCTTTTCAGCCCGCGCTTCGGAGCTGTTCGCAGCCGACTACGGCCGGATCTTGCGCCGGACAGATCGGCTCTTTGCAGGGCTGCTGCTGTTTCAGTGGCTCGCGAGCATTGCAGCAGCGCTTTGGCTGACCCCCTACGCATGGTCTGGGGCGGATCAGTCCATCCATGTGCATGTATGGTCGGCGGTGGCGCTCGGTGGAGTCATCGCCATCGGACCCATCTGCCTCGTGGTGCTCGCGCCGGGCCGCAAGGCGACGCGACACTGCGTTGCTTCGGCTCAGATACTCGCCTCCGCGCTCCTGATCCACCTCACGGGTGGCCGCATCGAAACGCACTTTCACATCTTCGGCTCACTCGCCTTCCTGGCGTTCTATCGCGACTGGCGCGTCTTGGTCACGGCCACGATCGTGACGGCGGCGGATCATGCGGTGCGCGGCCTCGTATGGCCCCAGAGCGTGTATGGCGTGGCTGGCGGCGCCGAGTGGCGATGGCTTGAGCATGCGGGATGGGTCGGCTTCGAGGTCGGCTTCCTGGCTCTCGCGTGCGTGCAGGGCCGGCGCGAGATGCACGCCATCGCCCTTCGGCAGGCGAAGATCGAGGCGCAGAACACGGCCCTTTGCGAAGCGAGCCAGGCCTCCGAGAGCGCAAGCCGCGCCAAGAGCGAGTTCCTCGCAAACATGAGCCACGAAATCCGGACACCGCTCAATGGCGTCGTCGGGCTTCTTGACCTGTTGCTTGGCACCGACCTCACCCCGGATCAGCAACGATATGGCAGGCTCGCCAAGACCTCCGCGTCGCTGCTCACAAGTGTCCTCGGCGACATCCTCGACTTGTCGAAGATCGAAGCCGGCAAGCTCGAAACCAATCCCAGCGACTTCAATCTCGCCGACGCCGTCGAGGAAGTCATGGAGATGATGGCCCAGCCCGCCGCCAAGAAAGGCATAGAGACCGCCTGTCATGTCGATCCGAGCGTCCCTGTCGTGGTTCGCGCCGACCCGGAGCGGCTCCGCCAGGTCATCGTCAACTTGGTAAATAACGCGATCAAGTTCACCGAACACGGCTCCGTGGTCCTCCGCGTGACGCATGAGTCCAACGCCGAGGGTCGCGCGCTGATTCGCTTCACGGTGACGGACACCGGGATCGGCATCCAACCCGATCGCCTCAACCGCCTCTTCAAGGCCTTCTCACAAGCGGACGCGTCGACCACCCGTGTGTACGGCGGCACGGGGCTGGGCCTGGCCATATCAAAGCAGATCGTCGAGCTGATGGGCGGCGCCATTGGCGTCGAGAGTGAGCTCGGCCGTGGGTCGACGTTCTGGTTTACCGTGGCCTTTGACTTGCCAAGCCGATGCGACGCGCCTTCGGTGCGGCCGCAGGTCGATCCGGAGAAGCTGCGGGTCCTGGCTGTCGACGACAGTGACGTCCAGAGGGAAGTGCTTCGAGAGCAGATGGCCGCATGGGGCGTCGACGCAGCCACGGCGGCGGACGGCGACCAGGCGCTCCGTCTGCTCGTCGGCAGCGCAGGGTCCTCGGCGCCCTTCAGGCTCGCGATCATCGACCGCGAGATGCCGGGGATGGACGGCTTCGAACTCGCAATGGCCATCCGGTCCCACAAGGACCTCCGCAGTGTCGCCCTCATGCTGCTCCTCTCGCCCGAAGACGAGATCGATCCATCGCGGCTGCGCGGGATGGGTTTCGCCGGGCACATGACCAAGCCAGTGAGGCAATCCCAGCTCTTTGATGCGATCATGAGCACCATCGCCGCCGCCGAGCACCATCCCGCCGCGGAGCCCCAGGAGGTCATGCCCCCGCAGGCCCCCCTTGGCGCGGCCGCAGCGGCAGGCCCGGGGCGCCGCATTCTGGTCGCCGAAGACAACGAGGTGAATCAGATCGTTGTTCGGGAGATCCTCACGAAGGCAGGCCATTTCTGCGATGTCGTCCCTGATGGAATGCAAGCCGTCCAGGCGATCCGTGGGGGCTCCTACGACCTCGTGCTGATGGACTGTCAGATGCCGGTGATGGACGGTTTTGAAGCGACGCGGATGATCCGCCGCGCCGAGTCCGCGACGGGCGGGCAAGCCAGGCTGCCCATCATCGCGCTCACCGCCAACGCCATGAAAGGTGATCGTGAACGCTGCTTCGAGGCGGGCATGGACGCGTATGCGACCAAGCCCATTAACCCCAGAGACTTGCTGAAGACCATCGACCAGGCGCTCCGCGCCGCATCCGCCATTCCAGAGGCGGCATGAGGAGAACATGATGCCCAGTCAGGACCGAGACCACCGTTCCCCGGCGCCGCTGGCGGTGCAGGAACTCGCCGATCGATGCATGGGCAGCGCCGATGTGGCCATTCTGGTGCTCGATAAACTTGAGGAGCAGCTTGGTCGCCATGTCCAGGAGATTCGGGAGCGCCTCGCGGCGCGAGACGCCGCCCCGATCGCACGCACTGCCCACGCGATGAAGGGAGCCGCGGGCATGGCGGCGGCCCCCGGTGTTCGCGACCTCGCAGCGCGCATCGAATCGCTGGCCAAGGAAGGCGAACTGGACTCGATTGGCGACGCCATGACGGCGCTGCATGAGGAAGTGTCTCGGTGCCTCGCGTACCTGCCCACCGCCCGCGAGGCCCTGCGAAGCGGCCCGCCAAGCGGCACGATCCGAAAGGAGCCGGGAGCATGAAGGTGCTCATCGCGGACGATGACGAGGTCTCCCTCGCGCTGCTCGAGTCGACCCTCACCCGTTCGGGCTACGTCGTTGGCGTCGCTCGCGACGGGGTGGAAGCGCTCGAGAAGATTCGCTCCGACGGTTTCAGAATCGTCGTCTCGGACTGGCAGATGCCGGGCTTGAGCGGCATCGAACTTTGCCGCGCTGTCCGGGCCGACGACCTTCCCGGCTACGTCTACATCATCCTGGTGACATGCCACTCTTCGCCCCAGGAGACTGTCGAGGGCTTGTCGGCCGGAGCAGATGACTTCATCGGGAAACCCTTCGATCCGTCCGTTTTGATCGCGCGGGTGCGGACTGGCGAGCGCATCGTCTCCCTCGAGACGCGCGAAGTCGCCATCTTTGCCCTGGCGAAGCTGGCAGAGTCGCGAGATCCGGAAACCGGCGCTCACCTGGAGCGCGTACGCTCCTACTGTCGCGTCCTCGCGCGGGACCTCTCCGCCGTCCCGTCGCTCCAGTCCGAGATCGACGACGAGTTCATCCGATTGATCTACCTGACGAGCCCCCTCCACGACATCGGGAAGGTCGGGATCCCCGACAGCGTGCTCCTTAAACCGGGCCGCCTGAGCGATCGCGAGTTCGAGATCATGAAAGCGCACGCGACACTTGGCGCCCAGACGCTCGAAGCGGCTCTCCGCGCGTTCCCTGGCGTGAAGTTCCTCGAAATGGCCCGAGACATCGCGGCTTCGCACCACGAGCGATGGGATGGGTCCGGGTACCCCCTGGGCCTCGTGGGAGGAGCCATTCCGCTCTGCGGACGGATCGTCGCTGTGGCCGACGTCTACGACGCCCTCACCTCCAAGCGGGTGTACAAGGCCGCCTTCTCGCACGAGGTGGCCCGCTCAATGATCGTCAAGGATGGAGGCGCTCACTTCGACCCTGATGTCGTCGAGGCGTTTGTTCGCACGGAGGACCAGTTCGTCAACATCCGAGCGCAGTATGGCGAAACCGAACTCCTCGCGGCTTAGCTCAGCCAATGACTCCGCGAAAATAAGGGGTCAGGTAGGTAGGGCCGCTCGGTGCGCAATCTTCGCGCGCCAAACGGCTAGTCCGCGTCAAGGCGAGGGGCACGCCTATTGCCGCCGATGCGCACCTCTGTACGGACGCGTGCTCATCGCGCCGAATCGCGGATGAAGCCCTCGCGCCTCTCCGGTTCGCGCACACGACTTCGCTGGCGCTGTACGGGGCCGAGCATGATCGCACGAAGGCAGCCGCGACGGCGATCGAGGAGTGTGAAGCCCCCTGAGCCGAGGGCGCGGTCCATCGACTAGACCAGTCGCGGCAACTCCCCGGGGAAGTCGATCGAAACCAGCGAGTGCAAGACTGGGTATTCAACCCGGCAGCGGAACGCGTCAAACCCCGCCGGATCCCACCCCATCCGCCGGCACACGTGCGCCAACGCATCCAGGTACCGCGGCGCTGAGGGGACCGGCAGCGAATCCAGGCCCGTGCCGAGGTACACCGCCTGCTCCTGGACGGTCAGAAGGTCCACATCGCGGCGTTTTTCGCGCAAGGGGCTCATCGCGTTGCCAAAGACCTTCGTCAGCGGGTCGGCAGGCTCCGCCATGCCAATCGGGAGCAAGACATCGTGAATCAGCAACGCCGTCGGGAACATGATCGTTTCCCCAAGGCGCAGAGGCTCCCCCTCGGCGATCACGTTGATCAGCTTCTCGCCGAACATGTACGACACTTCGCCCGTCCGGCCGACTGCCTGCCCGCTGATGTAGAACTCCATGTACCCCGCCGGATCCACCTGCCGGCGGAAGGACGGCATCGGCTCGGAGCAGAACGGCCGGATCACGGGAACGCCATCGACGTCGTCCTTTTCGATTGGCTCCAGACGGACACGCTTGTGGCCGGGCTCGTCGCTCTCATAGCCGCGGCGGCTCAGGCATAGACGCTCTATCGGCTTCATGATCCGCAGGCCCACCGAGCCCTCCACATTCACGTGCGTCAACCGGCCGGGCGTCGTCCCAGCATGGATCATGCTGCAGGAGAGGGCGACGTCGCGCTGGACGCCATAAATGTGCGCCAGGGCGCGATAGGCGTCTCGCTTTGCGTCAAAATCGATCTGCGCGGCGCCCTGGGTGGTCAGGGCGCTGATCATCGATGAAAACGTGGGGCGATCACCCGCGTGCCGATCGATGAGGTCTTCCAACTCCTCAAAAGCGCGCTCCACATTTTGCAGAATTTCCGCTTTCACGCCCTTTTTGCGCGCGCACTCGATGACCCGCTCGAAGGACGGGCGCCCGGGCAATTGCCCCAGAGCGTCGAAGGGGCTGTGGGCCTCGCAGAAGGAGTACATCTGCCAGGCGAGCGTGGAGCCGAGGTTCAGCCGCCGCGCGAAATCGGAGCCGCTGCGGACGCCGCCGGGGACATCGCCGATGAGTCGCGCCAGGGCGGCGCGGAGGCGCGTGGAGACGACGAGGCTCTCGCTTTGGAAGGCGTCGGCTGGCCGCGGCTGGGCGGGGCCGGGGGGTGCGGTGGGATCGTTCACTTGGAGGATCATGGCGAGATCCGGCGGGATTTCAATGAGCGCGGGCCACGGAAGTGTACCTCGTTGAAAAATAGCATTCAATAAAATTTTCTCACGGGCGGGGATGCGGCGGAAGGCCTTGTGGGAGCGTGGATTATGGGTGGTCCTATAAAATCATCCACGGCTTCCGGCTGAAAATCTTGACTGAATACCCTTGCATCCTCCATCCCCCGTTTGTAGGGTGGTCGGTGAAGTCGCCAGGGACGCGATTTTCAACGCTCGCGGCAAGCATTTTTGCTGGTTTTTGCCCTGTTTTGACGCATGCTTTCGCGTCCACGGCTTTGCGCGGCCTTGACATCCGGCATCCCCCATTAGGGGATTGCATGTAGGGGATAGGCGAATGCTGACATGGGGGCGCTTGACTGGGAACAGAAACGGCTCGGAGAGCCGTTCCACCAGAAACGGCTCGGGGAACCGTTCCACTGGAAACGGCTCGGGCCGATCTTTTTTTTTGAGGCGGGCGTTTTTGGGGGCAGCCGCGGCGGGGGCGATGGCGGCGCTTGGGGCGCGCGAGGCTGGCGCTGCGACTGATCCGCCGGTGATCACGGACATCGTCGTTGAATCTTTTTCGACGGATGACACGATTTCGATCCGGCTTCCGCAGACGAGCATGCCGCTGTTCACGGTGCGCGGGTCGAACTTTCTGCCTTCGGGATCAACCGGGCCGCTCGTCACGCTGCGGCGCGAAGGCGAGGCGGATCGCCACTTCATCGGCACGCAGACCACGACGTGGGGCTCGGACGCCGAGGGCGACTGGGTTTCGGTGCATGACATGAACCTCGAGGGCGCTGCGCCCGGGTTCTTCGACGTCATGATCACGCGGCATCCCACCAACCCCGGCGAGGTGACGCTGGAGGACGGGTTCGAGATCAAGCCGCACGGGCCGGAGACGCTGGTCTCCCGCGGGGCGTGGGGCGGCTATGTCAACGAGATGCAGCGGGACGGGAACCTGATCTACCTCGGATCTGGCCGGCGGCTGGTGATCCTCGATGCGACGGACGAGATGAACCTGGTGGAACTGGGGCACATCGATCTGCGCGGCACGGTGATGGATCTCGAAGTGCGGAACGGGTGGGCGTTCGTGTGCACCTATGGAAGATATCCCAACCAGTTCTGCGTGGTGGATGCGCGGGATCCATCGGCGCCGGAGATGGTGTGGAACTCGGTGGGCCTGCCGAACCGGCCGGGTCCGAGCTTCAACCCCATTTCGCCGCGCGAGATCGAACTGCACGGCGACTACGCGTACGTGATGAACAGCGAGTTCAAGTTCAACGTGTTCGATATCTCGAACCCGGCGGCGCCCGTGATGCTGGGGTTCTTTGTTCCGACCACTCCCGATCGCTTCAGGATCTCGGGCGACGTGCTGTACACGATCGGCGGGAGCCCCGACGGCCTCCGCCTGTATGACCTCTCCGCGAGCACCCTGAACCCGCCGCTTCTCGGCACGGTGATTCTCGACACCGACCTCGATGACGGCAACAGTCCCATGCTGCGCAGCGTGGATGTTGAAGGCGACCGCGCCCTCTGCGTGCGGGTGGAGGGCTTTCAATACTCGGCCGTGTTGATCGACGTCTCCAATCCGGGGGCGCCCTCCATCATCTCCACGACGAGCCCGACCGAGGGCATCAACTGGAACAGCGCCGCGCTGGCGCCGGGCCTGGCCTTCGTCGCGGAGGAGGAGAGCCCGGTCTGGCCCCTCGCCAACGACGCCTTCTATCGGGGTCTTCTCATCTACGACACGGCGACAAATCCCTCCGCGCCGGCGCTCCTGGCCACGCACAAGACGCACGGCAGCGTGGCCGACGTGCGGGTGATCGGGGACAGGGCGTATGTCTTCGACAGGGGCGAGGGGCTGATCATTCTGGATATCTCGAACCCCGCGCAGCCGCAGCGGCTGGGGCATTACCTCTCGCCCGCGGGCCCGCGCATGGCGGCGAAGAACGGGGAGCTGCTCTACGTGAGCGACGAGTGGAACGGCTTCGCGGTCGTGGACGTCTCGGACCCGACGCATCCCCGCACCATCGGCGAATACCAGACGCCGGGCACGGACAAACAGGACCACAGGGGCATCGCGTATCGCGACGGGCTGGTGTACCTGTGCGCGGGGTACGGCGGGCTGGACGTGGTGGACGTTTCCGACCCGACGAACCCGGTGCGCATCCACAACTTCTTCATGCTCGCGCCCGGCGCCGTGTATACCCTTTACGACGGGCTGGAACTGGATGGGAACGTGGCGCATGTCGGCGTGGCCTACTCCGCCTCGCTCGGCGCCACGCCTCTTCGTGCCCTTTGGAACTTGGACATCAGCAACCCGACTTCAGTTTCATTTCTCGGGGAGTTGTTCCTGGGAACGACCCCCGTCACTGAGCGGATCGAGAGCGCCGGCGGCGTGACCTATCTTTCCGGCAAGGCCAGTCACCCCGTCTACATCGTCGCGAACGCCGACCCGACCAACCCCGAGATTCTTTCCACGACAGACGGCAACATCCGGGGTTTCGATCTCGAAGACGGCGCCATCTACGCCGCGGGCGAGTGGCCGCTGAACATCCTGCACGACGAGGCGATCCGGGTGTACGACGTCTCGAACCCGGCGACGCCGACTCCGGTCTCCATGTACAACCCGAACCGATTCAGGGTCAACGGCGAGGAGGCCAACGACGGCTACTTCGTCTCCACCGTGAAGCGCGGGCACAGGCTGTATGGGCTGGCGCTCTCGGGCGCCACCTACCCCACCACCGGCCCGGGCCTGTTCATGCTCGAGCAGGCGAGCCCGGCCGACGCGCCCCGGCTCACCGGCCGCCTGCACGACGAATACATCGGCGACCGGTGGGAGGCGCCCATCTTCGTCGAGGAGCCCTTCATCTACGCGCTGTACACGGATTCGGGCGACAACCCGCCGGGCTTCGGGCACGGCGTTGTCATCGTTGAGCGCATCGAGGCCTCCGGGCCCCTGGGCGACCTGAACGGCGACGGCGCAATCGGCGCGGCGGACCTGGCGCTGCTGCTGGGCGCGTGGGGATCCTGCCCGGCGCCGCCGGCTGCGTGCGCCGCGGACCTGGATGGCGACGGATCGGTGGGCAGCGCCGACCTCGCGGCGATGCTGGGAGCGTGGGGACAGGGGTAGGCAATAGGCAATAGGCAAGAGGCAATAGGCAAGAGGCAAGAGGCAAGAGGCAAGAGGCAAGAGGCAAGAGGCAAGAGGCAAGAGGCAAGAGGCAAGAGGCAAGAGGCAATAGGGCGATAGGCAAGAGGCACTAGGCAGCGAGACGAACGTCAATGGCGATTGGCAGGGCATTCCGCGGCCGGCGGCCGGGCATGGCGCATCTGGCGGCTGTGGGTCTGTGCTGCTGCGCAGGGGGGGGCTCCGCGTGCGCGGAGGTTCTGTACGACACGAGGGAGATGGTGGCGGTTGCTGAGGGGTGGAATCGCGCGTGGCTCTCTGTGATCGGAGGGATGGGCTTCTTCGGGAGCCCGAGGGACAATCAGACTGCGGATGACTTCACCCTCGCGGCAAAAGCGCGCCTTGGGCGCGTTACGGTCGATTTCATCCATTCGGGAGCAACGCCGGCAGATGTGCCCGCCGGCGGGTTCCTCGTCGAGTTCTTTCCAGATGTTGGCGAACGCCCCTCAGACGGGGCGTCGATCTCTGTCTCCACGATGTCGTTCACATTGGCGGGCACGTTCGCCCAGGGCGCGCCGCCCCAGTCGAGCCAAGAGCCGCCGTGGCGCAGCACGTTCATCATCGACTTGGGGTCCAACAATGTCGTCTTACCAGCGGGGCAATGGTGGATCTCAGTACAGGCCCTGGACGACACGCCATTCGGCTCAGCTTACGCATGGGCAGGTCAGAGCGCGCCTGCGGAGCAGTTCGGCGCGCCGACACATCATCGAGGAGGCGGGCAGGCCCACGGCAATGGCTACCCAGGGGAAACCAACAACTGGTTCATAGGGCCGGTTGGCTCATCCGCGAGGCAGCAATCGATGCGCGTTGAGTCCGCTGCTTCGGGAGACCTCGACGGCGACGGAGTGATCGGGAGCGGCGACCTGGCGATTGTTCTGGGCGCGTGGGGCGCCTGCGGCCAGGGGGGTGTGTGCCCCGCCGACCTGGATGATGACGGAATGGTGGGGAGCAGCGACCTGGCGCTCATTCTGGGCGCCTGGGGCCAAGGAGGCTGAACCCCGGGGGCAAGGAGGCTGGAAGTGAAACAAGGGGCCCGCGGGGGACGCTTCGCGGAGAGAGACCGGCAGAGCAAGTCGGGAGGAGAGGAACACATGTCGGCTTTGTTGCGTTCTGTTCGGCGCGCCACGCCGCGGCTCGCACCTGCGCTGGTGGGCGCCCTGCTGTGCGCTGGGGGAGCGCGCGCGGAGGTGCTGTACGACACAAGGGGGATGGCTGCGGCGGGGACGTGGGACAGCGCCTGGCTCTCCGTCATCGGCGGGATGGGGCAGTTCGGCAACCTCCGGGACTACCAGACGGCCGACGATTTCACACTGTCGAACCAAACGCGGTTGACGAGCGTTACGGTTGACTTCCTTCGCCTAGAAGACAGCGCCGTTCCAGCGGGCGGGTTCCTGGTCGAGTTCTTTGAAGATGTCGGCGAGCGTCCCGCCGACGTGGCGACACTTTCTGTCTCGACTTCCACATTCGCCGTGGCCGGGCCGTTCGCGGCCGGCGCCGTCGCCCCTTACAGCACGCAGTCGGCTGGGTGGAGAGCCACGTTCGTCATCGACCTCTCTCCGAACAACCTGGTTCTTCCCGCCGGGCAGTGGTGGATCGCCGTGCAGGCTGTGGATGAGACACCGTTTGGGGTCCGCTACGCGTGGATCGGCCAGGTCATGCCTCCAACGCAAATCGGCGGCCCGACGCATCAGCGCGGGGGTGGGGTCGCGCACGGCAACGGCTATCCGGGGCCGGGAACCAGCAACTGGTTTATTGGTCCACCGAGCCCACTCGCCGTGCAGCAGTCCTTCGAAATCCGAGGATCGACGGTCTCATCGGACCTGGACGGCGACGGATCCGTCGGCAGCGGCGACCTCGCCATTGTCCTTGGGGCGTGGGGCATGTGCAGCCGCGGCTCCATGTGTCCGGCCGATCTCGACAACGACGGCATGGTCGGCAGCGGCGACCTCGCGCTCGTGCTTGGCGCCTGGGGGAGCGCTCGTTAGTCGAAAGGCGCGGCCGTAGCATCACGGCGCAACGCAGGTATTCGGCACGCCGTCGAACCAGGTCAACTTCTTGCCGGCGGCACCCGTGACCGCGCTGCAATCAGAGTTCGGATTGTTGAACGTGCCGCTCGTCACGATGTCCTGTTGAACGTTGATCTGGCCGCTGGTTTGGGCGTTGAAATCGCCCTGAAGTTCCAGATGCTCCCTTTCGAAGCGGAGTGTCCCGCCATACACGGTCTTCCAGCGGTTGGCGCCAGCGGCATCCTCCAGAGTCAGGCTCGGCCCCAGTTTCGCCGTCGCGCCATCGGCCAGCACGGTTCCCAGGTTGGCGAGCGTGCCGCAGCCCGTGACGCAGGCGTTCTTCAGCGTCTTGCCCGACTGGATCGTGACCTTGCTGTCGCACTCGATCTCGAGGCTCTCCAGGCACACGGAGACATCCAGAAAGACCTCGAACTCCTCGGGGATGATGGCCTCGTCGTCATCGTTCTTCGAGCCGGGATAGTCCTTGAAATCGGGCTCGCCGAGGCAGAAGGGGCTCACGATCACAGTCCAGTTCTCGGGCGTGCTCCAGTTGTCGTCGCTGCCCCGGCCCGTCCACTCGAAGACGAGGCCGGCGGAGGCGAATGGGACGAAAAGAACAGCGGCGGGAACGAGGGCGCAGACCAGGCGCTGGATGTTCATGACGCATCGAGACATGGCAGGTCCTCCTTGTTCGCCCGGAAGAGGGTGGCCGAACGGAACACGTTGCGCAGGCGATCGCCGTGACGCGCCGCTGTGCGCGCTTGAATCGCCGCCCGGCGAGTGGCCTCGCCGGGCGGCGGAAGGTGGTGGAATCGTGCGCCGCTGCCGTTGCACGAGCACTCAGGGAACGGTGCATGAGGTCGGGACGCCATCGGTCCACGAGAACTTCTTCCCGCTTACGCCATCGACGGCGCTGCAATCAGAGTTCGGGTTGTTGAAGGTGTCTGTCGTGAGCACATCCTGCTCGACGTAGATCTGTCCGCCGCTCTGGGCGTTGAAGGGGGCCGCCAGGGTCTCGGCCTTCTGGAAGCGCAGGATGCCGCCGTCCATGTTCCACTCGGCGGCCGCAATGTCATCGAGGTCGAGGTTGGCGCCGAAGACGATCGGGTTCGCGGCGTTGGCGAGCACCTGGTACTCGTTCTTGAAGTAGCCGGCGCCGGTGAAGGTCATCTCACCCTGGATGAGCACTTCGGAATAGAACTGATCGCCCGATTCCTCGACCTCGATCGTGGAGCCGGGATCGGCGCCGATGAGCGAGCCGCTGCCCTCGAACCGGGCCACGGCGCTTCCGCTGGCGCGGGCGAAGAGGAGGCGGCCCTGGTCCACGATCAGTTGGGCGTCGATCGGGTGGGCGCTGCCGCCGCCGTGCACGGGCCGAAGCGTGACGTTCTGAGCGATGGTGAGCGAGCCGGCGTCAAGATCGATGCCGTCGCCATCGACGATCGTGAGCATGTACTGAGTGGAGGGGTTCTGGAGCGCGACGACGGGCGCTGAGGAAGTAGCCCGCAACTCGATGCTGCCGATGACGATGTTTGCATCAAGGGCCAGAGTCACAGTGACGGAATCAAATCGCGCGGTGTCACTCGAATCGTCGGGGTACTCGTTGGCGGGCCCGTCCCAATTCATATGATCGGTCCATCCACCGCTCCCGCCGCCGGTCCACACGAATACAGCTGCCCCAGCGGAACTGGCCACACCGAACGCCGTGATGGCGCCGAACGTGGCGAACCACTTCTTGCTGATGTTCATGATGCTGATACTCCTCTTCAAAGTGCAGCCACAGCGCGGCCGGCGACGCGCCGGTTTGGCCATGGTGCGGGTTTGGTTCTCTGCAAAGCCCGCGACGGGGTTGGTGGTCGCGAACGACGGAAGTTGTCCCCGCCGCGGGCACGATTGCGCTTCACTCAACCAACCCATACCTCCGGCGAGGGCTGCCGCCCTGCGCCGGGGTCTCTTCCGAAGAAGCCCCCTCCGCTGCGAGAGCATGGGGAGGGAGCGCCAATCCCGGGCGCCGTCAGGGCGGGCGCGGGGGAGAGGCCGATTTCCGAATGCGCCGCCGACCCGGATCGCCGCGAACGGGGGGTGCGGCGAGGCGTGCGGGCCGGGGGCGCGTGTGACTCGCCTTTGGCGGCGGCCGACGTGGGCGCGCCGGGGAGGGCGAATCCGATGCTTCCGCCGGGCAGGCGGATGAATGGAGTGCGTTGCGCGGTTGCGCTGGGCACTCCGAAGGGAGATGCGATCTCGCGTTCAAGCCGCGGCGGGGTCGTGGGCGCGGGGGCGCGGGGGAACGGTTCGGGATGTCGGTGGCTCTCCGTGCCGGAGCGTCACAGCGAGGGCGGGTGGTCCGGGTTGGCGCTGTTGGTGTTGCGCGCCGCCGGGGCCCGCCGCGGGGGTCGTGATCCGTCGCGACCCGTCTCGGCCCTGGGCGCCATCCCCTGCGAGGGGGGGCGTGCGTGGCCGATCGCGTGTGCGTCCTTAAGCGAGTGACAAAAAAGGGGTGGAGCGCAACACGAGATTGGCAAAAAAGGAAAAAAATCTTTGGGGGGGCGGGGGAAAGGGCCCTGGCGGGGTGAAAAACGCGGTTTTTGGGCTGGGGGGGTGGGGGT
>CAZGVW010000004.1:0-5128 GCA_964529265.1 uncultured Phycisphaeraceae bacterium
GTAGAGCGAGTCCCGGCGCGCCGGGATTAACCGCGAAGCAGTTCGAGTGTCCGACCAGATCCCCGATAGCTCAATGGTAGAGCGAGTCCCGGCGCGCCGGGATTAACCGCGAAGCAGTTCGAGTGTCCGACCAGATCCCCGATAGCTCAATGGTAGAGCGAGCGGCTGTTAACCGCTAGGTTGCAGGTTCGAGTCCTGCTCGGGGAGTTTGCCAGACGAACCCGCCCCATTCTGGGCGTATGTGCTGCAGAATCCAGCCGGCCGGTTCTACGTAGGCTCCACCAACAACCTGTCCCGCCGTGTCGCCGAGCACAACGACGCGTCCGCAGCCGGTGGCAAGTTTGCTCCCAAGAACGGACCCTGGACGCTGGTGTGGTCGGAGCGCCACGAATCGCGCGCATCCGCAATGGCCCGCGAGAAGCAGATCAAGTCGATGAAATCGGCGCGTTGGATCCGCGACACACTTCTCAAACATCCCGTTCAAGTGCCCACAGACCCCGATCGCTCAATGGTAGAGCGAGTCCCGGCGCGCCGGGATTGACCGCCAGGTTGCAGGTTCGAGCTCGGGGAGTTCTCGCGGCCCGTCCCAAGTGGGGCGGGCCGTGTCGTTTACGGCAGAGGCGCGCCGATCGGCCCAGCCCGTCGATCCCGATAGGCAGGTTCATTCACCGGCGCGAAGCCCAGTAGGCGTCTGCCTCGGCTTCGAGCTTGTCCAGCCGCGTGTAGTAATCGGGGAACTCCTTGAGGTGCGCCCACGCGATCTTGCCGGTCAGCAGTTCGTCGTCGTTGGTGACGTTGGTTTCTGGATCGTGCAAGCCATGTTCGAACTCGACCTCCAGGCCGCGTCGGAACTGGGCGAGGTCAACCGTGTCCCAGCGGATGTGAAGTGAATCGCCGATGCGCCTGGCCTCGTCAGTGCTGATTGTACGTTTGCTCATGAGCTGGACTCCTCTGCTCCGCTGGTCGCCTGCGGTGAGTTCAGGATCGCGAATCCGATACTGAGCGTGGCCGCGTAGGTTACCCACAGCAAGTATGGCAGCACGAGCGCGCCTGCGAAGCGATCACGCTTCCAGAACAGCCCTGCCAAGGCGAGAATCATCGCCCAGAGGACGACGATCTCGACTGCGGCGGCGGTCAGCATGTGCAGGCCGAAGAAGAGCCATGTCCACGCGGCGTTGAAAATCAGATGCACCAGGAACAGCACCAGCGCAGGCCGTGTGCGGCGGTCGCCGAAGCCATGTCTGGCCCAGACCCGCCATGCAGCAATGCCCATGAGCAGGTAGAGCAACGTCCACACCGGCGCGAACACCCATGATGGGGGAGTCCAGGCGGGCCGGTTGAGCGTGTCGTACCACGGTCCGGTGTCAACGAACGCAGCCGTCGCGGCCGGCACGAAGGCGACGAGTATCCACGCCAGCAATCCCGGCCACGTCCGTGAACGGCGCCGCGGCGTCATGCCCTGATCATATCGCGAGCAGCCATCCGCCTCCGGATCGGCGTCGCAGCGCGCCACGCGTCCGAGACCGCCAATCAGCGACCTACTGTTCATCCGCCGCCACCGGGCAACTCAGGCTCTTGCCGTACATCCCGGATCGATCGAAGCAGCACGGACGCCGCTTCCCCTTCGCCAGCATGTCGCAGGCCTTGTCGATGCGGATCGCGCGCGTCTCCGCCCGTTTGCCGGAGGTCATCCATTGGATCCAATCCCGCCGCGCGGCGGGCGTGATGTCCGACCACACCTCCCGCGCCTTCGGCGCCGCGGCCGCGAGCGCCTTGCGCCAATCCCCCGGCGCCTCGGGCTCCGGCTCCTCTCCGGGCGCTACCGGCGCGATCTCCAGCGTCACGACGTCGCCCGGCTTCAATCCGGGGGCGCCGCCCGCGGCAAACATCCTTCGGTCAACTTTGAGCCAGTGCCCTCCTTCACCGTCCGGCTGAAGCGTCGCCCGGAAGCGAGCGCCGTTCAGTGCGCCCTCCACCGAGATCATCCCCCGCGAGGGGAGTCTTGCGCTCGCTGCCTTCGGCAGTTTCAGGAACGTCCAGTTTCCCTTCTCGGAAGCGGCCTTCCGGGAGTCCGTAGACGCCGCGGGCCGCAGGAGCGTTGCGCTGAAGCGGATCGGGGACGCAGTATTGGGATCGACGGGGGTGCGCGTGCGCCGGCTGGACCGATCCGTTGCTCGCGAAGCAGAGGCGGCAGTTGCGGAGTTGGGCGATGCGCTGGTTTCGGCTTGTGGAATCGGTGAATTCCTGCGGGGCTTACGGGCTGCTGGTTGAGCGGCCGGGGTGCGCGGCTTGGAAGGCTTCGATTCCGAACCCAGAGCGACCGGCTTGGCGGCAGGCTTGTTGCTGCGGAGACGGACGTCTCCCCGGTATCCGGACTGTTTGCCCCTCATTGAGTTCACTCCAGGACCGCGGCGAGATTGACTCATCGCACACGCTGTGTCCGGCGCACGCAACGCCACTCAGCCGTCAGAAACCTCCGCGCAAAATGAAATCGAGCGATTGCGGAACGACATAGTCTTCGTGGCACCCGCGGCAAATCCAATGGTCCGGCTCCGAGAACATCGCGACCGGATCGGTGTGCGGCGAAATCTTCTCCCAGCAGATTTCGCAGTGCTCATGGTCCCAGCCGCCTCTGATGATCTTCGCGCCTTCCGGCAGATCTGGACCCATCACATTGCCGACCAGCGTTCCGCCCGGGCGATGGAACGCCCACGCGTCGACAGATTCAAACACCCGCTGGCTCCAACGTCGCTGACGGTCAAGAACCAGCGCGGCGCGCTCGCCCCAGTAGCCATCCAGGCGGCGATATGTGATGCCTGGCAGCATCGCACCGATGTCCTCGGGCGCCGTCGGCACGAACGCAGCCGTGCGGGACGAGAGTCGGACATCCACAAACCGGCCGTGCGCGACTCGTTCATCCGGCAGCACTAAACACCCGAAGTGACGCTCACCGATCCATAGCGGCTGGTCGAACGTGCCGAATGCTCGGTCGTGCGCCAGTCGGTTGATCGTGAAGGTTGGGAGTTGATCGATCTTCATGCTGGGGCGTCTTGTGGACTATTGTGTGCACGCCGACCAACAGACTCAAGTGTCGGCGCATCGCCCGCCGCGCCACCTCGCCGCATACGGCAGCGCGAACATGTACAGACCCGTGAGCATGAGCAAGGCCAGCGGAAGCAGCGGCGAGTACGTCACCCAGGGCGGAGGCATCGCTCCTCCCCCCAGCGCCATCGCGACGATGTTGGCGATCACGGTCGCCGTGAAGGCGATGGAGATCCAGCGGTGGCTCTGCCGAATCCACTTGCTCCAGTTCACCGGGACCTCCTCTCACAGTCCGCCCGAGTCAAGTCTGGAATGCGCCCGGCGCAATCCGAGACACCCTCTCGATTCTCACGCCATCCTCTCCAGCAACTCCACAAGCCTCCCGCCCATCATGGTCCAGCCATAGCGGGCGCCCCCGAACTCCCGCTTCTGATCCGGCTTGAACCCCGATTGCACGATGGTCAGCCGCGTGCCCCCCGGACCTGCCCCCGGACTCGCCCCCGGACTCGCCCCCGCACCCGTGGGCGTCAGCGTAAACGTCACCACCGTCTCCAGGAACGGCACGCTCCACGTGTAACTCAACCTCTTTAGCGGTTCGATCTCGATCACCCGGCACTGCACCACGCCATCCCACCCCGGATACGCCTGCGTCTTGAACGTGAACTCCGCCCCCGGCATGAGCCCGGCCGGCTCAAGCCCGATTACAGGCAGAAGCCACTCTGCGAGCAGCGCTGGGTCAGTCAGCGCCCGCCACACCTTCTCCGGCGGATGCGGCAAGTCGAACTCCAGCGAAAGCGAATCGCCCCGAGGCTGCGATCCCGCGGCATGGTCGGCAGGAGTCATTCCCCCATCCTCCCCAGCAGTTGCTCGAGCCGATCGACATGCTCCGTCCAGAAAGCCCGGTAGTGCGCAATCCAGTCGATCAGCGGCTTCATCCCCCGCGGCTCAACCCTGTAGTACACACACCGCCCCTCCCGCCGCCCGCTCACCAGCCCCGCATCGCTCAACGCCGCCAGATGCTGCGACACCGCCGGCTGCGAGATCTTGAACCGCGCCGTCAGGTCCTTCACCGCCGCCTCTCCGCCCCCACCCGCCAGCGACTCAAAAATCGCCCTCCGGCTCGGATCCGCCAGCGCCCTGAAAACGCTGTCCTCAACCGCAGCAACGCTGACCATACACAAAGCATAAGTGTTTACTTATTGAATGTCAACACGAGAATCGAGCCCGGATTTCTGCGACAATGCCCCCATGCACCCCCACCTCCCCCTCATCGCCACCCTGACGATCACCACCCTCGCCTCCACCACCGCCCTCATCGCGCAGCCGCACGCCCCCGCCGCGCCACCCCTCCCCCCCGACCAATCCGCCGCCCCCGCCGCACTCGAAGCCTCCCCGCGCCACGCCGAGTGGATCGATATCGCCATGCCCGGCGCCGCCGCGCCCCTCAAGACCTGGGTCGTCTATCCGGAGCGCCGCGACAACGCCCCCATTGTCCTCGTCATCCACGAGATCTTCGGCCTCTCCGACTGGGTCCGCGCCGTGGCCGATCAACTCGCCGCGGAGGGTTTCATCGCGGTTGCGCCGGATTTCCTCTCCGGCCTCGGGCCCGATGGCGGCGGCACATCCTCCATGGATTCCGGCGTCGTCCGCGAAAAGATCCGCACCCTCACGCCCGAGGCCGTCGCCGCCCGTCTCGACGCGGCAAAGAACTGGGCCGTCGATCAGCCCTCAGCCGCGGACAAGGTCGCCTCGATCGGCTTCTGCTGGGGCGGCAGCCAGTCGTTTTCCTATGCCGCGGCTCAGCCCGCGCTCAACGCCGCGGTCGTTTTCTATGGCTCCGCGCCCACCGATCCCGCCACGCTCGCCGCGATCAAGTGCCCCGTCCTCGGCCTCTATGGCGGCGACGACGCCCGCGTCACCTCCACCGTCGAGCCCACCATCAAAGCCATGTCCGATGCGAACAGGGACTACACCGTCCGCATCTACGACGGCGCCGGCCACGGCTTCCTCCGCCAGCAGCACGGCCGCGACGCCAACATGGAAGCCGCGACCCAGTCGTGGCAGGCCACGCTGGAGTTCCTGCGCC
>CAZGVW010000005.1:0-14811 GCA_964529265.1 uncultured Phycisphaeraceae bacterium
CCGCGTCGCCGAGTATCGCAGGCGGCTCGACCAGAGCCAGTGGTGGTCGCGCGCGGAGGTCGAAGCCTTTCAGTGGGGCGAGCTGCGGGCGCTGCTCGCGCATGCCTATGCGGACGTTCCCTACTGGACGGACGCGATGAACGCGCTGAAGATGCCCCCGGACGGCATCGTCTCCGTCGAGCAGTTTCGACGGCTGCCGATCGTGGACAAGCCCGAGATTCGCGCGCATCGCAGCCGGATGACGGCCGCCAGCTACGCCGGTCGGACGTGGCGAAAGGCCACCGCCGGCTCGACCGGCGAGCCTCTCGCGTTCGACTACACGCCCGACAGCTACGACTGGCGGGTGGCGGCGTCGCGGAGGGGCTACGGATGGGCCGGCTACGAAGAAGGGATGCGGCAGGTGTCGATCTGGGGCGCATTCACCATCGGTCAGTCGAACCCGCTGAAGGACTGGAAAGAGGAGCTGCATCGCCGCTCGTACGGCCGCGTCCTCGTCAACTCCCTGAGATTCGACGACGACACCATGCGCGTCTGCCTGGACGTCATCAACCGGCATCAGCCAGTGAACATTGTCGGCTATACCAACCCGCTTCACGCCTTCGCACGGTTCATCGAGGCCAGCGGCAACCTGCGCGCACGGCCCCGTTCCGTGATCTCAGCGGCCGAAAAGCTGCACGACTACCAGCGTGTGGACATCGAGCGCGCGTTCGGCTGTCCGGTGTTCGAAACCTACGGCAGCCGCGAGTTCATGCTGATCGCCGCCGAGTGCGATCGCAAGGAGGGGCTGCACGTCAGCGCGGAGAACCTCTTCGTCGAGATCGTCAAGGAGGATGGCACTCCTGCAGGACCTGGTGAGATCGGCGACGTGGTCATCACGGACCTCCACAACTACGGGATGCCGTTCATTCGATACCGCATCGGTGACATGGCGATCGCCACCGATGCCGCCTGCTCGTGCGGCCGCGGGCTGCCGCTCGTCAGCCAGATCGTCGGCCGGACGCTCGACGTGATTCGAACGCCCGACGGCACGCGGGTGCCGGGGGAGTTCTTCCCGCACCTGATGAAGGAGATTCAGGCCATCCGTCAGTTTCAGGTGATTCAACGGGAGCTCGGGAGCCTGGTCGTCAAGATCGTGAAGGAGCCGGCGTTCACGACCGGGGATCTGGAGATGCTCGAGCGGGAGATGGCCAAGATGTTCGCAGGCAGGCTGGACGTGTCGTACGAGTTCGTCGACGCCATTCCGCTGACGGCGGCCGGCAAGCTGCGTGTGACCGTGTCCGAGCTTGCGGATCGGTAGCGCGGTGACGATCGGGCAGCTGGTGCTCACGCTCGACCATGGCGGGCAGGAGCACCTGATCATCCGGCTGTGCGTCGCGCTTCAACGCATCGGCATACGCAGCCCGATCGTCGTGCTCGGCGACGGCGCGCTCGTTGACGAGGCCCGCCGCAGGGGAATCGAGACGGTCGTCCTGGCCAAGCGGGACGGGCTCGATCCGCTGGTCGTGCCTTCGCTCTGGCGGCTGGTGCGCCGGCAGCGGCTGGACGTCCTCCACACGCACAACATGGCGCCGCTCATCTACGGGACCATCGCGGCGCGGCTCGCGGGCATACCGACGATCAACACGCGGCACGGACGGGCCCCGCTGACGGCCCCGCGCGCGATCTGGCACCTCACGCAGCGCGTGGTCGCTGTGTCAGACGATGCCCGAACGGAGCTGCTCAGGCACAACCGGATCGACGCGCGGAAGGTCGGGGTCATCGTGAACGGGATCGAGGTCGGCGTGTACGCGCCGCGCCCCGATCGCCGGGCGGCCGTGCGCCGGGAGCTCGGCATCGCCGAGGACGCTCCGGTCGTCGGGACCATCGGGCGGCTGTCTCCGGAGAAGGACCAGGCGACGCTCCTGCGCGCGATGCAGCGCCTGCTCGTGCAGATCCCCGGGGCACGACTCGTCATCGCGGGCGGTGGGAGCCTCGAGAGCGACCTGCGCGCGCAAGCCGCAACACTGGGCATCTCGTCACAGACCCGTTTTCTCGGGTTCCGCCACGACGTCCAGGACGTGATTCACGCATTCGACGTCTTCGCCCTGCCCTCGCTGATGGAGGGCGTGTCGCTGACGCTGCTCGAGGCGATGGCCGCGAACCTGCCGGTCGTCACGACCGCCGTCGGAGGAAACCCCGAGGTGGTGGTGCAGGACGAAACAGGGTGTCTGATCGAGCCCGGCAACCATGTGGCGCTGGCCGACGCGCTGTCGGGCCTGCTGCGGGACCGGCCACGCGCCCGCGCGCTTGGCGCCGGCGGACGGCGCCGCGCGGAGGCCGTCTTCAGCCTCGACACGATGGTCGGCGCCTACGTGGACCTCTATCGCGAGCTGCTTGGGCGCCCAATCGACTGAGCGCCTCGTCGACGGAGCGCCGAGCGGGCGGAGACCGCGTTACCGGACCCGGCGCACCCGGTACACGGAGTCGAACGAAGGATAGCTGCCGTGTGCGCGTCCGTCGCGATTGCTGGTGCCGAAGTAGAGGCTGCCGTCCGGCGCCGCCGTCACGGCGCGAATCCGCCCGTACCGGTCGGGCCACCACCGCTCCACCGCCGCGACGCGGCTGACGCCCTCGATGACGTGCCTGACCATCTCCTGGCTGCGAAGGCCCGACATGAACAGGTTGGCCCGCCACGGTCCAGCCGCTGACACGAACGTCAATCCCCCCGGGGGAACGGCCCGGTGAGGGTAGAAGATCGCCGGCGATACGATCTCCTCCGTCGCGGCTCCGCCCAGGTGTAACGGCCACCCGTGATTGGCGCCCCGGCGCACGACGTACACCGAATCCATGTGCTTGGGTTCCCCGGGGGCCACGCTCGACGGCCCGTGCGTCGCCGCCCACAGCGCACCCGTGTCCGGATGGAACGCCAGGCCGCTGACGTTCCGAAAGCCGTACGCCCAGACCGGTGATCCGGGAAACGGGTTGTCGGCCGGAACGGCGCCGTCCGGCGCGATCCGCAGAATCTTGCCATTCAACCGCGACAGGTCCTGGGCGAAAGCGGGAATCGACGCGTCACCGGTCCCGACGTACAGCATCCCGTCCGGGCCGAACTCGAGCGCCCCGCCGTCGTGGTTGCGGGAGGCCGGAATGTCATCGACGAGCACCAGCTCGTCCCCCGCCCCGTCGCGGCCGGCCACGAGCCGTGACACGCGATTGACGCCGCCGGTCAGCGTCCGCGCGGTGTACATCACATAGATGTAGGGCTGCGATGGAAACCTGGGATGGAGCGCCATGCCCATGAGTCCGCTCTCGCCGCCCAGCGCGGTGGGCAGGATCGTGTAGGGCGTCGCCTCCGGCGCGCCCGGGTTCAGCACGAGCACGCGGCCCCGCCGCTCGGTGATGAACAGGCGCCCGTCACTGGCGACGCGAAGCGCCCAGACGATCTGCAGGCCCCTGGCGACCTCCGTGACGCGTACGTCCGACACGTCGTGGCGTACGAGATCGGCAGGCATGGAGGGAGAAGGGCCCACCGCGACCACGCTCGGATCGCCCGTGGCGGTCACGGGTGGCGGACGAAGCCGGTTCTGAAACCGCTTCACACCCTTGTAGCCGGCGTACGCCGTACTTCCGGCACAGACCGCCGCGAGCGACACGATCGCGAGTGTTCGAAGAGCGCTGCTCACCGTGAGTGACGCGATCATCTCAAACGGGCGCCAGGCCGCGCGTGGCCACGCGCGCCCTGAACATCGCCGGGCTCGTCTCGGGCTCGACCTTGATCCGCTTCACGTCGTAAGGGTCGATACGCCCGGGGCGGTTGCATCCACCATAGAACGAGAACGCCGCCCTGAACCCGCATGCGCGGGCGATCCGCTTCGTCACCGACGAGAACGTCGTCCCGGGCTTCCCGTATGGGTACGCCACGAGCGGCACTGTCGCCCCCAGGCGGTGCTCCAGGATGTCCTTGCTCCTGCCGAGCTCGTCGCGCTGCTCGTCAGCGCTCAGAGCCGCCAGCACCGGATGGGTGTGTGTATGCGCGCCGATCTCGTGCCCCATCTCGCGCAACTGACGGATCTGCGCCCACGACATGAACGGGGAACGCGGGGCCGATCTGGCGCCGGACGCCGCTTCGCACGCGGCCACGAACTCGCCGCGGTCCGCCGCGGGCAGCGACCGATAGGCCGCCATCACTCGCGAGATGGCCTGGCCGTAGTCGGTCAGCGGGACGGCCCAGGGACCGGAGCTGCCGATGGCCGGCACGTGAAGGATCGACCGGGCGGAGTGCCGGATGGCGAAGCCCAGCCGGTCCCATGCGGGCGTGACCCCGGTCTCGATGTACGCCGTCGGCACGAAGAACGTGGCCGCGATACCGAACCGCTCCATCAGCATGACACCGGCGTCGAAGTTGTCGGCGTACCCGTCGTCGAACGTGAAGGCGACGGCCGCCGTGCGGAGGCGGGCCCTCCCACCGATGACGTCCACGATCGTCGAGGCGCTCACCACGGGGAAGTGCTCCCGGACCCAGCCGGCCTGAGCCTCGAGCTGCGCCGGCGTGGCTGAAATGACGTCCGGATCGTGCTCCACGGCATTCGCGATGCGGTGGTACGTGAGACAGAGGAGGCTCGGTCCACGAAAGACCTGCTGCGCGAGGCGGACGGCGGCCCTGCTGCCGAGGACCCGGGCCAGACGCTCCTTCTTTCTCACGACTGACTCCACCGAAGCCCGCGGGACGCCGCCCGTCCGCGCATGAACAGCCGGCGTGCCGCAAGGGCGGCGAGCGCCCGTGCCGGCTTGTGGCTGAAGGGCCACGCGCCGAGGGAGCGGATGTAGTAGACGAGCGCCTCGTTCGAGCCCCGCGATTCGCGAGCCGCGTCCGCCAGGATGGCCGCGCGCAGCCGGCGCCGGTCCCAGACGTTCAGCACGCCGGCACGCTCACGGGTCAGCTTGCGGTAGACCTTCCACTGGTTCGTTTCCATCAGCCGTGCATCTCGAAACACGCCGGTGCCGTGCCGGCTGATCGAGACGAGCACCTCGCTCACGTTGTCTATCGTCGAGTCGGCGGCGAGGCGCACCCACATGTCCCAGTCCTCGGCAGCCGCAAGCAGCTCGTCGAATCCACCGAGGCGGTCGAGGACGGATCGCCGAATCAGAGCCCCCGATCCCGATCCGCCCACCCAGTACGTGCGCCTGGCGACGCGACGGAGTGTCTCGGGCCGGCTGAAGACGTTCGCCCGTCCCGGGAAACGATCGATGCGGCCGTCTGGATAGACATGCTCGAACCCGCAGCCCACGCATCCCAGATCCGGCCGACTCCGAAGGAGGGCCAGTTGCGTCTCGATCTTGCGGGGCTTCCACCAGTCGTCGCCGTCGAGCAGCGCGACGAACTCCCCGCGCGCCGCCGCGATCGCGCGGTTCCGGGCCGATGAGACCCCTCGCCGATCCTGTCGGATCATCACGATCCGCTCCGCGTACCGCGCGAGAACCTGCCGTGTCTCGTCGGTAGACCCGTCGTCCACGACGATGCACTCCATCGCCGGATGCGTCTGGCTCAACACGCTCTGGATGGCCCGGCCCACGAAGCGGCCGTAGTTGTAGGTCGGGATGATGGCGCTGACGAGATCGGTCATACGTTCTGTCCGGCCGGGGTCTGGCGGGGCTGGACGATGAGGCACGACGCCCCGATCGGCGACGTCCGCGCGGTCCCGATCACGCCTGCGTCGTCCAGACCACCAGGATCGCGGCCGCCGTGACCGCCGCGCCGGCCGCGGTCCACGCCCAGCGCCGGCGTCCCGTCGCCCGCCGGCGTTCCGTTCCGGTCTGGATGGGCGGCAGCGCGACGAGCACCGGCAGCGCGCAGCAGAGCATCACGTCGCTTGCCCCACGGACGCTGCGATCCGCGAGCTCGAGCGCCCCGACGATCGCCAGCCCGAGCGCAAGGCCGACTGCCGCGCCGAGCAGAACGACCATCGGACGATCGGGCGTAAAGGGACGATCGGGAACGGCCGCCGGGTCGAGGATCTGGAACTGCTCTCCAATCTGGCGACGCTCCAGATTCGCCGCCACGCGCGACTCTTCGTACTTCATCAGGAGACCGCGATACTGCAGCTCGAGGGTCTCGTAATCGCGCGTGAGGGCGATGAGCTCCGTCTCCCTGCTCGGCGCCGCTTCGACGCGGCGTCGATACGCGGCCACGACGGCACGCAGCCGGGTCTCTTCCTCGGCTCTCTGCGCAATCTGGCGGTCCACCGCGTGCAACTGCTCCAGAAGATCGGCCATTCGCGCCTGCCGGGCGGCCTCGGCCGCCGACGCGCGCGGCTGCTCGGAGGGCGCGGCCGTCTGTTCGCCGGCGAGCTGGCTCCGGAGACGCTCGACGGCGAGCCCGGCGTGCACGCGATCGGGATGCTGGGCGGTCAACCGCGCGGTCAGATCGCGCAGCAGCGCTTCGGCTGTTTCGAGCTGCTGCAGGGTCGTGGGAGCCGCCGTCAGCCCGGCTGGAGGACTCACCGCCGTGTGCGCGGCGCTCAGGTCGGCCAGCTGCCGATCGAGGAGCATGCGACGCTCGCGATCGCTGTTGAGGGACTGCAGGAGTGCCTGTATCTGCAGCTCCGTGTTCTGCACCGTCTGGAGGTTCGACGCCACCTGCTCCGGCAGCTCGCCGCTGTATCGCTTCCTGTACTCCTCGAGCTGGCGTTCCCGTTCGGTGAGGCGCTTCTCGGCATCATCGAGCTCGGTCCGCAGGAACTGGTTCGTGCTTTCCGCCATCACCTCCCGGTCCCGCATGTTCTCCTCACGGATCATGCCCGCCAGGCGCTCCACCACGGCCTGGGCCACTCTGGGATCGGCCGCCACGTAGCTCACCGAGAACGCGTCCTCGCGCACCACCCGCATGTCCACGTTGCTGCGCATGAGTGCGATCACGGCGTCCATCCCGTTCCGCGCTCTCTCTACCGGAAACAGATCGAGCTCGTGGACGATTCGCTCCAGACGCGAGCGGCTGAGGATCTGCTCGCGAATCGAGAGCACGCGGTCCTGAATGCGGGCGGTCACGGTCGGCCGCACGTAGGCCTCGGAGACCCGCTGGGGCACGATGAGGACGACGGTCTCCGACTCGTACAGGTCGGGCATCCTCTGCGACACGACACCCGCCGCCATCGCTGACAGCACGACAGGGACGACCAGCAGCCAGCGGCGGCGCCACAGAAGGGCGACGAGATCCTCGGGTGTGTACTTCTTGCCTGGGAGCACAACGTACCTCAGTCGATCAACGGAGCACGTCCAGCAGCAGCGTCAGACCGACTCGCACGGTTTGCCGCGTCAGTCCGGATGCAATCGGCGCGGCAACGGGAAGCGCTGACGGATCGCCGAACTCGTAGACGTAATACAGGTGCCGGGCATCGAGCGCCAGCCTGCTGGAGAGCGCATACTGCACACCGGCGACCGTCGAATAGCTGTTCAACGCGGCACCGTGTCGCGATCCGAAGAAGCCCCTCGAGTAGGTGCCGGCGAGCGTCGTCTGCAGCCTCGGATTCACGTAGCCGCTCAGGGCCGCCGTCACCGCCTGGGACGTGACGACGTCGCCCAGGACGGCCACGAACTCGACGCCGCGGTTGTAGCCAGCCGTCGCCGTCCAGCTCCGTCCCATCAGGTGCACGAGCGCGGTGTCGACGAGCAGACGGTAGTCACGTTCGGTGCCGTCTCTCACCACGACCGCCGACCCCGTCGAAAACGAGACGGACGTGTTCCCGGATCGTGTCAGCCGACGGCCGTAATTGATTCCGAGGTCAACGTCGTGCAGGACGAGGGAGCCCACGCCTTCGTCCGACCTGCTGCGCGACCGGGTGTACCGCGTCACCAGTCCGAGCTGCCGGGTGAGGCTGAGCGCATAGCCCCCACCCGCCTCGTGCTGGTGCGTGCGAAGGGAGGCCAGATCCGTGCGGACGAACCCGTAGTGCCCCTCCATCGATCCGCGGCGCCCGACCTGCCGGGCGAGGGCCGCACTGGTGTGGTACTGCCATCCGCCGCTCGTCGAGACGCCGAGCTCCGCGCGGGGCTGGAGCAGCGGGCCGGCGAGATCGGTCTCTCCAGGCTCCGGCACGGACCCGCCAGGCAAGCCGTCCAGCGTGTAGAACGTCGCGAACGACGCGGCCTGCCCGATCGTCACCCGGGTCCTCGATCCGATCGGCCACTCCGCGCCGAGGCGGGCATGGTGATCGCGATCCAGCCGGCCGTCCAGTTGCGGGTAGTACTGCACGCTCGTCCCCGTCGCCGCGGTCAGGCTCCCCCGGCCCAGTGGCCGGTCGTAGTCGGCCGCGATCGATCCTGTCGGAAACGTGCCGCCGCGCCGGAATCGCGGATCTCCCGCCGTCAGTTGATCCGCGAGCACGTTGTCGTCCCACGCCTGAACGAACGTCGTCGTCACCCGCATGTGCTGCCGGTCTGCGGCACGTTCAGGCGCCCCCCCGAAGACGACACGAAACGGCCGCCGCGCGGGCTCCTGCGCCGCAACCGGCGACGGCAGGGCGCCCGTGCAGAGGGCGAAGACGACAAAGCGTGCAGAAGAGAGTAAGTAGGCCATGACCCTTCACCGAAGTGGGATGCTCAGCATCAAGGCAAACGGGTTGCCAGGGCAGATCGAGCGGTGAGGGGCCGAAAACAGCGGTGGGACGGCCCCGGGCGGCGAGACGCCGCCTGCGGCGCCTTCGAACGCCCGCCGTTCCCGGAACTTAGTCAGTGGGCGACGTGACTACTGGGGCGAAGGCGCCGGAGAGGAAGAGAAAAGACCGGGCCCCCGGCGCCGCCGGACGATCCGGGTGATCGCGGCCAGACCGCCGCCCAGCAGCAGCAGGCTCGCGGGCTCCGGCACTGGCGCACTCTGGGCGTCGTAGCGGTGATCCGCCGCCAGCACCAGGTCCTCGTCCGTGCAGTCCGCGCTGCTCAGGCACGAGAGGACGCGCGTGCTGTACAGGTCGAAGTGCAGTTGATGGCTGTCGGCGAGATTCGTCGCGTCCACCGTGAACAGGGCGTAATAGGATCCGGTCCCCGTGGGATCGAACGCGTTCCGCTGGAGTTGCGAGTCGTACGGGGCCGCCTGCTGAGTGGGGAGGAAGTTGAACTGGAACTCCGCGAAGTAGGTGTCGTAGATCCCGGGAGTGTAGACGTCGCCGGGGTCGTACATCGGAGACGACTCGAAGGACTCGATCGGCGGCGTGCCGTATTGCATTCCGCCGGTGACGGCGATGTCGACGGGGGTCCACTCCGCAGTGGGATCGCTGTCGAATCGGAACGAGCCGAGGTCCGCTCCCGAATGGACCTGCGGCGTCACTGCGACGGCGATGTTGTAGGTGTCGTTCAAGTAGTGCTGGATGGCCTCCGGCCTCGTCATCCACGACGCTGGCGTAAAGAGCGCCACGAGCGTGAAGACGTCCGACGTGGCCGTCACGGTCTTGCTGACCCAGTCGTACTTGCCGTTGATGATGTCGAACTGCAGGACGGGAGCCGCCTGCGCACGGTGCGAGCCTCCGAGAAGAATGGCGACGGCCACGAGCGCTGCGGCGCCCGCCTTGAAAACTCTCATTCACAACTCCTGAGACCCATCGGCCGACTGGATGTCGGCTCCGACTCGGATTCAGAGCAAGATGACGGCCGCCCCTTCCCCTCCGGATCCGTCCGGACTGTGGGCAATGAGCCGCCTCGATCGTTCACGTGCGCTGCAAGACAACCCTGAGGCCGATTTTCATCACTGTTTTCCCAGGGCCGCACGAGCCGCGGCGGCGTCCGGCAACGCGGGGTGAGAGCGGAGCACGGGATCGATCTCGCGCCGGGCCGCCTCCGTCTGCCCGGAGCGGGCGAGCGCGATGCCGAGTCGGAGGCGGTACGCCGGGTTCGACGGATCCGCGGTCACCGCGTCGCGCAAGGGCGAGACCGCCAGATCCGGAGCGTTCTTCTTGAGATAGACATACCCGAGCGTGTCGCTGACCTCGGGGCGATCCGGGAGCTGCCGGCGCGCCATGCGGGCCAGATCGAGAGCGGCCTCGAGCTGTTCGCCCCGCTCGGCCTGCAGCCAGGCCAGGTTGTTCGCGGCGACCGGCGCGGTCGGATCGATCGCGAGCGCATGGCGATACTGGACCATCGCGTCATCGGGCCGATTCTGCGTCTGCATGATGACACCCAGCATCGTCCGCGCCGGCAGCGACGTCCGATCGCGTTCGACGACGGCCTCGAACCGCCGGCGGGCCTCGTCGAGCCGGCCCTCGGCCATGTAGAGGTGCCCCAGCGACGAGTACGCGTCGATGCTCGACGGATCGGCGTGAATGGCCGCGTTCAGCAGCCGCTCGGCCTCGGCGCGGTTCTGCATCACCAGTTCGGCGCGAGCCGCGGCGACGAGCGTGATCGGGTCCGCAGGCGCCGAGGCCAGGCGTGCGGCGATGCGGGCACGCGCCTGCGCCTTGTTGCCGTCTCTGATGTCCAGCGCCAGCAGCCCCCCGAACGCCTCGGGGGAGTCTCCATCGAGCTCGAGGACCCTCTCGAACGAGGCTCGCGATCCCGCCGCGTTGTCGCGCCGGAGGTGCAGCATGCCCAGACTCGCGTGAACCGCGGGCCAGGACGGATGGTCCCTGACGAGCGCCGTCAGCTCGCGCTCCGCGCCTTCGAAGTTGCCGTGCGCGATGTGGCTCTGGGCAAGAACGAGGCGCGCCGGCGCGTTCTGCGGCTGGGAGCTCACGGCGTCCTGGGCGTACTGCGTCGAGGTGGCGCTCCGGCCCTGCGAGAGCTCGATCCTCGCGAGCTGGACCTGGGCGGCGGCGGCGCGCGGGTTCAGCGCCAGCACCTTCTCGAACGATCGCTTCGCCTCGCTCACCTTCCGCCGCTGGAGCTCGATCGTGCCGACCAGATAGTGCGCTTCGACCGCGCCCGGCGCGGTCTCCGCGGCGCGAACCGCGACCGGCAGCGCGTCATCGAACCGGCGATCGGTCACGAGGAGGCGAGCCTTGACGATCAACGCCTCCGGCCAGTCGGTGCGCTCCCCCAGCATCGCCTCGATCTCGTCGTACGCGTCCTGCTTCTGCCCCTGCAGGTACTTGACGGACGCAATCCGCAGCCGGGCGTCACCCCCACGGCGGGCGTCCGATCGGATCGTGGCCAGCGCGCCGAGCGCGTCGTCGTAGCGCCGGAGCAGCACGTAATAGTCCGCGAGCGCCAGCCTGGGCGAGGCATCGCGACCCGTCTGCGCGAGCACGCCGAGAAACTGCTCCGCCTCGTCCGCGCGTCCCGAGGCGAGGAACAACATGGCCAGGGCGCGGTTGGCGAGCACGTTCTCCGGATCGAGGCCGGCGGCGTCGGTGAACGCGGATTCCGCATCCGACGGCCGGCCGTCCATCCAGTAGAAATGTCCGAGCGCCAGCAGCGCACTGACCGACTGGCGATCGATGTCCACCGCGCGCCTGAACGCCGCTTCCGCCTCGACACGCTCGCCCCGGGCCAGCTGGACGGCGCCGAGCGCGGTGAACGTCGGACTGCGCGACGGATCCAGCGTGATCGCCTGGTGAATCTCCGACAAGGCGGTTTCGAAGTCCTTCAGCCCCGCGAGCGCGTTCGCCCTCAGCACCTGCGCGGCGACGTTGCGGGGATCGAGCGCGAGCACGCGATCCGCACGAAGTTGCGCGTCGTCGAAGCGCGACAGGAGAAGCATGAGCGATCCGGCCCGGAGCTGCAGGTCGAGCGCGTGCGGCAGCAGATCCGCCGCCCGGAGGAGCTCCCTGGCCGAGTCGGCCGATTCGCCGTTCATGCCGAGCGCTTCGGACAGACGCAGGCGGGCGTCGCCGAACGAGGGGTCCACCTGCACGGCGTTGCGATACTCGATGATCGCCTCCGCGTACTGGCCTTCGCCGTAGTAGCGGTTCCCGCTGTCGAAATACGCCTGCTTCCGCTCTTCGGGATCCCTGGAGCAGGCGGCGGCGGAGAGTGCCACGAGGAACGCGACGGAGCAGGCGGCTGCGAGACGGACTGTGTTGGATCTCATGATTGACTCATACGCCACGAATCCTGGCGGTCACGACGTCTACGACGGAAGGAGCGCGGTGACCCGCGGAAAGGCCGCGGCGGCAAAGCGCCGCGCCGCGTCCACGGCAGCGTCGCCGCTGCCCGAGATCGGCACCACGATGCGCACGATGGCGCCGTCGGTGCGGTTCAGCCTGACGGCATCGGCCATCGTGTACGCCTTGCTCCAGTACTCGCTGGCGACCACCCGGTCACGGGCCTGGTACCAATACAGCACCGCCTGCCGTTCGCCGCCCTTCTCGATGAGGAGCTGGTTCACCTCGACGCCGGTCGCGCCGCCGGTGCTCTCGACAGCCACGCGCACGCGCTCGTGGGCAATCGGCTGCCACCCCGAACCGGGGAGGCAATTGAGCGGCGAGTGCATCGCGTCTCCCTGGCGCTGGCTGCCATAGAACGCCACGAACAGCGACACCGGCGTGCGGCTCGCGTCGTAATACACCCGATTCAGGTACTCGTCGGCGCCGAGCACCTGCACGGTGCGCTCGTCGAAGCGGGGGCCTTCAGCGCCCGACCAGCCGTCGAACGAGAGCGCCAGGTCGCCGAGGGGCGCGCGGAGGGAGAGGACCTCCGGGACGGAGGCACGTTCGATGGCGGCCGATCCCCCCAGCAGACATCCGGTCACGATGACAGAGCGCAGGAGCATTGGAATCCTCAAGAATGACACCGGCGCAGCGCCGCCAGCAGCGGTGTCCGGGCGCACGCGTCGAGCCGGCCGTACAGCCAGAGCAGCAGCCCGAACGCCATCGCGAACACGACCCACCCGGAGACGTCGTGAAACACACCCTCCACGGCCGCCGCTCCGTGCGCGTACGCCACGGCGCCGAGCGCGCCGACCCGAACGCTGTTCGTCAGGACCGCGATGGGGACGGCGGCAATCGCCATGATGGCTTTCACGGCGGGGCCGCGGCCGGTGAAGTGACCATAGATCAGGCTCAGGGTCACGAGCGACACGAGCGATCGGATTCCGCTGCACGCATCGGCGACCTCGAGCGCGGCGTTCGGGACCATGAGGATGTTCCCCTGCCGGTGAACGGGGACGTTCATCGCCCACAACGCCGTCTCTCCCAGCCTCGAGGCAATCAGCTGCAGCGGGAACGTCAGCTGGTTGAAGACGATGGCGGGGATCGGGATCATCAGGAGCAGAAAGCCGATCGGAAACGCGAGGATCCGAAGCCGCTTCCAGCCGCCGAGGAACAGCACGATCGCCGCGAGCGCCACGACGAGCGACACACGCGCCACGAACAACTCCGCGGCGAGCGTCCCGGCGGCGAGCAGCACCAGCGCCACGATCAGCAGCGGCAGGCCCGCCCGCGACGGGGCGGCGTCCGAGACGCTCCGCAAGTCACCGCGCCGCTGCCAGGCCATGTACGCCGCAAGTGGCGCGACGATGAAGCCGTGGGAATAGTCTTCGTTCGCGCCCCAGTCCTGGACGAGATCGCGCAGCACGGATGCGTACGTGACGACGAACGCGATGCCGATCAGCGCGAGCGCCGCGCCCGTGCCCGGGCGTGCTTCGGCAGGGCCGTGAGCGGACGCGCCGTGACCGCCCGGAAAATCAGACATCGACCTCCCCGTCGAACAGGTACCAGTTGCGGGAGTCGGCCAGGAGGCGCTCCTGGCCCGCGGCCCCGCGGGCCGGCAGGAGCACGACGTCGCGATCGAGCGATCCGCGCGGGAAGAACCCCGACGCCCGGAGGCACTCCTCGAACGCGGGATTCCCGCCATACGCGACGAAGACGGACCCGCACTTCTCCGCGCGCAGCGCGTCGGCAAAGCGCAGCAGCAGGTTCCTGGCCGTCGCCTGCATGTCGAGCGCGAAGAGGTCGGCGACGAACGCCTTGCCGTCCTTCATCTCGCAGACGACATAACCCGCCAGCTCGGCCCCGTCACGGTCGCGGAGACAGAACAGGCGGTACCGGTGGGTGACGCAATCGACGTATCGCCAGTTCAGGTACGCCGACGTCCGGGCGCCGGCGACCGGATAGTGCCGGCGCGCGCGCGCCCACAGCCGGTCGAACCGGACGTCGGCGCGCGCGACGAACTCTCCCCGGGCCCGGCGCCACCGCCCCGGACGGAGCGCGTCGCGCGCGGCCAGCAGGAAATCGAGGGGCGCCGTCAGGGCGCGGGAGAGGCCGCCCGCCCTGACGTAGCGGCGAACCGTGTGGCCGACGCTGAGCGGCTTGACCCACCCGGCCATCGTCACGAGCGAACGGTACCCGACGCGGCGCAGCACGGGCAGCGCGGACTTGTTGGGGAAGCCGAAGAAGAACGCGTACGGCGCCGGGCCGCCGATCAGCGCTCGCTGGATCTGCAGAGCGGCGCCTCCGAGACGGTGCGCGCGGCCAACGGCGAAGTCGGCGGGAATGCCCGCCAGCATCTCGATCTCCCCTACCTGTACGCGCCTGGGATAGGCGGAGCCGCACCCGATGACCTCGCCCCGTTCGCCGTGCGTCGCCACGACGGTGTCGGGCGGACCCTCGGGAGCGTCCACGTGAGACCAGCGATACCACCCCTCGATCACATCAGGATCGCGGAGGCCGTCAAGGCTGGCCTGGAGCAGCGCCAGCATCGCAGGCCGCTGCTCCGGCCGCATGCGCCCGGTGGAGTAGGCGCTCATGGTGTCGAGCTGCCTGCGTGTGGCGATCCGGCCGCAGTCGCCGGCCGCGTGGCCTCGACGACGACCGATTCGAACCGGTTCACGCGGTCGTCGCCGATGACGCGCCCGTGGGCCTCGACGCCGCTCAGCGCGGGCGTGCGGCTCACGCCGACCTCGGCGATCTC
>CAZGVW010000006.1:0-6795 GCA_964529265.1 uncultured Phycisphaeraceae bacterium
CGCGATGTCCTTGTGCAGCGTCGGCAGCAGCTTCTGGTACACGATCGCCCGCATCTGGTACCCCAGGATCTTCCGCACCTGCTCCCGCTCCTCGTGCGGAAACAGGTCGTAGATCCGCTGAAACGTCTGCGTCGCCGACGACGCGTGAATCGTCCCGAACACCAGGTGCCCCGTCTCCGCCGCGTGCAGCGCCGCCTCGAACGTCTCGCTGTCGCGCATCTCGCCCACCAGCACCACGTCCGGGTTCTCGCGCACCAGCGCACGCAGCGCAATCTTGAAATCCAGGCAGTCGATCCCGATCTCCCGCTGGTGGATCGTCGCCTTCTTGTCCTCGAAGATGTATTCGATCGGGTCCTCGATCGTCACGATGTGCACCGGCCTCCGCTCGTTCACGTAGTCGAGCATCGAGGCGATCGTCGTCGATTTGCCCGACCCCGTCACGCCCGCCAGCAGCACGATCCCCTGCGGCTGAAGCGCGATCTCTCCCATCACATCGGGCAGGTACAACTCCTCGAACTTCCGGATGTTGCTCGTCACCAGCCGCGCCGCGATCGACAGCTTCCCACGGCTCTGGAACAGGTTGATCCTGAACCGCGCGCTCTTGTCGTAGTCGTACGCGAAGTCCACCGAGCCGAACTTGTGCAGATCCGCGAACTGCTCTTCAGTCAGGATGTGCTTCGCGATCGAAATGAACTCGTCGTGCGACACCGAGTCCGTGTCCAGTGTCTTGAGCGCGCCCCGCAGCCGGATCACCGGCGACTTGCCCGTCTTCACCAGCAGGTCGGAGCCGCCGAACTTGATGCACGCCTGAAGAAACTTCCCGAACCGCGTCGCGTGCGGATCGTGCTTCTTGTCCGGGTCCAGCGTCACGTGCTGCTGAACGGGCGCTACGGTGTGGTCGCTCTCGAGACTCGTGCTCATCGATTCCTCTCTTCTCACGCCCCTGCCTGCGTGCAGGCGGCGGTGGGGGGACCGGGGTCTCAAAGACGTTCCGTCGAATCGGGCCGGTGAGCGTGCCCAACCCCAAGGAGGGGGCAGGTGTTCGACCCATCCGGTACGCACCGCCTCCCGCGGCGGTTGCCTCAGCCCGGCCATGCCCCGCGAAGGCCCCAATCCAGGGGAGTCTGGGGGCCAGACGGGGGCGCGCCGTGCTCCCTCGGCGCAGGCGACATCTTAGCAGGACCCCCCCAAGCGGCCCCACACCCACGCCTCGGCAAGGCCCCGGATTCAGCCCTGAGGCCGATCCAGCCCGTACGCCTTCATCTTCTTGTACAGCGTCGTCCGGTTGATCTGCAGGGCATCCGCCGTTGCCTGCCGGTTCCAGTCGTGGGCCCGCAGCGCCTTCAGCAGGATCCGCTTCTCCGATTCCTCGAGCGCCGCGCTCAGCGGCTTTTCCGTCCACGCAGATTCGTCCCCCTCGCCCGCGGCCTCCCCCTTCGCCGGCCCGCCCATTGGCCGGTTCTCCACCACGTTCGCGGCCAGATCCTCGATCCCCAGCGTCGGCCGCCGCGAGAGCACCACCGCCCGCTCGACGACGTTGCTTAATTCCCTCACGTTCCCCGGGAAGTCATACCGCCGCAGCGCATCCATCGCCTCCTCCGTGAACCCCGTCGCCTGCTTCTTCAGCTCGGCGGAGTGCGCCTTGAGAAAGTGCTCCGCAAGGATCGCGATGTCGCTCGTCCGCTCCCGCAGCGGCGGCAGATCGATCCGCACCACGTTGATCCTGTAGTACAGGTCCTGCCGGAACACCCCCTGCGCCACCAGTTCCTCCAGCGGCTGGTTGCTCGCCAGAATCACCCGCACATCCACCTCGCGCGTCGTCGTGGACCCCACCGGCTCAAACCGCCGCTCCTGCAGCACGCGCAGCAGTTTCAACTGCATCCCCGGCGATGCCGAGTTGATCTCATCCAGGAACAGCGTCCCGCCGTCCGCCGCCAGGAAGCGCCCCGCCTTGTCCACGTGCGCGCCCGTGAACGCCCCCTTCACATGCCCGAACAACTCCGATTCCAGCAGCGTCTCCGGAATCGATCCGCACGAGATCTCGACGAACGGCTTGTCCCGCCGCGGGCTCCGCTGATGAATCGCCCGCGCGATCATCGATTTTCCCGTTCCGCTCTCCCCCGTCATGAGCACGGTCGTCTTCGATGGCGCCACCGCCTCGATCAGGTCATACGTCCGCAGCATCCGGTGATCGGCGCCGATGATGTTGTCGAGGCTGTTCCGCCCCTCCAGTTGCCGCCGCAGCGAACGGTTCTCCGCCACCAGCGCCTGCTGCCGCAGCGCCTTTTCCAGGCTCACCCGCAGTTCCTGATCGATCACCGGCTTCGTCAGGTAATCCACCGCGCCGCGCTTCACCGCGTCCACGGCCGATTCAATCGTCCCGTACGCCGTGAGCATGATCACCACGACGCCCGGATGCCGCTCCCCGATCCGCTGCAGCAACTGGATCCCGTCCATCCCCGGCATCGAGACGTCCGAAATCACCAGGTCGAACGCCCGCGCCGCCGCGCCCACCGCGTGCTCCGCCTCCGCCAGCGCCGCGAGCGCCTCATGTCCGTTGAACGCTGTCGCCGCGTCGATCTGCTCCGTCGCCAGGAACTCCGCCAGCGATTCCGCCACGATCGGATCGTCGTCCACGATCAGCGCGCGCGCCCGAGCGCCCGCCGCGCCCGCGGCTTTCTTCGAAGCCTCCGTCGATCCCCGGACCCTCATCGGCGGCTCGTCTCCCTCAGATGGTCGCGCTCGCCGCCGCCGGCAGTGGATAGCGGATCCGCAGCAGCGCCCCGCGCCCCGCCGCCCCGCCCGAATGCCCATTCAACTCCGGCGCGGCGCTCCGCGCCAGCAGGGCGATCGTCCCGCCCAGTTCCCGCATGATCTCGCGGCTGAGCGCCAGCCCGATCCCCAGCCCGGTCGGCTTCGTCGTGAACCCGAGTTCGAACACGTTCTGTCCCGCATCCTCAGGCGGGCCCGCGCCGTCATCAAGCACGTCGATCTGCACCTCGGCGCCGAAGTCCGCGTTCCCGTCCCTCGTCACCAGTTCGGCGACCACCTCCACCCGCCCGTTGACCATCGCCGCCTCGATCGCGTTCCGGATCGCGTTCGCCACCACCGGATAGATCGGCCCCGCCGCCGAGAGCACCAGCCGCGGCGAGAAGTCCACGTCGATCCGCACGCGCTTCTCGTCCGCCATCGGGCGCAGCACGTCGCACGCATGCACCACCGCGTCGATCAGCGGCCGCGGTTCGAACAATCGCTCCGTCAGCGTCCCCACGCCCGGGCTCAGCGCCGCCCGCACCAGCGCCGCCATCCGGTCGAGCGCCGATTGCGCCACCCCCAGCCGCCGCTCCGCGTCGCGCTCCAGCCCCGCGATGTGCGCCGAAACCCCCGCGCCCGCCCGCGCACTCGCCGCCGAGCGCAACTCATGGCGCGCCAGCGCGACATAGCGCATCGTCCCATCAAGCAGGTTCTTCAGTTCATGCGCCAGCGCCGCGAAACGGTCCGAAGCCCGCTCCGCCGCGGCTGCCGCCTGCGCCGGGTCGATCGCGCTCGCCGCCGGCGGAAAAACCGACCGCGGACGCAGCCACCGCTCGTCTCTCGAAGGGGTGTTGTCCATCGTCGGTCAGAATCGACCGGCCTTGCGCCCCCCTGAAGCGCCGTGTTGAGGGAACGCGACATCCGGGCCCGCCCGCGCCACTCCTGATGATGCCCGCCCGCAACACCCGCGCCCACGTCCGAGAACCCTGGGCATCGCGCTCGGCCCTTCCCCCTTCGCTACACTCTCCGCCCCGCCGCCCGGCTCGTGCCCAGGGCGGCCTGTCAGGAGCCCTCCGCATGGCCGGCAAGTCCTTCCGCTGCAAACTCATCACCCCTGAGGCTCGCTTGCTCGACGAGCCGGTGCTCTACGTCAACATGCCCCTGTGGGATGGCCAGTCCGGCATCATGCCTCGCCGGGCCCCATTGCTCGCCAAGCTCGGCATTGGCGAACTCCGCATCGATTTCGCCGAAAAGCCCGCCCAGGACCGCTCCAGGCCCGCCACCGAGCAGCAGGGGGGCGCCCCCTCGCCGGGTGGCCCCGGCGGTGGCTCCCGCTCCTATTTCGTCGATGGCGGCTTCGCCCAGATGGTCGGTGACTCCCTCACCCTCCTCGCCGAGCAAGCCATCCCCGTCGAATCCCTCTCCGAGCAGGATGCCCGCGCCGAACTCGCCGAGGCCGAGGCTCGCCAGCCCGAGGGCGGCGCCGACCTCGCCCGCATCACGCGCGACCGCCACCGCGCCAAGGTGAAACTCGACCTCGCCCAGCGCTTCCGCGCCTCCGGCGGCGCCATCTGACGCATGAAACGCGTCCGATAAGCCCCTCTTCACCATCCTGCCCTCGCGCAAGGCCCGGAAACTTCAGCGTTTCCCGCCATTCCTCCGAGAAAACCGCCACGCCGCAACGTGGCGCCGCGACGCCGCGCGCCCCGGCGAGACGCACAATCGCGCCGCCAGGCGAAGCGAACGGAGGACGCCTTGACCAGCATCAACCCGAATCTCAACCGCCCGCTCCTCCCCGCGCACCCGGCCCCCGCCGACCCCGCGCAGCGCCTCCGCCAATCGCTCCAGCGCCTCGGCGCCGGCGCAGCCCTCCGCGCCCCTCGCGCCGATAGCGTCGCCCTCTCCCCCACCGCGGCTTCCACGGCGGGCGCTGCTGCCCGCGATGCGCTCGCCGAACTCCAGGCCCTTACACTCGCCGAGCAGACCGCCGCCGGCGCCGCCCCCACCGACGCGATCAAAACCCAGCGCGAAATCGACGAAATCCTCGCGCCCCTCAAGCCCGTGACGACCGCCGGCGCCGCAAGCGATGTGGCGAGTTTCCGCCCGACATACGACTTCCAGGTGTCAAACACCGCGTCGTTCGTCCAGTGGCTGCGCATCGATGAGTCAAGCGTTGAACCGGGGCGCTCGCTCGATATTCAGGTTGACGTCAAGAGCCATGCCCAAGCTGGCGCTCTCTTCCTCTCGCTTGGCGCCGAGGGAATCCCGCTCGGTTCAAACGGATCCAGATTCC
Source organism: uncultured Phycisphaeraceae bacterium (assembly GCA_964529265.1). Taxonomy (GTDB): domain Bacteria; phylum Planctomycetota; class Phycisphaerae; order Phycisphaerales; family UBA1924; genus CAZGVW01. The sequence continues at coordinate 5,048 of CAZGVW010000006.1, forward strand.
GCATAGAGGTAGCGGGGATTCGCGGCGTGCAGGAGTTCGCCATCACCTCTGGCTCCACCGTCTACGATCTGGCCTCGATCATCAATCTCTACTCCCTCGCTACCGGCGTTCGCGCAGTCACTTCGGGGTATGGCGAGGTAACCGGCTTTCGCCTCATCAGCGAAGAAGTCGGCGCCGCGCAGTTCGTCAACGTGCGCGTCCTCGACGATGGCGATGTCGAGAGTCCTCCGAGCGTCGGCATCTACCGCCTGCAGCCTGACGACCATGCTCGAATCGATCCCACTTCTCGCATAGCGTTCGATAGCGCCGCCGCCGCCGCTGGACATCGCGACTACGGGATCGATGCGTCCGCCTTGATCAATGGCGCCCAGGCCAGCACGATCGGAAGCATCATCTTCCTCCCGGATTCCGTGCCCGTGCAGGGCCTGTTCCGGATCAACACCCCCGGATTCGATTACTTCGCCACCGGTGTCGTTTCCTTCCGCGCCTTCACCATCACCGGCGTCACCTCATACCGCCCCGCAACACCCGGCGCCCCCATCAACAACCCCACCTCGCCGCCAGCCCCCGCCACCGCGCCCCCTCAGCCCCCCACACCAACCCCCGCCGATACACGCCACTCCATCCTCACTCGCGCCGCCCAATCCATCACCGCCGCCACCACACCCCTCGACCCCAACCGCGTCTTCGACCTCCTCACCTGACCCACCCCACGTTCCACATTCCGCCTCCGACATTCCCTCCGCTATTGCCTATTGCCTATTCCCTATTGCCTCTCCTCCCACCCTCACCACCTCCCCGAACCTCCCCCTCCGCTCCTCAATCTCCTCCCTCTTCAGCCTCGCCAGACGGTCCAGCGAAAAACTCTCGATCGTGAAACTCGCGATCACCGTCCCCGCCGCCAGACCCTCCTGAAGCGTCTCGAACGTCACGCCCTCCGCCCCGAACCGCGTGGCCGAGTGCGCCGCGGCGACGTGCCCCATCATCCCCCCCGCGAACGAATCCCCCGCGCCCGTCGGATCCACCACCGTCTCCGTCGGGAACGCCGGCAGCGCCGCCACGCGCGGCGCATCCGCGCCATCCGCCCCGCGGTGCACCATCACGCACCCGTGCTCGCCCTTCTTGATCACCGCGAACCGCGGACCCATTTCCAGAATCGCCCGCCCCGCCGTGATCGGATTCCGCTTCCCCGTCAGCAGCCGCGCCTCCTGATCGTTCAGCACCAGCCCGTCCACCAGCGCCAGCAACTTCGTCAGGTCCTCCCGCGCCGTATCGATCCACAGATCCATCGTGTCCGCCACCGCGATCACGCGATCCGGAAAGTTCGAGAGCAGTTCCCTCTGCACCGCCGGGTGCGTGTTCGCCAGGAAGATGTACTTCGAATCCCGGTACGCCTTCGGCGTCGCCGGCGGCGCCTCCGCCAGCACGCCCAGCTCCGTGAACAGCGTCTCACGGATGTTCATGTCCTCCAGATACCGCCCGCCCCACGCAAACGTCCGGCTTGTCGGCCGCACGTCGATCCCCTCCACGCTCACACCCGGAAACCGCGCCAGCGTCGTCCGATGCCCCTCGTGAAAATCACCGCCCACCGCCGCCACCATCCGCACCGGACAGAAAAACGACGCCGCCGCGGCAAAGTACGTCGCCGACCCCCCCAGAACAGCCTCCGCCGTCCCCGTGGGCGTGTGAACCGTGTCAATCCCGATCGTGCCAGTGACAATGAGGGGCATTGAAGCAGTGTAGTGACA
>CAZGVW010000007.1:0-11450 GCA_964529265.1 uncultured Phycisphaeraceae bacterium
GATTCGACCGCCGTCGCGGCGAGCCTCGCCGACACCCTCTCCAGCAACCACTCCGCAAACGCCTGCTTCGCGATCGGGCGGCCGGTGGTTTCGACGGCGCCATCGGCGCTCAGGAGCCATGCTTCGATGGCTTCGGAATCCATGGTTTCGAGCGGGTTGGCGACGATCATGTCCACGCGTTTGCGGGCGAGTTTTTCGCGGGCGGATTCGAGGAGGGTTTCGCGCGGCTCCAGCGCGAAGCCGACGAAGACCTGGCCGGGTCGGCGGGCCGCGGCGGCGGCGGCGAGGAGGTCGGGGGTGGATTCGAGTTCGATCGTGAGGCGGGCCGCGGCGCGGCGGAGTTTGCGGGGCGGCGCTGGCGCGCCCGCCGCGGCGGGTTTGGAGGCGACGCCGTTTCGGCCGTTGGTGGAGGCGTGGCCGGGGGCGTGTTCGGGGGCATGGCCGGGGGCGCTTCCGGGGGGGTGGGTGGTGGCGCTTCCGGCGGGGTTGGCCGCGGGGGCGGGTTCGAGACCGAGCATGGGGATGGGGCGGTAGTCCGCCACCGCGGCGGCCATGATGAGGGCGTCGCAGCGTGGGGCGTGGCGGGCGAGGAGGGCCTGGAGATCGGCCGTGGTTCGGAACCGCTCGACGCGCACCCGCGTATCTTCGCACAAGCGGGCGGTGGGCCCGAGCAGGAGCGTGGTGTCCCACTCCTCAGCCGCAGCGAGCGCCAGGGCGATGCCCAGGCGCCCGGAGGAGCGGTTTCCGAGGTAGCGCACATCGTCGATGGGCTCCTGGGTGGGCCCGGCGGTGATGAGCAGCCTTTTTTGGGGGTCCGGAGTGGTCCGGGGGTTCCGGGAGTTCCGGGAGGTCCGGGGGGGGGTCATGGTGCTGGCGTTCCGTGCCGGCGCGCCGGCGAGATTCTGAACCGGAGGTGAGCGGAAGGCACAATCTTCATGAATCGGCGCTCCGCCCCGGAAGAGGCAGTTTGAAGCGCCTCCGGGTGGTCAGCATAATGCGGCCGCGGCCGAGGGGCTCGGCCGGCGTGATGCGCCGGCCAGATCGGATCGGAGGGCGCTGTGGCCGCCCTAGGATGATTGTTGGCGCTCGATTTCCTTCGGGAATGGGTGCTTGAAGGGAAAAGAAGACCCGGCTCGGAGAGCTGGGCCACAAGGACGGAGACCCGGCTCGGAGACCGGGCCACCAGGACGGAGACCCGGCTCTGGAGAGCCGGGCCACCAGGGAGTCGGATTCGAAGCAAAGGGTGGAATGGCGCGATCTCGCAAGAAACTGGGTGAAATCCTCGTCGGCCTTGGGGTGGTGAAGCCGGAGCAGGTCGAATCGGCGGCGCAGATGGCCAAGGGTTCGGGGAAGCGCATCGGCCAGGCGCTGGTGGACGCGGGGTTCGTGAAGGAGGATGTGGTCGCCAAGGCGCTGGCGTCTCAGTTTGGGCTGGAGTACCTGGACCTGGGCGACGACAGCGTGGCGGGGCGGATCGATTCGAAGCTGGTCCCGGAGGACCTGATCCGCAAGCACCTGATTCTGCCTCTGGCGAAGAACAACGGGCGACTGCAGCTCCTGATCCACGATCCGATGGATCTGGAGCTGCTGGACATGCTGCGGTTCCGGCTGAACACGGAGATCGATCCGCGGATCGCCTCGCGTGAGCGGATCAAGCAGTTCATCGACACGAAGATGGGCGGCGGGGCGAAGCTGGGCGCGCCGACGGAATCGCTGATGACGGATTCGATCGATCGCTCGATCGACCGTTCGATGGACAAATCGGTGGACGCCTCGATCGACCGCGTGGCGGAGGACGCGCCGATCGTGAAGTTGTGCAACCGCATCCTGACGGAGGCGGTGAAGATGCGGGCGAGCGACGTGCACGTGGAGCCGATGACGAACCGCGTGCGGCTGCGCTACCGCATCGACGGCGTATGCATCGAGCGCGACAACCTGCCGAAGCGCATGCAGAACTCGGTGCTGGCGCGCTTCAAGCTGATGGCGGGGATCAACATCTCGGAGCGTCGGATTCCGCAGGACGGGCGCATCAAGCTGCCGGTGGACGACAGCACGATCGATTTCCGCGTGTCGTCGTGCCCGGCGTACCACGGCGAATCGGTGGTGCTGCGTATTCTGCGGCCTGATTCGGTGCGGATCGGCCTTGAGAACCTGGGGTTCGAGGCGGACAACCTGGAGATCTTCAACCGGATCATCCGGCGGCCGAACGGCATCTTCCTGGTGACGGGGCCCACGGGCTCGGGCAAGACGACGACGCTGTACTCGGCGCTCGACATCCTGAACCGGCCGGACAAGAAGATCATCACGGCGGAGGACCCGATCGAGTACGCGTTCGCGGGCATCAACCAGTGCCAGGTGCGCGAGGGCATCGGGCTGACGTTCGCGGCGATTCTGCGATCGATGCTTCGTCAGGCGCCGAACATCATCCTGGTGGGCGAAATCCGCGACAAGGACGTGGCGGAAGTGGCGATTCAGGCCGCGCTGACGGGCCACCTGGTGTTCTCGACGCTGCACACGAACGATGCGCCGTCGGCGATCACGCGGCTCATCGACATGGGCGTGAAGCCGTTCCTGGTGGCGTCGTCGATCCAGGCGGTGATGGCGCAGCGGCTCATCCGCGTGCTGTGCCCCAAGTGCAGGGCGCCGGACGAGAACCCGGACCCCAAGTACCTCGCGCTGACGGGCATCACGCGCGAGGACCTGGCGCGAAACACGATCTACAAGGCGGTGGGGTGCGAGAACTGCTTCGGCACGGGGTTCCGCGGGCGGAAGGCCATCTTCGAACTGATGGTCATGAACCCGGAGATCCGAGACCTGGCCTTCCAGCAGGTGACCGTCGCCAAACTGCGGGCGGCGGCGCTGCGGGCCGGAATGCGACCCCTGCTGGGCGACGGCAAGATCAAGATTCTGAAGGGCGTCACCACGCCGGGCGAAATCGCCCGAACGGCGCAGGTGGAAGGCATCGCCTCCGGCGCGGAGACGGAGGAGCAGGAGGCCTGAGCCGCTCCTGTCGCGGCGTCCGCCTGAATCGAGGAACTGACCGAAGACCACCGGCCGTTTCGCGGCCGCGTTCATACGGAAACGCCACATGTCCACGATGCAGATTGACCGGCTGCTGGACACCGTCATCAAGACGGGCGCCAGCGACCTTCACCTGACCACCGGCCGCCCCCCCACGCTCCGCCTGCACGGCGAACTGCGCAGCCTGCAGACCAAGGTGCTGGACGCGGACGATCTGGTGGCGCTGATGAAGTCGATCACGCCGGAGCGATCGCAGCAGGAGTTGCAGGAAGTCGGCGGCTGTGACTTCGGCTTTGCGTACGGGACCGCCGCCCGGTTCCGCGTCTCGGTGTTCCGGCAGAAGGGCGACCTGGCGATCGTCTGCCGCCAGATTCCAAACAAACTGCTGACTTTCGAGCAGATCGGCCTGCCGGAGATGTGCCGGGATCTGATCCGGCGGCCGCGCGGGCTGTTTCTGGTCACCGGGCCGACGGGCTCGGGCAAGACAACGACTCTGGCGACGATGATCGACTACGTAAACACGAACTTCGATCGGCACATCATCACGATGGAAGACCCGATCGAGTACTACCACGCCCACAAGAAATCGGTAGTGAACCAGCGCGAAGTGGGCAACGACGTGCCGAACTTCTCCGAGGCCCTCCGCCGGGCCCTCCGCCAGGACCCGGACGTGATCCTGGTGGGCGAAATGCGCGACCTGGAGACGATCGAATCCGCGGTGCGGGCGGCCGAGACGGGCCACCTGGTGTTCGCCACGCTCCACACCACCGGGGCGGCCAAGACCATCGACCGCATGGTGGACGCCTTCCCGGTGACCCAGCAGAACCAGATCCGGGTGCAGCTGTCCACGGCCCTGATCGCGGTGCTGAGCCAGGCCCTCCTGCCGCGGATCGACGTGAAGGGGATGGTCGCGGCGTACGAGTTCCTGGTGGTCACCCCGGCCATCGCGAACCTGATCCGGGACAACAAGTCATTCCGGATCGATTCGTCCATTCAGACGGGCAAGAAGTTCGGCATGCAGTTATTGGACGATCACCTGTGGTCGCTGTACTCGCGGAAGATGATCTCCGCGGAGGACATGATCGACAGGGCGAAGAACCCGGGGGCGCTGACGGACAAGGTGCACAAGGCGGGGGGTCAGGTGGGCCGTGCGGAGTGGGACGAGGCGGACGAAGCGGCGCCGGCGTGAGGGCTGGCGAGGGGGCAGAACACCGTTTTGGACGGGTTCTGAGCCTGGGTCGGACGGGGCCATTTCGTCACGAAATCCTGATGTCGCAACGCCAGAAGCGGCAAAAACGCATAGCAAGTGCGGAACCGGTCCCGTATGGTGAACGAACCTGTCTGCGGACGGCGCTCGGGGGTGACTGCGGGCTGACCGGCAGATGATTCGGCTTCCGGACGGGCAGGTTCTCGTGGGTTGGCGGCCACGGAGTGAGGCCGGGCTAAGGGGCGCAGGGAGGCGCGGGTCGGGCGGGGTCGTCGGGTTGCGGGGTTGGCGGGTTGCGGGGTTGGCGGACCGCCGGTTCTTGGCGCGGCGGTCCGGGGCGGCTCCGGGCCGGTTTGGATTTGGCCGCGGGGATGTTGGGGTGGAAATGGGCGGCCTGCGGACGCGCGGGCCGGAGCGTTCACTTCGGACGGATGAGTCCGGATTTGGGTTCGAGGAAGGCGCCATGGCGATTGATCCGGCAGAACTGAAAGGCCGCAAGCTCGGGCGTGTGCTGACCAAGATGGGGAAGGTCTCGCGCGAGCAGGTTCACGAGGCGCTGGCGATCCAGAAGACGCGGAAGGCGCCGATCGGGCAGTTGCTGGTGGAGTTGGGGCACGTGACCCAGCGGGACGTGCAGGAGGCTTTGGCGGGCCAGGCGGGGATGGGGTTCGTGGACCTCGACAAGGTCGAGATCAACGACGAGGCGCGGGACGCGATTCCGGCGGAGACGGCGCAGGCGTACCAGGTCGTGCCGTTCGAGTACACGGCGGCGGGCAAGCGGCTGAAGATCGCGCTCAAGAGCCCGGACAACTTCCGGGCGGTGGACGACCTGCGGCTGCTCATGGGCTTCAAGGTGGAGGCGTTCGTTGCGGATCCGGCGCAGGTGGATGCGCTGATCAAGAAGCACTACATGAAGACGGAGTCGGTGACGGACCTCGTCAGCGACATCGCGGCGGATGAGAAGTTCCAACACCTGGCGGGGCGGGGCGATTCGATCGACCTGGACGCGGTGCTGGAGGTGGCCGAGGACAACAAGGTCATCAAGCTGCTGAACCTTGTGCTGCTGCAGGCGATCAAGGACAAGGCGTCGGACATTCACTTCGAGCCGTTCGAGACCGAGTTCAAGATGCGGTACCGGATCGACGGCGTGCTGTACGAGATGGTGCCGCCGCCGGCGTACCTGGGGCCTGCGATCACGAGCCGCATCAAGGTGATGGCGAGCCTCGACATCGCCGAGCGGCGTCTGCCGCAGGACGGGCGCGTGGAGCTGGTGGTGAGCGGGAACCCGATCGACCTGCGCGTGGCGGTGCTGCCGACGATGCACGGCGAGAGCGTGGTGCTGCGCGTGCTCGACCGCTCGAACGTGGAGCTGAGCCTCGACCGGGTCGGCCTGAGGCCGGACGACTTCAGGGTGGTTTCGGGCCTGATCGAGAAGCCGAACGGGATCGTGATCGTGACGGGGCCGACGGGCTCGGGCAAGACGACGACGCTGTACGCGGCGCTGTCGACGCTGAACCGGGTCGAGGTGAAGATCCTGACGGCCGAGGACCCGGTGGAGTACGACATCGACGGTCTGTGCCAGTGCCAGATCAACAACGACGCGGGGCTGACGTTCGCGAAGTGCCTGCGGTCGTTCCTGCGTCAGGATCCGGACATCATCCTGGTGGGCGAGATTCGCGACCTGGAGACGGCGCAGATCGCGGTGCAGGCGTCGCTGACGGGGCACCTGGTGTTCTCGACGCTGCACACGAACGATGCGCCGAGTTCGATCGTGCGTCTGCTCGACCTCGGGCTGGAGTCGTTCCTGCTCACGGCGACGATCGAAGGCATCGTGGCGCAGCGGCTGGTGCGGAAGATCTGCCCGAAGTGCCGGGAGGAGTATGCGCCGACGGAGGAGCAGCTGCTCGAACTGGCGCTGAAGCCGGACGAGGTGCGCGGGCGGAACTTCCATCGCGGGCGCGGGTGCGATCACTGCCATGGATCGGGCTACAAGGGCCGGATGGGGCTGTTCGAGATCCTGGTGATGGATGATGAGTTGCGCGACATGATCATGGAGCAGGCGAGCACGGCGATCATCCGGCGCTCGGCGCGGCAGAAGGGGATGAAATCGCTGCGCGAGAGCGGCCTGCAGGCGATTTACGAGGGGCAGACGACGATCGACGAGGTGGTGCGGGAGACGATCGACGAAGAGTGACGATTCGGGGGCGGGCGCCTGCTTCGGGCGCGCTCCGCTGGAGGATTCCGGGGGGATTTCGGGCCCGGGAGTCCGGGGTTCCGGGGGGATTTCGGGGTGTGTGATGAAGCGGTTCGAGTTTCAGGCGTATGCCGCGTCGGGGAGGGAGCGGAGCGGCGAGATCGAGGCTGAGGACGCGGAGGAGGCGATTGCGCGTCTTCGTGAGCGCGGGCTGACGCCCGTGATGGTTCGGGAGGCGGCCGCGGCGGCGCGTGATGGCGTCGGGCGGAGATTGGATGGGCGCGGCGCGCCGGAATGAGGGCGCGCGGCGCGGGCGAGTTGGCTGCCGGAGGCTCTGACGATGGCCGTGTTCCAGTATGAAGCGCTGAACGCCGCGGGGAAGCCCCAGAAGGGCTCGATCGAGGCATCGACGAGTGAAGAGGCGATCCAGCGGATCAAGCTGCAGGGCTTCTATCCGACGTCGGTGCGCGAGCAGAAGGTGAAGAAATCGGCCGCGGCGGCGCCCGAGGGCGCGAAGAAGAAGAAAAAGGGCGCCGGTCTGGTGATCGGCGGCGTGAGCAGCAAGCAGTTGACGTTGTTCACGCGGCAGTTATCGACGCTTCAGGACGCGGGTCTGCCGCTGCTGCGCTCGCTGCAGATCCTGGAGGCGCAGCTGAAGCCGGGGCGGCTGAAGGCGGTGCTTCAGGGCGTGTGCGAGGACGTGGAGGGCGGCATGAGCCTCTCGGAGGCGATGTCGAAGCACCCCAAGACGTTCAACCGGCTGTACTCGAAGATGGTGGCGGCGGGCGAGGTGGGCGGCGTGCTGGACGTGATCCTGCAGCGGCTGGCCGAGTTCATGGAGAAGTCGCAGCGGCTGAAGCGCAAGATTGTGGGCGCGATGGTGTATCCGATCGCGGTGATCCTCATTGCGCTGATCATCGTGACGGGCATCATGTACTTCATCATTCCGCAGTTCAAGGACATCTTCCTGGACTTCGGGATCGAGCTGCCGGGCATCACGCTGTTCCTGATCAACGTGAGCGCGTGGGTGGCGGGGACGTACACGCCGAACCAGTCGATTCCCGGCGCGATCTACCTGCTGTTCGCGCCGATCGTGGTGTGGGTGCTGTTCAAGCTGATCCGGAAGACAGGTCCGGGGCGGGCGGCGTTCGATTTCATGTTCCTGCTGGCGCCGGTGTTCGGGAAGCTGATGCGCAAGACGGTGATCGCGCGGTTCACGCGCACGCTGGGCACGCTGATCTCGGCGGGCGTGCCGATTCTGGAGGCGATCACGATCGCGAAGGAGACGTGCGGCAACTGGGTGTACGAGCGGGCGCTGGGCAAGGTGCACGATTCGATCCGCGAGGGCGAATCGTTCGCGGGGCCGCTGCGCGAGACCAAGGTGTGCGACGCGCTGGTGGTGAACATGATCGACGTGGGCGAGGAGACGGGCGACCTCGACTCGATGCTCATGAAGATCGCGGACAACTATGACGAAGAGGTGGACGTGGCGGTGAGCTCGCTCGTCTCGTTGCTGGAGCCGCTGATGGTGATCGTGCTGGGCGGCATCGTCGGCACGATCGTGGTCGCGATGTTCATGCCGATGGTGAAGATGATCGAATCGCTGCAGCAGAGCTGAGGACGCGCCACGGACGATGAATGCATGAAACACAACGCCGCACAGACCGGGCCTCGGGACGGATCGGGCTTCACGCTCGTCGAGATGCTCGTGGTGATCATGATCATCGCGCTTCTGGTGAGCATCGCGCTGGTGGCGCTGTCCCGCGCGATGGAATCGAGCCGGAAGGCGGCGACGACGCAGTACCTCTCCAACCTCGCGTTTGCGCTGGAGAGCTACAAGAACGATTTCAACGACTACCCGCCGCTGCTGAACGGCCACTCCGAACTGGAGTCGGAGAGCCAGGAGATCGCCAGGATGACGGACCGCGCGACGCGGCTGACGGTGGCGGACGGTCTGGGTGTGAACTCCTCCGGCGAGATCGAGCGCCGGGAGGGTGAACTTGTTGAAGCGCGCTTCCGCAGCAAGTACTCGCTGGCGGCGTACCTGGTCGGCGTGGGCGACGTGAACGGCGACGGGATGGAGGACGCGAAGGACGACGGCGTCGAGGGTCCTGGGCTGCGCGATCCGGGCCGCGACAGGTCTTGGGGCGGCGCGCTGAGCCGCGAGGATTCGGACCACAAGCCGCCGGCGGGGGGGCGGGCGTACGGGCCGTATTTCGACGTCGGGTCGGGTCGTAACTTCGGGCGGACGACGACGCGGAGCGGGAATCGGATCACGGATGACGCCGATCCGCGGCGGAGCCTGTACGTGTTCACGGACCGCTGGGACAACCCGATCTATTACTACCGGTTGTGGCCGGTGCAGGACGCCGACAATCCGCAGCGCAAGAGCCTCGATCGCGTGCCGATCGAGTTGTTGCGGGCGGACACGATCAGAAACAAGCAGGAGGGCCGTGCGCTCGACGCCGCGACGGATCGGGAGATCCTGAACGCTCCCTTTGCGCTTGTGTCCTCGGGGCCCGACGGATTGCTGGCTTCGATGGACGGCGAGGACGTGAATCGCGACGGCCAGATGGAGCCGCCATGCCCGCTGCCGCTCAGCCGCATCGACGCCACGTTCCGCAACAGCCTGATGCTCGACCAGTTGCTCTCGAATGACGAGGCGTACAAGGTGAAGGCGCTGGCGGAGTCGATGATCGACAACTCGAGGGTGACGCCATGACTCCTCGCGGCAGCAGACAGGGACGGCGGGGCTTCACGCTCGTGGAGCTGCTCATCGCGATCAGCATCATCGCGCTGCTGGCGGCGATCACGACGGGCGTGGCGGTGGCGCTGGTGGGGAACCGGAAGAGCGCGATCACGCGGGACCTGCTGGCGACGATGGACCGGGCGCTCGATGAGTACGCCGCGACGAACTCCGGCGCGTTCCCGAAATACGTTCCGGAGGGGTATCGCTGGGTGCCGGGCGACGGGAACGACTGGGAGGACTACCGCTCGGAGATGCACGTGCGGCGGCCCGACGCGGCGGTTTTCATCCGGCAGGCGACGGGCTTCGGCGCGGTTGACAGCGTGATCCGGTCGATTCCGGAGCGGTTCCTGATCGTGACGCGGGGCGGGGCGTTCTCGGGAGGCGAGGTGTCGGAGGGTCCGCACCCGGTGGAGGCGGCGGACCTGACGCCCTCGGTCCTCGACGCATGGGGCAGCCGCGAGTGGCCGCATCGGGCGCCCAACGCGTGGCCGCTGACCGCGCAGAGCGTGATCTACTACGTGCATCCGGACAACGACCTGGCGCAGGATCTTTACGGGCGGTGCGCGAACCGCCGGCCCTACTTCCTCTCCGCCGGGCCGGACAACCGCTACGGGCTCGGGTCGGAAATTCCGGGCGCCGGCGGTCTCGACAGCGAGCAGGCGCGCATCGCCTACACGGAGGCTCTGGAGAACAACATCTATTCGTACGAGGTCGATCCGCTGAGGACCGCGAACCTCACGGAGGGTTTCAACCGCAACGTCCGCAACTCCTCGGCGCAGCCATGAACGCACCACGGCGGTCCATCCAGGTTCTTTCGGCGCATGTCGGCGCGGCGGCCCGTCGTGCGTTCACGCTGCTCGAACTGCTCGTGGTGATCGCGGTCATCGTGGTGGTGGTGGCGGTGACCGTGCCGGCGGTGGCGCGGATCGTGGAGTCGGCGAACTACGCCGCGGCGGTGAACACGGTGTCGGCGGCGCTGGGGAACGCGCGGGCGCTGGCGATGCAGAACGGGCGTCACACGGGTGTGGCGTTCCTGTTCGACACGGAGACGAAGCGGGCCTCGCTCATGGTGCTGGAGCTGCATCTGGAGCGCGGCGCGCTGACCGACCGGCCCGCGGCCGGCCGCGGCTCCGCGGCTGTGGCGTTCCGGCCCGCGATGGGCGCCAAGCCGGTGACGCTGCCCAAGGGCACGGCCGTGTACGGCCTGCATCTCGATCCGGCGTGGATCATCCAGGAGCCGTTCATCGACTCGGCGTCGGAGACCTCGAACTGGTACCACGGCGAACTCGTGCGCGCCGGCCAGACGGATGAGACGATTCCCTGGCTCTTTCCGCACAGCGATGCGCGGCTGTTCCTCACCGACGACAACCGCAAGGATCCGTGGCTGAATGAGAACGGGGATCTGGAGGTCGATCGCCGCGCGGTTCGGCAGGCGGAGTCGTTCTGCGTGCTGTTCGATCCGGACGGCTCGATCGTGACCACGCTCTCGATCGGCTTCGGCGCCGATCTCGACATCGCGTACGTCGAGCATGCCGATCTGCCGCGTGACCTCGCCGACCCTGATCGCCCGGTGTATGACGACCCGGCGCGCTTCGACCCGGAGGAGACCGGGCAGGGCTCAGGGGCGCTCGGACATCTGGTGCGCAGGGGCACGCAGAACCCCGAGGTGAAACTGCGGCCGGTGGCTCAACTGGCGGTGGTGGATCTGACGCGGCTGGCGTCGGGCGGGGGAGTGGAGGCGCCGTGGCTGCTCCGCGCCGCGGACGCGACGGAGCAGACGCCGGGCAAGCCCTACGAGGATGCGGGTGAAGCGATCAGCGGCGCGGAACTCGACGACCTGGTGGCGGAAGTGAGCGACTGGATCGACCGCAACGCCGAGGTCATCGGCTTCGATCGCTACACGGGGGCGGTGCTGAGGAGAACGAACGAATGACGGGGAAAGTGAACAATCCGGCGGCCCGCGCGCGGCGCGGCTTCACGCTGCTCGAGGTGATGGTGGCGGTGGTGATCCTGGGGCTCGGGATCCTCGGGCTCTCGGCGCTCTTCGCCGGCGCGGCGGCGCAGCAGGCGCGCTCGACGGAGACGAATCTTTCGGTGGGCTTTGCGCGGAACGCGGAGGCAATGCTCTCGCGCGAACTCGGCAAGATTTCGGGGCCGAGCGCGGCGGTGATCGGCGGTCAGGAGGGCCGGTGGCTGCACGTGCCGATGGCGGATGAGACGACGAACGCGTGCTCGAAGTACTCGCTGACGATCGATTCGTACGGGACGGGCGGGTTGTA
>CAZGVW010000008.1:0-22303 GCA_964529265.1 uncultured Phycisphaeraceae bacterium
GCAAGCGGAGAGGGGGGGATTCGAACCCCCGATACAGAGTGATACTCCGTATAACGGTTTAGCAAACCGTCGCCTTCAGCCACTCGGCCACCTCTCCGTATGGTGTTCTCCGTTCGCGTGTCAGGACCGTGCATGGCCGGAGTCGCCCGGCCGAAGTCGAGTGTAGGGCCTGGCTGCGATTCCGACAATTTGCCCTTGCCCCCGCGTCGAGCATCCAAAAGAGCAACCGGCCGCCGTGGGCGGGCGGCCGGTCGCGACGTCTCTTTCATTGTGAGCGGAAGCGCAAGTCGAAGTCAGATCGCCTTCGACGCCTCCTCGGTCCGTGGGCTCAGTCCGCCCCCTCGTGCTGGTCGGCGTCGTTCTGTGCCTTGAGCATCTTCCGAAGGTACGAGTTCTCGCGCCGCGTGGCCTCGAGGTCGAAGACGAGGTACTTCACGCTCAGGCGCAGGTAGTCGAGCGAATCCTGCAACTGGCCGACGGTCTTGCGCATCCTGTCGTGGCGCTCCCGTGTTTCCGAGGCCAGCGCCTCGAGGCGGGCGCGTTCGGCCGGGGGGAGTTGATCGATCTGCCGGATCAGATCGCCGAGTTTCTGCTGGAAGTCCTGCTCGCTCACGGCCCTCTCCCTTCTTCACGCCTCTCTTTGGTTTTCCGTCCGCGCGCGGGGCGGACGCCTACCCAAGAGATACAGCGCCCGCGCCGCAGTGCGAGCGGAAGACGCTCCAGCGCGGCGGAATATCCGGCCGCCCGATAAGAGCGCCCCGTGGCCTGAAAAAGGGCTGAAATCGCCCGGCGCCGACGACCAGCGCCCGCGCCTCGCGGCGGCGTCCCTGGTTCCGTCTGCAACGGATGTTGTGATCCGTCAACGCGAGGCGTCGAACCGCCGCATCGCCTGCGCTCCCGCCGCAGGCGCCCCCGCCGCGGCACGCGCCAGCGCCGCCGGATCCACGCGCCGCGCCTCGCCCACAAGACGCTTCAGATGGGCGTCGCGTTCGCCCTCGAAGCGTTGAAAGTGCTGCTCCAGCTCCTGCCGGTTGTACTGGCTGAGCGGGTCGCTCAGGCCCGATTGCGCCGCGGCCCAGTCCATCAGCGCCGCACCGTCGCGCCCGAAGCGATAGAGATCCAGCGTCGCCCGCAGCCGCGCCTCCAGCGAAGCGAAGGGATCCCGCGTCTCCTCCGGCAGCCGCACCAGCGCATCCACAGGCGACGCGCGCTCCAGCTCCGCCAGCCAGCCGCCTCCTCCCGCCGACGCCGTCTCCGACGCCGGCCGAAGGTCCGCGTGCGCCGTCGAGAGCGTCTTGAGCCCGGCGCGGTCGAACCGGATTCCCAGCTTCTGGGCCGATCGCCCGTCCTGCGTGGTGCTCTGGACCGAAACGATCTGCCCCACGCCCCATTCGGGTCGGGAGGCATGAACGACACGATCGCCGTATGCGAAGGTGGCCTTGAACATGGAGACTGGCTTCTGATCAACGGCGCCGAGGGTGCGAGCCGGACGCGGATCCGCACCGCGCTGGATTCCCCACTGGCCGCCCCCTGGCGCCGCGCCGGGAGGGCCGGGCGGCTCGTTGCCGCCGGATCGGGGGCATGATACACTTACCGGTTCACCTCGGCGCGGCTCCGAGCCCTCTTCCTTCAGATTCCCGTTCGAGTAAGCAGGTGATCTCGGCTCGCGCCGGACCACATCCGGAGATTCCAACGGCATGATCGATGCTCTCAAGGGCGATGAGATCGTCAAGAAGGTGGGCGGACGCTTTGCGCTCTGCTCCCTCATCCAGCGCCGCCTCGTCGAACTCATGGAGGGCGCCCGGCCCCTCGTCGAGCGCGACGGCCGCACCGATCTCGAACTCGTGATCGACGAGATCCTCATGGACAAGATCGCCGTCGCCCCGCTCGGCGATGGCCAGCCCGCGGCTTCGCACTGAGCGGCTCTCGGCTGCCCGCGCCCAATCCACACATGGCCTCCGCGCACGAACCACCCGAACTGCGCGATGCGCGACTCATCGTCTGCGTCACCGGCGGCATCGCCGCGTACAAGGCCGCTGCGCTCGTCAGCCGGCTTGCCCAGGCCGGCGCACACGTCACCGTGTGCATGACGGCTTCCGCCACGCGCTTCGTGGCGCCCCTCACCTTCCAGGCCCTTTCCGGCCGTCCCGTCTACTCAGACCAGTGGACGCACATCGAGTCGAGCGACCCGCAGCACATCGCCCTCGCGAAATCGGCCGACGCCGCGGTCGTCGCGCCCTGCACAATGGACTGCATGGCCCGCCTCGCGCACGGATTCACCGATGACGTCGTCACCCTCGTCCTGAGCGCCGTCGATCGCCGCCGCGCCCCGGTCCTCCTCGCCCCCTCCATGAACGAGGTCATGTGGCGCCAGCCCGCCACGCAGCGCAACCTCGAAACCCTCCGCGCCGATGGCTGCACCATCGTCGGCCCCGGCGATGGCTGGCAGGCCTGCCGCGCCGTCGGCCCCGGACGAATGTCCGAGCCCGATGAAATCTTCGACGCCCTCGTCGCCGCGCTCCGCGCCCGCAAGCCGCGCTGACGCCCGTTGACGCCCCAGCGCCTCGGCGCGCCAAGCCGCCCGATCCGGTAGCATCGCCACTTCCGGCGCACTGCGCCTACAGGAGGTCGGCCATGAGCGAGATGTCCCGCGGGCCCGTCACCTGGTCCGAACTCACCGCAGGACTCATCTGGCCCCGCATCTTCCGCGCTGCGCCGCTCGCCCTGCACCCCTCGCGGATGCTCATCGCCTTCATCGCCGTCGCGCTCATGATGGCCGTCGGCACAACCTTCGATTCCATCGCCGGCCCCATCGCGCCCGAGTTCACGCCGCCCGATACGCCCATGGGCCTCTTCCGCGCCATCCTCGGCGCCGGCGCGGCCGTCGTCACCGGGTTCTCGTTCAGTGGCGCCGCCCGGGCACTCGGCGCCCTCGCCGAAATCGTCTCCGCCTATCCCTGGCGCACCGCCCTCCTCTTCCTCCTGCTCATTCCATTTTGGGCGGGGGCCGGCGTCGCCATCTGCCGCATGGCGCTGTGCGACGCCGCCGCTGAAATGCGCCTTTCCGCCGCCGAGGGCCTCGCCTTCTCACTCCGCCGCATCGTCCACGGATTCCTCGCCCTCGCCATCCCCGCGCTCCTGCTCGGCCTTCTCGCGCTCGTCCTCGCGGTCGCGGGCCTCCTCCTCCTCCGGCTTCCCGTCGTCAACATCGTCGGCGCGCTGCTCTACGGCCTCTTCCTCATGGGCGGCCTCGCCTTCGTCGCGCTCGGCCTCATCTACATCGTCGGCAGTCCGCTCATGCTCCCCGCCATCGCCGCTGAGTCCGCCGACTGGGTTGACGCCATCCAGCGCGCCTACGCCTACGTCCTCGGCCGCACCGGACGCCTCGCGGTCTACTACCTCGTCGCCATCCTCTTCGGCGCGATCGTCATCTTCGTGGCGCACCTCATCTTCCGCGGCGGCGTCAACCTCACCGCCCGCCTCGCCTTCGCCTGGGCCGGCCTCGAGCGCCCGCTCCACGACGTCGCCGGCGGCGTCAACTCCTTCGCCGACAGCCTCCCGCGCCGCGCCACCGATCTCTCCGGCAGCGACCGCGGTATGGCGGCCATCATCGGCCTCTGGGAGAAGATCGTCGCCGTCCTCTTCGGCGCCTTCGTCCTCAGTTACTTCTTCTGCGCCTCCTCCATCGTGTACCTCTTCGCCCGCCGCGTGAACGACGAGCAGGACTTCCACGAAATCTGGCTCCCCGGCATGATCCCCGGCGCCCTGTCTCCCACCGCCGAGCCCGCCGCGGATGCGCGCCGCTCCAATTGACCCACCCCATGTCCCCAGCCGCGGAAGCACACGGCTCGATCGACGCCGATTCCCCCGAGGCCCGCGCCATCCTCCTCGCCGGCCGCCTCGCCGAATCCGGCGTCGCCCCACTCGCGCTCTTCGCGGAGTCCGCCGACCCGGACGATTCCCCCCGCGGCTGGCGCGAACTCCACGCCCGCGAATCGGACCTTCCCGGCCTGATCCTCGCCGCCCTCAAAACAGCCGGCCCCCGCGGCCGCGTCACGCTCATGGCCCTCGATCGCGTGCTCAAAGTCGAGTGCTCCGCCCACCAGTGCCTCTGGTGGACAACCGATGAACCCACCGCGGCAGCATTGCGGGGCCCGGGAGGGAGCGGGCGCCGATAATCACGGGCCGCCGAAGTCTCGCCCATTTGTCATCGTCGCCAGGAGCGCGCGCCACCCATGTCCGATCGCCCGCTGACTGTCATTCACGTCACCCACGAAGCCGTGGAGCACATCGGCGGCATCGGCACGGTGCTCGAAGGGCTCATCACCAGCCCCATCTATCAGAAGGCCGTGCGCCGATCCATCCTCGTCGCGCCCCTCTGGGATTTCGGCCCTCACGCCGATCCATTGCGCCGCCTCGGCCCGCACGCCGCGCGCCTCGAATACAGCGGCGTCGATGATGTCGATCGCGAAGGCCTCGCCGCGCGCCTGAAGCCCGTCGAGTGGGCCTTCAACACGCGCCTGGTCTACGGAACCCGCCGCTTCGAGAGCCACACCGATTCCGGCCGCACCGGCGAGGCCGAACTCCTCCTCGTCGATCTCCGCGCCCCCAACCACCACCGCATCCATCGCTTCAAGGAACTCCTCGCCCAGCGCTGCGGCCTCGACGCCTTCCGCTTCGGCCACGACGGCGATTTCGAGCAGTGGCTCGCCCTCGCGCCGCCCGCCTTCGCCGCCCTCAACGCCCTCCTCACCGATGACGACTTCCCCGCCGTCGTCATCAGCCACGAATACATGGGCATGTGCACCGCCCTCCTCGCCGCGCTCGATGAGAAGCGCCGATTCCGCACCGTCTTCCACGCGCACGAGTGCTCCACCGCGCGGCGCATCGTCGAGAGCCACCCCGGCCACGATTCCGCCTTCTACCCCGCCATGCGCGACGCCCTCGCCCGCGGCAAGCGCGTCGAGCAGGTCTTCGGCGACCAGGCCGATCACGGCCGCCACGCCCTCATCCGCCTCGCCCACCGCCTCGATGTCACCCTCGCCGTCGGCGACGAGACCGCGAACGAGATGCGCTTTCTCTCCGATGAGATGGCCGCGAGCCGCGTCGAGGTCTGCTGCAACGGCGTCCCCGCCGCCCGCGTCGATCTCGATTCGAAGCGCCGCTCCCGCGAGCTCGTCGATCGCTGGCTCAAGAACGTCCTCGGCTTCCGGCCTGATCATCTCTTCACCCATGTCACGCGCCCCGTCATCAGCAAGGGCCTCTGGCGCAACCTGAAACTCTGCGCACACATGGAGCGCCGCCTGAAAGACCGAGGCGAGCGCGCCGCCTACCTCCTCCTCACCTGCGGCGCCGCACCGCGCACGCGCGACATGGTTGAATCCATGGCGAAGCGCTACAACTGGCCCCGCGACCACCACGAGGGCTATCCCGACCTCACCGGCCCCGAGATTCCCATCTGGCACACCATGGCCATCTTCAACAACCCCGGCCGCCCCGGCGCCGGCGCGGTCACAGCCCTCATGGTGAACCAGTTCGGCTTCACGCAGGATCGTTTGGGCGCCGCAGCCCCCGCCGAAATCACCATGGGCGACCTCCGCCGCGCCGCCGACGTCGAGTTCGGCCAATCCGTCTATGAACCCTTCGGCATCGCGCCCCTCGAGCCCCTCCACGCCGGCGCCATCGCCGTCGTCAGTTCAGTCAGCGGCTGCCGCTTCTTCGCCGAGCGCGCCATCACCGAACTCGGCCGCAACGTCGAGAAGACCCACAACCTCCTCGTCGCCGATTACACGCGCGACGTCGGGCCCGATCCCCTCCACCTCACCCAGGCCCGGCGCGACGTCATCGAGGAGCGCGTCGCCGAGGAACTCGCGCCCATCCTCATCGACCGCCTCCCGCGCACCGACAACGACCGCCTGCGCCTCCTGGAAACCGGTCAGGCCCTCGCCGCCCGCATGGGATGGGACCGCGTCTGCGAGAAGGAGTTCCTCCCCGCCCTCCGCTCGATCTGCAGGCAGTAGGCCTTGGTAGGAGCGGCTCTCCAGAGCCGCTGAGCCTCTCACTCACCAGGGATGTACGAAATCACACCCTCCCACGGTGACGACGCCGTCGCATACTTCTTCTTCCCGATCCGTCCCGCCAGGTACGCCTGCCGCCCCGCCACGCACGCATGCCGCATCGCGTGCGCCATGAGCACCGCGTCCTTCGCGTGCGCGATCCCCGTGTTGAGCAGCACGCCGTCCGCCCCCAGCTCCATCGCGTGCGTCACGTCGCTCGCCGTCCCCACGCCCGCATCCACGATCACCGGGTACGCCGCGTCGCCTTCCTTCAACAACTCCAGGCACAGCGCGATGTTCGCCGGATTCAGCACGCCCTGCCCGGAGCCGATCGGCGACCCCGCCGGCATCACGCTCGTCGCGCCAGCCTCCTTGATGCGCAGCGCCGCGATCGGGTCGTCGCTCGTGTACGCCAGCACTTCGAATCCATCCGCCACCAGTTCCCTGCACGCCTCCAGCGTCCCGACCGGGTCGGGCAGCAGCGTTTTGCGGTCGCCCAGCACTTCCAGTTTCACCCACGATTGCCCCGGATTCTCCAACTGCGCGAGAATCTCCCGCCCCAGCCGCGCCACGCGCACCGCATCCTCCGCGCTGAAGCACCCCGCCGTGTTCGGCAGAATCGTGTACCGCACCGTGTCCAGAAAATCGAGAATGCTCCGCCCCTGCGCATCCACAAGCCGGTCCCGCCGCACCGCAACCGTCACCACCTCCGCGCCGCCGGCGTCCAGCGCGCGCTGCATGGTTTCGTAGTCCCGATACTTCCCCGTCCCCACGATGAGGCGGCTCGCGAACGAGCGCCCCCCGATCGCGAGCGGCGCCGACGCGGGGTCCGAAACCGGCTTCGATTCAATCGTGCGCATCAAATCCCCTCGCAGCGGCCCTCAGCCGCGCTCACACTTCATCCACCGCCAACCAGCGTGACAATCTCAACCTCGTCCCCCGCCGCCAGCCGATGCTCCGCGTGCCGCGCCTTCGGCACAACCTTCCGGTTCACCTCCACAGCGCACGCGGCTTTCCCCAGGCCGCGCCGGTCCACCAGTTCGGCCACCGTCGCCTCCGCCGCCACGTCCTCAGGCTTTCCATTCACCACGATCCGCATCGGAACGCCATTGTAGGGGGCGCAAGAGGGGGCGCCCTCACCCGCATACAGTTGTGTAGCGGGCCGCTTCCGGTGGCGGCGCGAACGGCGGAAGGAGGCACAGCAGTGCGCTGGATCCTCGCAGGCGGAGTCGTCGGTCTCGCGGCCGTGGTCATTGGCCTCGCCGTCATGCTCAGCGGCGGTGGCGCAGGCGCCGCGCGCGCAACCGGCCGCGACTACGACCGCTCCACACCCGACGCCGTCCTCGAATCCGTCCTCCTCATGGTCCAGGCCGGCGACGCCCACCGCCTCCCCGAACTCATCTACGCCGAGTCCGATGAAATGCGCGGCGTCCTCAACCGCCTCGGCAACCTCTTGGGCAGCCTCCAGACCCTCGCCGCGGAGATCCAGAATCGCTTCCCCCAGGAAGCCGCGGAACTCCGCGCCCGCACGATCGAACAGGGCGCCGGCCGCCTCGCCGCGGCTTTCGGCATGGATTCGCCCCGCCGCGGCCGAAGCGATTCCCCCGATGGCCAGCGCGACCGCAGCGATCCCCAAGGCCTCCAGACCGTCCTCGCCAACCCCTTCGCCTGGCTCGAAGCCGGCCACGATCGCCTCAGCACCATCAAAACCGGCGATGGTTTCGCCGCCATCATGGTCGATGGCAAGCCCGCCTTCGGCCTCGGCCTCATGATGCGCGACACCGACCGCGGATGGGCCGTCGTCGCCCCCCTCAACCTCCCGCTCATCCGCAAGTACGTCCCCGCCAACCGCGACGAGTGGTCCATCCTTGCCTCCATGCTCCAGGTCGTGGACAGCGCCATCGCCGAACTCGCCGCCGATGTGCGCAACGGCAAGTGCCGCGACGTCGAGCACGTCTCTGAACTCGCTGGCGAAAAGGCCTGGATGCCCCTCGTCATGTGCGTGCTCGCCTACAACCGCGCGATGGAGGTGCGGGAGGAAGCGGCAGCGCGCTGAGCCCCCGAAGAAGTCCGAGGCGGGGCCGCCGCTGGTATATTGAACGCCTCCCCCGGAAGTGGGCAGGTTCAGGCGTCAGCGGGGGTGCGTGTGGGCGATCGAACTCGGAGATACAAAATGAAGACTGGACATCGGACCGCCGGGGGTCTCTTCCTCGCCGCGGCGATCGGTTTCGCGGGCGTCCTCACCGGATGCGCCGGTCATCGCGCCGGGCTGACCGCAACGATGACGGCGCAGCAGCAGCAGGCGATGACGCCGGACCAGGCCCTGGCGCGGCTCACCGAAGGCAACCGCCGGTTTGCGACCGGGACGAGCCTGCAGCGCGACCTGAGCGCGCAGAAGCGCGAGACGGCGACCGGGCAGCATCCATTCGCCGTCGTGCTGTCGTGCATCGATTCGCGCTCGGCCCCGGAGATCGTGTTCGATCAGGGAATCGGCGATATTTTCGTCCCGCGCATCGCGGGCAACTACGCCACGACGGACATCCTCGGCAGCATGGAGTTCGCCACGAAGGTGGCGGGGGCGCGCGTGATCGTTGTGGTCGGCCACACCGAGTGCGGCGCCGTGAAGGGCGCATGCGATGACGTGCGGCTCGGCAATCTCACGACCGTGATCCAGGCAATCCGCCCCGCGGTGGACGAAGTCTCAAACGTGCCGGGCGACCGCGCGAGCAGCAACCCGAGTTTCGTCCTCGCGGCGACGGAGCAGAACGTCCGGCGCACCGTGCTCAAGATCCGCAGCGAGAGCGAGATCCTGCGCGACCTGGAGCGGTCCGGGCAGATCAGGATCGTCGGCGCCATGCACGACCTGGCGACGGGGCGCGTGACCTACCTGAACTGATCGGGGCGGCGGATCGGTCTGAGTCGGGCCGGACGTCGCCGTTTGGCCGCATGCCCGCTTGAGCGGGGGCAAGTCTTCGTGCCCGGCGCGCTACTCCTCGTCGTCAGGCAGACGGAATGCACTGTCGGGCAGATCCGCGTTCGGCCGCGGCGTGATGTCAACGACAGTGCGGGCGGTGGCGTCCGGACCGTTTCCGCCGCTCTCGACCACAATCCGCCGAAGCAGGTAATCCTCCAAGTCGATCCACAGGCTGAGGTGTTCATCCTTCCATGCTGCCGAACGCCCGCTGACGACAAGCACATCCCGCCCATTGATCTGTTCGCGACCGATCGTGGCCTCATCAAACGGAATCCGACTCCAGCCAGGGTCTTCGGTCAGCATCGGCACGATCAACGGGCTCATGGGGAATGGCCCCGTGGCGAAGCACTGCTGCGCGCTCCAGAGTTCCTCGACCCGGACCCTCGGTCCCCTTTGCGATTCGTGCTTCACCCAGCAGCTGCGGTGCGTCCCTCCATCGCTGACGTAGGTCTTCTGCTGGATGGCCACCATCCCGCGTCCGTCAATATCCGTCCACTCAAGATCGACGAGAAAGCGGTTCGGCGACTTGAACACGATGACGGACTTGCCCCGGTGCGTAATGGTCTTGCCATCCTCACGCAACTCCAGCGAGACCTCCGCGGTGTCCGAGTACGACTCCAGCGCCGCATATGCCTCGCGCAGGCGCGAGAGTGCCTCGTCCACCGTCATGTCCTCCCGCTGCTCCGCCCGAGCGTCCGGCGCCGGGCGCTCGTCTTGAGCCGTCCCTTGTTCGGCGCGCGCCGCCCCGCCGCCATCGCAACCGTCGGCATGAAAGCCATCAGAAGCATGCGCATACGCCAAACGCCTCCCGAAAGTGAAACTTGCGTCATCCGGCGCTGACCGAGCCGTCCGCGCCCGTATCATGCGAGCGTACACCGAGAGGAGGCAGCACTCAATGGAAACCCTCACCCCCGACGACGCACGCCGCCTCGCCGCCTTCCGCGCCCCGCACTGCGTCTCCCTCTTCATGCCCGCCACCCGCCGCGCCACCGCCCTCGACCAGGACAAGATCCGCTTCAAGAACCTCGCCGACGAGGCCGAGCGCCGCCTCATCGATCGCGGCATGCGCTCCTCCGATGCCCGCGACCTCCTCCACCCCGCGCGCGAACTCCTCCACGACGACATGTTCTGGCGCCACCAGGCCGATGGCCTCGCCCTCTTCATCGCGCGCGGACTCTTCGAAACGCGCCGCTCACCCATCCGCTTCCGCGAACTCGCCGTCGCCTCCGGCCGCCTCCACCTCAAGCCCCTCTTGCCCGCCCTCGCCGGCGACGGCGTCTTCCGCACGCTCCTCATCCACAAGGACAGCGCCCGCCTCTTCGAAGGCACGCGCACGCAATTCGCCGAAATCGATCTCAATGGCGCGCCGGAGCGCCTCGCCGAACTCCTCCGCGGCGTCATCCAGCCCACCCCCGCCCGCCACCACCGCGTCATCGACCGCGGCCACGGCCCCAGCAGCGCCCCAGCCACGCGCGCAGCAGGCGGCGGCGCCGCCGTCGGCGCCACCATCGTCGATGAAAAAACCCGC
The DNA here is from genome assembly GCA_964529265.1 of uncultured Phycisphaeraceae bacterium. Lineage (GTDB taxonomy): Bacteria > Planctomycetota > Phycisphaerae > Phycisphaerales > UBA1924 > CAZGVW01. Next base: position 10,559 of record CAZGVW010000008.1, read on the forward strand.
GTCCTCGAATACTTCCAGCACCTCGATAAAGCGCTGCACGAACATCTCGGCAACGACCCCGCGCCCCTCGTGCTCGCCGGCGCCGAGAGCGTCGTCTCCATCTTCCGTCAGGCGAGCAAGCACGCGCGACTCGCCCCCGTTGACGCCATGCACGTCGGCCCGCCCCTCGATGAGCGCGCACTCCACGAACAATCCTGGAAGACGATCGAGCCCCTCTTCACGCAGGAGCGCGATCGCTGGGCGAAACGCTGCCGTGATTCCCTCGGCGCCGGCAAAGCCGCGCAGGACCCCGAGCACATCGTCGCCGCATCCATGCAGGGCCTCGTCGAGACGCTCTTCGTTTCGCTCGACCGCGAACTCTGGGGCGAGATCGACGTCGAATCAGATCAGCCCACCGCGCACCCCGATCGCCGCATGGAGGATGAAGACCTCCTCAACATCGCCGCCTGCGAAACCATCGCGCAGCGCGGCCGCGTCTTCGCCCTCACCGATTCCGAAATGAAGGAACTCGACCTCTCGCCCCCCGCCGCGGCCATCCTCCGCGCCTGAGTCCGCGCACGAAGAAATCTCTCACGCCGCGCGCGAAAACACCTTCCGCGCCACCTTCTGCACCGTCCGCTCCTCGTTCATCCCCGCCGCCCCCGCCGCCTTCCGGAACGAATGCTCGCTGAGCAGCAGCGCCACCGGATGCTCCGCCTTCGCGCGCTCCGCCAGCCGCTTCACCGTGCGACGCTCCGCCACACCGAGCCGCATCCGAAAGCACAACCACCGAAACGCCCGGTCCTCCGGCGCCCCGCGCGACTTCCGCTGCACGCGCCACATCGCGATCCCCGCCGCGATCAGCGCCGCCCCCGCAACCACCGGCGTCCACGCGACTCCGCCCGCTTCCCCAGCCGCAACCCCGCCGGCCGGCGCATCCTCCACGAGCCACACCGCAGACTTCGCGCCCTGCGCCGCCGCGCCTGAATCAACTCCCGCGATTCCATTCACCCCCATCATGCCGCCACCCCCTCCACGATCGCCTCGTTCGCCTCCGCCCCGCGCGCCTCCATCACCGCGCCGAACCGCCCCAGCATCCGCCGCGCGCACCTCCGCGCCCGCTCGCGCACGTGTTCATCCTCTTCCCCCCGCACCATCGCCGCGATCCCCTCCGCCGCCGCCAATGGGCCCAGCCGCTCCGCCACCCACAGCGCCGAGAGCCTGTGCCCCGGCCGCGGATCGCGCAGCATCTCCTCCAGCTCCACAACCGGCTCGCCGCCCCCCTCAGATTTCAGCCGCGCCCGAATCGCATTCGCCCGCGCCCGCGCCCCTGTCTCCTCCCGCGCCGCGCGCAGCAGAATCTGCACCGCCGCGCCATCCACCCGCGCGCCCACCGCCTCGATCGCGCTCGCCCGCACGCGATCATCCCCATGCCGCGCGCACGCCGCCAGCGCCTCGCCCGCGCTCCCCGCTGTCACGCCGCCCAGCGCCCGCGCCGCCGTCGCCGCCAGCCGCGCATCCCCATCCGCCGCCGCCGCCAGCAACTCCAACTCCACCTCATCCTCAATCCCGAACCGCCGCGCCAGCAGGATCGCCCTCATCCGCTGCTCATTCGTCCCCGTCGCCATCCGCGCGCGCACGCCGCCCACAAACCCCCGCGCATCCCGCCCGAACTCCAGCCGCAGCGCCGCAAACCCCGCGCTCGATGCCTCCGCCCAGCCATCCACCCACGCCCACGCATCCACCTCCCCAAACCGCCCCGCAGCGCACTCGCGCACCACCACATGCTCCGATCGCATCAGCGGCCGCAGATCCTCCATCCGCTCCTCGCGCGCCGCCCCCAGCAGCGCGCACGCCGCAACCGCCGCCACCCGCTCGTCCCGATCGAACGCATAGTCCCGCAGCGCCTCGAACGCCTCCACCCGCGCATCCACGTCCCGCCCCAGCGCCACCGCCGCGCGCACGCGCACCGCCGCGCTCGCATCTGTCAACAAGCCGCTCAGCAGCCCCGCCCGCTCCGCCGGACGCATCGGCAGCGCCGCAAACCACCGCGGCAGCGCCCGCCGCGCCTCCTCCCCCAGCCGCGCAACGTCCCCCGCCCCCGGCAACATCGCCCGCGCCCGCTCCACAGTCCCGAGTCGCTTCCCCCGCCGCGGATTCAACAGCAGATACCCCAGCGGCAGCGCCGCCTCATGCTCCTCCGTCGCGCTCGCCTGCGACAGCCGGTCCAGCGCCGCCGACCCCAGACCCTCCACACCCAGCCACCGCACCGCCCGCGCTCGCCCCTCCGCCCCCGCCGCCCGCTTCACCATCCCCCGCAGATCCAGATGCGACGCCCGATCCCCCGGATCCCCCGCCTCCAGCCACCCCATCACCCCCGGCAGCCGCGCCGCCGCCAGCGTCAGGGCCGCCCCATACACCCGCCGCCCCGCCGCGGCGTCCCCAGCCTCCACCGCCTCGCACACCGCCCCGTCCAGAGCCCCCAGGGCCCGCCCGTCCAGCCCCCCTTCAGCCACCTCCGCCGCGAGCCGTTCCAGAGCCTCAATGGCCCCCGCGGCCACCCCCTCCGACCCGTCCCCCGCCAGCCCGCCGAGCAGCCTGATCACCTCCGGCGCCCGCGTGTCCCGAGCCAGCGCCACCACCGATCGCCGCGCTGCCTCCGACCCCCCGGCAAGGGGGGTGACCACCGCCGCAAGATCCCCCGCCGCCAGCCGCACCGCCCTGCAGCGCTCCACCGGCGGCAGATCCGCGAACGCCGAGAGCAGCGCCCCGAGCAGTTCGCGCCGCGCCGCATCCCATGCCCGGCCCCGGCCGCCGCGCGCAAGTCTCTCTGACACAAGGCTCAGCAGCGCGCCCGCCAGCGCAGCGCTCTCCTCCCCGGTCGAGCCCGCAACCGCCGCGGCCAGCGCCGCGGCTTTCGTGCGCGCATTCAGGGGTCTCAGCAGCGAAATGCGTCGGTTCAGGTCGGGCATGGCGCAAACGTGGCGCGCACCCTCAGGCGCGCATCTGGTGCACACCGATCCGCGAAAATCGTGCCATGGGGCGAAGACCCTTGTGACACAACCAGTTGTGGTCAATTGACAGCCCCAGCGCAAAAACTGCCATCATTTCTGCGAACTTTTGTATTGCCACCGGCGTTTGTTTCGGGAGAATCCTCTTGTCTTGGCTAGGAAGGCCTATAGACTTCGCCCCTCTCTCTCCTGCGGCCGGAACGGAACGATTCCCGGAAAGCCGCGTCGGCTCTCTCCTCCGAAAGCGGAAAAACCCATGACCTCGCCTGTGAAATCGGCAAGCCTTCAGGCTTATCGTCTGATCTTGTATCGCCGGGCCCTTCATCCGGAGCTCTTTCCGGTGAAGGGGCGCCGCACGCTGTCCCACGGCGACTATGAGTTCGAGTCGTGGATCATGCCCGGGGCGCACATGATGCGCTTCCAGCTGGATGGCGTCTGCGCCACCGAAGTCGTCACCTTCCAGGAGACCGGTCTCCCCGAAAGAGGGCTCGTCGCCGCCGCCCCCTGCGCCGGCGAGAAGGACTACGAGCACGGCTTCAGCGAGAAGCTGAACTACATGGCCACCGTCCAGACCGAAACGCTCCCCGAAAACCTCTACGGCGCCACCTACAAGGAACTCACCGAGTTCGGCCGCGAGGCCGGCGCCATGCTCCACGAGTGGAACGATGTCGATGGCGGCAAGTGCGCCTCCATCCTCGATGTCCAGCGCTTCCGCAAGGAGATTCACGCCCAGGCCTACCACATGCTGGCCCAGGGCGGCCTCGTCCTCCGCACGCAGACCATCTTCGAGCAGAAGGCGCCCGTCCTGAAGTGACGCCAACGGATCGATCGGGTTGAACAATCTCCCGCGAGCCCGGCCTCACCGCCGGGCTCGTTTGTTTTCCTCCCCTGTTCTTTCCGCTCTCCTTCTACTCTCTTCTCCCTCTTCTCCGTCCTTTGCCCTCTTCCGCTCTTGCCCGTTGCCCATTCCCTATTGCCTCCTTCCTCCGACCCCTCTCCCCGCTTCGGGGAGAGGTCAGGGTGAGGGGCTCTCCCTCTACTCTCTTCTCCTTTTTCTCCGCCCTTTGCTTCTCCGCTCGTGCCTATTGCCCATTCCCAATTGCCTCCATCCTTCTTCGCTACCATCGCCCCACCACGGAGGAACCACCCGCCACATGAAGCCCGCCGCGACCGAGCAACAGACCGAGGGCGCCGAGCGCAACTACCGCAAGACCCTCAACCTGCCCCAGACCGCCTTCCCCATGAAGGCCAATCTGGTGCAGAACGAGCCTGCCAGCGTCAAGCGCTGGAAGGCCGAAGGGGTCTACGCGCAACTCCGGGCCCAGGCCGCGGCGGGCGCGCGCACCGAGCGCTTCCTCTTCCATGATGGCCCGCCCTACGCCAACGGCTCCATCCACCTCGGACACCTGCTCAACAAGTGCCTGAAGGATTTCGTCGTCCGCACGCAGTCGATGGCGGGGCGCGATTGCCCGTTCGTCCCCGGGTGGGATTGCCACGGACTGCCCATCGAGCACAAGGTCATGACGGAGATGATGGCCTCCGGCAAGGCCGAGAAACTCCGCTCGCTCGAAGAGGATGTGCGCCGCATGGCGGTGCGCAAAGCCTGCCAGGCCGCGGCTGAGAAGTTCCAGAAACTCCAGGCCGGCCAGATGGAGCGACTCCTCACCATCGGCGACTACGACCACCCCTACATGACCATGCTCCCCGAGTACGAGGGCGCCGTGCTCGAGGTCTTCGCCGATCTCGTCGAGCAGGGCCTCGTCTACCGCGACCTCAAGCCCGTGCACTGGTCGATCGCCAATGAAACGGCGCTCGCCGAGGCGGAACTGGAGTATTACGACCGCGAAGACCCCAGCGTGTACGTGGAGTTCGAAGCCGCGGACCGCGGCGCCGTCGAAAAGGCCTTCGGCCTCGAGGCCGATGCGCTCGGGCGCACGCCCACGTTCATGATCTGGACGACGACGCCGTGGACGCTTCCGGCCAACCTCGCCATCGCCGTGCACGATCGCCTGTCCTACTCGCTCGTCGAGATCGATGGCTCGATCACCGTGCTGGCGACCGAACTTGTTGAGTCCGTCGCGAAGCGCGCCAGGGCGGAGACCGTGCGCACGATCGCGACGGCCACCGGCGACAGGCTCATCGGCCTCGCCTACCGCCACCCCTTCGTCGATGGCGCTGCGCTCGCAAAGCGCCTGGGCGCGAAAGCGCCGCTGCACCGCATCGTCGCCGCCGACTATGTCACGGTGGAGGATGGAACCGGCCTCGTCCACACAGCGCCCGGCCACGGCGCCGAGGACTACCGCACGGGCCTGAAAGAGAACATCCCCATCTACTGCCCCGTGCGGAACGACGGCACGTACGACGACACCGTGCCCGACTGGATCCGCGGCAAGACCGTGTGGGACGCCAACCCCGTCGTCACCGAGCATCTGCGCGACAGCGGCCACCTGTTCCACGACGAGCGCTTCACGCACTCCTATCCGCACGATTGGCGCGGCAAGAGCCCCGTCATCTTCCGCGCCACCGAGCAGTGGTTCGTGAGCGTCGAGAAGCCGGCGAAGCGCGAGAAGAAGAGCCTGCGCCAGTCCGCGCTCGATTCCACCGCTCGCGGCGTGGCGTTTGTCCCCGAGTGGGGCCGCAACCGCATGCGCGGCATGCTCGAGACGCGCCCCGATTGGTGCATCAGCCGCCAGCGCGCCTGGGGCCTGCCCCTTCCCGCCTTCTTCGCGCCCGATGGCCGCGCCCTGCTCACGCCCGCTTCCGTGCGCGCCGTGGCGCAGGCCGTGCGCGAGAAGGGCTCCGATTGCTGGTTCACCGAGAACCCCGCGCAACTTCTCCGCCACTACGACGCCGCGAAGGATCCCGATGCGCCGAAGGGCCTCGACGTCGCGTCGCTCGTCAAGGGCGGCGACATCCTCGACGTGTGGTTCGAGTCCGGCTCGTCCTGGAACGCCGTGATGCGCGAGCGATCCGGCCGCGGTGGCTCGGGAAGGGACTATCCGGTCGATCTGTATCTCGAAGGCTCCGATCAGCACCGCGGCTGGTTCCAGTCGTCGCTGCTCTGCGCGCTCGGCGCCACCGGCGTCGCGCCCTACCGCACGCTGCTCACCCACGGCTTCATCGTCGATAAGGACGGCCGCAAGATGAGCAAGAGCATCGGCAACACCATCGAGGTCGAGGACCTGCTCCGCGACTTCGGCGCCGATGTGTGCCGCTGGTGGGTCGCCACCCTCGCCTACGAGAACGACATCAAGGTCGATAAGTCCTTCATCGAGACTGCGGGTGAAGCCTACCGCAAGGTGCGCAACACGCTGCGCTTCATGCTGAGCAACCTCTTCGATTTCACTCCCTGCGGCGCCGGCGAGAACGGCATGTGCGTGGACCTGAAATCCATCCCCTCGACCTCGATCGATGCCTGGGCGCTCTCGAAGTTCGATGCGCTCTCCCGCGAAGTCCGCGAGGCCTACGACCGCTTCGATTTCCGCGCCGCCGCCGCCGCGATCTACGAGTTCTGCAACGACGCCATGAGCGCCAACTACCTCGGCGCCGTGAAGGACCGCCTCTACTGCGATCGCCCCGACAGCCCGCGCCGCCGCACGACGCAGACCGTGCTCTGGGACATCGCGGATGGCCTCTGCCGCCTCCTCGCGCCGATCCTCCCGCACACGGCGGATGAAGCCTGGCGCGCCCTGCGCCGGGCCGAGGCGCCCTCCGAGACGGTGCATCTGCACGCCTATCTCGAAGAGTTCGGCGTCCCCGCGCACGAAGGCTGGGAGAACGCGATGCAGGCCCGCGATGCGGCGCTGCTCGCGCTCGAGACGGTGCGCAAGGGCGGCGGCGTCGAGAATCCGCTCGACGCGGCCGTCGTCCTGCCCGATCCCGAGGCGGTGCTCGTGAAGTTCGATCGCGCCGACCTCGCCGATCTGATCGGCGTCAGCCGCGTCGAACTCGATCCCGGCCTCAAGGCGCCGCAGGTGCTCGATCTCCGGGCCGAGCCGCGCTGCGAGCGCAGTTGGAAGCGCGACGGCACCGTCCGCCGCCGCAGCGATGGCGGCATGCTCAGCGATCGCGATGCGCAGGCCGTCGGCGCAGCGTGACGAAGCGACGAAGCGCGGCGCTCGCGCCGCAGGATGAGAACCAGCATGGCGACGACAACGCACACAACCGAGCGGGATCGCGGCGTGGCCCGGGGCGTGGCCGCGGCCGTGAAGGATGGCCACCTCACGCTCGCCCTCCCCGACACCGATTACCGCATCGATCTCCTGACGAAGGGCGCCATCGACGCCGCGCCCGGCCGCCGCACCGAGGGGACCATCACCGCGCAGGCCCGGCGCATCGACGTCATCAAGTCCGGCGGGCGCTACTTCGAGCCCGTCATCGGCCGGCCGCGCCGCGTGCAGGGGCGCATCGTGGCGATCGACGAGAGCGCGAACACGATCACCGTCCTCGCCGCGGCGCCGATCGTCTGCCGCGTCGGCCCCGGGCAGAGCGCCGGGAAGTTCATGGTCGATCAGCAGGTGAGCTTCGACGTGGAGCCCGGCGCCGTGTTCACGCCCACGGTGTGAGTGGGGGAGTCGTTGAATCTTCTCCTCATCGGCTTGCGAGGCGCGGGGAAGACGAGCGTGGGCCGCGCCCTCGCGCAGCGCCTCGCGCGCCCCTTCATCGATCTCGACGATCGCACGCTCGCGCTCCTCGCCGCGCCGACCGTGGCCGAAGCGTGGAATCGCGCCGGCGTCGCCGCGTTCCGCGCCGCGGAATCCAAGGCGCTCGTCGCCGCGCTCGCGATTGATGATCAGGTGATCGCGCTCGGCGGCGGCACGCCGACAGCGCCCGGCGCGGCGGAAGCCATCCGCGCTGCGCAGTCCGCCGGCGCTGCGAAGGTCGTCTATCTGCGGGCCCAGCCCGCCACGCTCCGCGCGCGCCTCGCCGCCTCGGGCGCGGGCCCCAACCGGCCGAGCCTCACCGGCGGCGATCCGCTCGCCGAGATCGACGCCGTGTTCGCGCAGCGCGACCCGCTCTACCGCGACCTGGCCGATGTGATCGTGAACGAAGCCGCGTCGGAGTCCGCCGCGGCGGACGCCGTCATCGCGGCGCTCAAAGGGTGACGCAGAATCACGCCGCCGCGGCGTACCGGCCGCTGGCCAGACGCTCGCGCAGCAGCGCTTCATCGCCCTCGCGCTCGAAGCGCGTGAACACCGCCGCCATCCGCACCGGCCCCGGCGCATCGTCCTCTTCCACCCACACGACGTTGGCGAAGACGTACACCGACCGCCGCTCCGTGCTGCGCTCGATGCTCGTGTGCGGCAGGTCGATCCGCATCGCGACCGGCGTCCCGGGGCGGATCTCCTGATCGAGTTCGAAGCGCACACCGCCCGGGCTGATGTCGTAGGCGTGGCCTTCCCACTCGAATGCCTCGGAATCCGCGGAGTCCGCCGGGCGCACCGCCACGTGCGAATACATGGAAGGCAGTGCGAAACGCTGGAATCGGCGGCGATCGTCGTCGCTCGCGAGAGGGCGCATATCGGCCTCCTGATGCGCGGTCCGGAAAAGCGGGGCGCAACGGACCGACTCATCGACATCGACGAGGGCCGACTTGACCGCTTCTGTGGATTGTGCGGGGCTGTGGCGGGACGTTCCGGAGTTATCAGGACGCGCCGGCCGACCGGGCGCGGTCGCCGTGCACTTCGATCGCCACGCGGCTGACGCGCACGCCCATGCGCTTCTCGATTTCCGCGAGCACATCCGCCGGGAGGCGGCTGGCGAGGCGGGCGCTCAGATCCGGCGGAACATCCAGCACGTCCCCCGAACCGGTGACGAAGTGCAGATGGTCGCTGAGGTCGGCGTCGTAGCGTGCGCCGCCGGTGGCCGCGGGCAGGCGGCGGCACATGCCGTGGTCGCACAGCGCATCGAGCGTGTTGTAGACGGTGGCGAGGCTGATCCCCGGCTGGCGCTTCTTGACCAGCCAGTACAGTTCCTCGGCCGTGGGGTGACTCTTCGTCGCCGCAAGCGCCGAATAGACCTCCATCCGCTGCCGTGTGCAGCGAAGGCCGCGCTGTGCGAAGTAGTCTTTGGGTGGCGTCACTCGGTCGTTCCCTGCCCGGATGGTAGGGCGCGTGGGGGCGGCCGGGCCACGCCGCGGCGGGGCATATGCTCCCCCCGTGGCGACGCTCGATCCGCGGCTGATCCTGTGCGAGCACTGCGGCTATGACCTCACCCGCATGCCGGCGCACACGGATTCGAAATGCCCCGAATGCGGCAAACCGGTGCACGAATCGCTCCCGGAGCGCCGAATCGGCAGCGCCTGGCAGCGGCAACGGGGCTGGACGTCGTGGTGGATGACGAACTGGCGCACGCTGCGCCGCCCGCGGACGCGGTGGGACGAAATTCGCGTGGATGGGAGCGGTTTTGGATTGACGATGCTCAACTGCGCGGTGGCAGCCCAACTGCCGGTTGCGTGGCTGGTCACCATCATTCCGGAGGAGGAGCACTCCGGCATCTTCGACTTCATCGTCACCGTAGGAATCGGTGTGGTCGGGGCGACGGCGTTGTGGATCCTGTTGTTGATGCTGAGCAGGATCGAGACCTGGGGTATCTGTTTCTTTGGCGCGCGGCGGGGGTGGCGCACGACGCGCGCGGTCGCCACAACCGTCGTCGGACACGCCTCCGTCGGGTGGATGGCTGGTCCGATCATTGCGCTGCCTTTCGCGCTCCTGGCGGCAATTGTGTGGCGGTTGCCGGCGGACTGGCCATTCTGGAATGCTTTGACCTGGGTTGTGTCCATCGGCGCCCTCGCCCAGTTTGTTGTTCCGCTGCTCCTCTTCGAAACGTTCGTGTACATCGGGTTCCGGCGGATGCGGTTTGCGAACCGGGTGCGCACCGGGCCGAGCATCGTCGGCGCGGAAGGGCGGGCGGTGGGGGAGCGGGCCGGGGGCGCGGATTCGGGCGCAGCCGCGGGGGTGGGGGGGCCGCTACCATGACCCCAACATGCAGGCACGCAGACCAACCAGGCAGGTGACGATCGGGAACGAGCGCACGGGGGTCGTGCGGATCGGCGGGGGGCGGCCCGAGGACGGGGCGGCGCCGGCGCCGGTTTCCGTTCAGACGATGACGGCGGGGACCACGCACGAAATCGATCGTTGCGTGGCCGAAATCAACAAATTGGCCGCGGCGGGCGCGGATATCGTGCGCGTGGCGGTTCCGGAGCGGAAGGACACCGAGGCGCTGGCGGAAATCCTGAACCAGACGCGGGTTCCGATCGTCGCGGACGTGCATTTTCACTTTCAGCGCGCCTTGGAGGCGGTTGAAGCGGGTGTGCACAAGATCCGGCTGAACCCGGGGAATATTTCGGACCGGGACCAGGTGAACCAGGTGATCGACGCCTGCCGCGAGCGATCGCTGCCGATCCGCGTGGGGGTGAACGAGGGATCGATCATCGAGCGGCGGGACAAGCAGCGGCGCAAGGAGGAACTGGGGAAGTTCTTCGCCGGGCACAAGCAGGGCCACCTGATGGCGCTGATGATCGCGAAATTGGAGGAGTATCTCGATATTTTCGATGCGCGGGACTTCCACGACGTCGTGATCAGCGCGAAATCGATGGATGCGGCGTTCTGTGTGGACATTTACACCGAAATCAGCAAACGGTTCGACTATCCGCTGCACCTGGGCGTGACGCACGCGGGGCCGAAGGAGACGGGGTGCGTTCGGTCGGTTGCGGCGCTTTCGGCGCTGCTGTGCAACGGAATCGGCGACACTTTGCGGATTTCGTACGCGAGCGACCCGGTTTTCGAGGTGGAGGACGGGCTGGAGCTGGTGTGGAGCCTGGGTCTGCGCGAGCGGAAGGGGGTTGACCTGATCGCCTGCCCGACGTGCGGGCGGATCCAGGTGGATCTGTTCACGCTGGTGCAGGATGTGCGCGCGAAATTGCGGGAAGAGATCGCCATTCCGATCAAAGTGGCGGTGATGGGGTGCATCGTGAACGGTCCGGGCGAGGCGGAGGGGGCGGACGTGGCGGTGTTCGCGGGCGACCGGCGCGGGATCATCTACGTGCAGGGCGAGCGGGTGGCGAACGTGCCGGAGCCGGAGATTCTGGATCGGTTGCTGAAGGAATGCCGCGAGTTTCAGACGCGCGTGCAGCGCGGCGAGGCGAAACTGGGCGAGAAGAAGGTGGAGATCGTGCCGCCGGATCCGATTGGGGAGCTGGGATCGGGGTTTGAGAAGATTGCGGAGCACAAGGTGGAGCGAGTGACGCCGCTGACGGTGAGCAGGCACTGACGCGGCAGGCACCAGGCATCGGGCACCGGGCATCAGGCGAAGAGGGAAACCCGGAGGAAGACAGAGACGGAGAAGAGGGGAAGAACGCAGAGGAGCGCGGAGGGACGCGGAGGGGAAGAAAAAGAAGAAGGGGATTGAACACAGAGGAAGACGGAGGGAGACGGAGAAGAAGAGGGGAATACGGAAGGTGGAAGACGGGGAGGAAGAAGAGGCAGGGGAGAAGGAACAGGAGGGGGAAGGCGGAGAGAGGGACGGGGGAGTGATTCGGGGCGGGGGGTGAATGACCTGTGTGATGGCGCATGGTGGGCCTCCTGCAATTGGGGCGGAAGGCCGTGTTTGTGCGCGCAAAAGGCGTCACTGCGCGCGCGGGACATGCGCAAGTGGTTGTGGGAGAGGGAGAAGAAAATTGTGGGTTTTTGGATTTTGGGAGGCGGCGCGCAGGGGGGGGGTGGGAGGCATGGTGGCAGATGGCATGCTCGTCAGG
>CAZGVW010000009.1:0-4029 GCA_964529265.1 uncultured Phycisphaeraceae bacterium
ACGCCCCCCCCAACAACACCCTAACGCGCTATTCCACGCGCGCAACGCGCCCCGCGTTCACCGCGGTGGGGGGGCGGGGGGGGGCCGCCTTCGATGCGCTCAAGAAGCGTTACAACGAAGTCAAAGAGTCGGGCAAGGATGTCTTCGCTGCGATCGACATCGGCATCAACCCGAATGTCAAAGCGCCGACGTCGCCCAACAGCAAGTTCGTTTCATGGGTGACTGAAGGCACGATCACGATCGGCGTGGGCAACAACACCTGGGCCGGCGGCGAAAACAACGCGCCTTTCGACATCTTCGCGCACCTGCCCAACGGCACGCTCAGCGTCGATGGCAAGAACGTCATCGAGCAGGGCAAGCTGTTGGTGAAGTAAGGGACTAGGGACTGGGCACTAGGCACTAGATGCCGGCAACCCAACGAGTGAGTTCATTCAATGCCCGGGTCGAACGACCCGGGCTTTTTTCGTTTCCGCCGCCCGCGATCGGGGGGCAGGAGAACGGTCAGACAGACGGGTGGTCCGCTCTTCATAGGCAGCTTCTTGATGACTTGCACACCGAAGTGCCTGTTTATCGCTGGAACAAACGGGTGGCTGCATGCCGGGTGACGAAACTGTTAAGATGGGTTGCAATCGCGTGAAGACCCCTCTTACTTTGTGCGCGCTTTTTGAGGCGCGGAGAAGTTCGCGCGCAGCCGTGACGTTTCCTCACGCGGTTTGGCACGGCGTTTGAATTGAGGGGAACCAGGAAAGAACACAGAGCCACGGAGAGCACAGAGGATTCACGGAGGAGTCCGATGTGGGGATGGATTCAATGTGGACGTTTGGACGTTTGGACGTTTGGACTTTTCTCCATGCTCACCGCGGAGAGCACGGAAACACGGAGAATAGGTGACAAGATGACAAGGTGACTTGTCTCCTGTCTCCTGTCTCCTTGGCTTCCGACTGCCCGAAGCGGGAACGCTATGCAATTGCCAATGAGCGTGGCTGGGGGTGGGGGTGGGGGGGGGGCCCGGGGCAGGACCATCGCGCATCGTGTGAGTATGGCGGGCCCGTCTGCGAATTCCAGAACTCCCGCCGCGCGAGCGTCACGTTTGTGCGCGCTTTGTTTCCCTCTCCCCGGTTTGTAGGGGGGGAGCGGGGTCCGGGGTGAGGACCGCTGTCAACTGTCGGGGGCCGGCAACCCGCTGGGAAGCCGCGGCGACAGGCTGTCATGGACCGCCATCGCGCTGTTGTTGAGCGAAACCCCGCTGCGAGTCCCGAAATGGCGACTGTGACGGGCTGCCAACCTGCCGGCAGCCGGCCGCCGACGTGCTGCCGGCCGCCGCCAGTGGGCTGGCACCAAGCGCTTGAGGACGTGGGCAAATGAAGAGGTCGTCGATTGCCGCCCCCTCGACCGCGCCAGGACACCATATTTTGGAATCGTGGTCGCCCGGCACTGTCAGGGGCGCGAGAAACGGCCCCTCGTTGACGGCCCGGCTCGGCTTTTCACTTGTGTCGGCCAAAGCCGGGCAATAGGATGGAGAACTTCGGAGGATGTGGTGTCCTGCGCGAACTCCCGTCCGGGGCGGTGGACTGACGGAGGCAAGCAATGAATCATCATCGGCGAACCAGCGGATGCGTCGCGGGGTTGTTGTCCCTCGTTCTTCTCGCGCTTCAGGCGCCGGGGGGTTCGCCTGCCACGGATGACTTGAAGCCAGCGAGCCGCCCGGCGATGAGCGCGCCGACTTCACAGGCCAGTCGGGCCGGGACCGGCTGGTGCGAGGGCGGCGGGAGCGGGCCGTGCTTCCGCGCGATTGCGGACTTCCCGGAGGATGTCTTTGAGATGTACGTGAGCGCGATCTCCGATGATGGGCTCGCCGTGGCCGGAGATTACTGGGGAAAGAAGGATCAGCAGGCGTACTTTGCATCGCCCGCGGGCCTGATCACGTTGGATGTTGGCGGCTCCGCGGCCAGAGGCATCAGCGGCGACGGGCAAGTGATCGTGGGCGTGACGGAGTTCTTCTTCGACTCCGTCGCCGTTCGCTGGACTTCCCCCGATCCCGACGACATGGAGTGGCTCGATCCACAGATGGAGCAACTCGGCAAGCAGTCCAATGCATATGACGGATCAGGCGACGGCAGCGTCATTGTCGGCAGCGGCCCGGTCATCGGCGGGTACCGCTGGACGGAATCAACCGGCGCTGTCGATCTGGGTGACCTGCCCGGCGGATCAAACTCGAGCAACGCGCGTGCCGTATCCGAGGACGGCTCGGTGGTCGTCGGAAGTTCGTCGGCGACGCTTGGAACCGAAGCATTTCGATGGACGCAGACGGGAGGCATGCAATCCATCGGCGAACTCGCCGGGGGCACGCACAGCTCCACAGCACTGGCCACCAGCAGCGACGGCAACGTGATCGTCGGGTACTCCAACTCAACGAACGGTCAAGAGGCGTTTGTCTGGACGCAAGCCGATGGCATCATCGGCCTTGGCGACCTTCCCGGCGGAACATTCAGCAGCCGTGCGCTGGCCGTCTCGCCCGGCGGGCGAGTCATCGTCGGTCAAGGCAGAGACGCGGAAGGCACAGCCGCGTTCTATTGGGTCGATTGCCTGGGAATGGTTGAGCTGCGGCAAATGCTGATAGACGAGTTCGGCCTTGGCGACGAGCTGGCGGGTTGGACCCTGGAGCGAGCGACCGGCGTGAGCAGAGATGGCTTGACCATCGTTGGCAACGGCGAGAATCCCGATGGTTTTCAGCAGCCCTGGGTTGCTCGCATTCCATACCTCCCCGGGGCCCTGCCGTGCCCGGCCGACCTGATGCCGGCGGGAGGCGACGGACAAGTCGGCATCGCCGACATCACCGCGGTCATCTCAGCCTTCGGGCCCTGCCCCGGCTGCCCGGAGGACTTCGTGCCCGATGGGGGGGACGGAGAGGTCTCCGTCGCCGACGTGATTGCGACCATCACCGCCTTCGGCCCCTGCACCTGCCCGTAGTTCTCCTGGCTCCGTCGTGCCGCGACCGTCAGAAAAGCGACGATCGGAGCCGCGACCATCAGAGCCGCGACCGGTAGGGAGCCGTCCGCACACTGCCTCCGCGTGCTTCCGCACGCGGCTCTGATCGTGCGAGCATCGGCGGGTGGCCCGGTTGTGGCTGGCACGGGAAATCTGCATTGAGATTGCCCGTGGTGTGCGTGGATTGTGACTCACATCACGCTTTCGCCTCTCGCATCTCCGTTCGCAATCTACTTCTTCTTCCTCTTCGCCAGTCGCTGCGGCCCCAGCGTTTTCTCGTAGATCGCGATGTACTTCTTCGCCGGGACGCGCTTGATCGCCCTGCCGATCAGCTCCAGCGGCAGGTCTTCCAGTTTGCGGAACCGGATGCAGCACTTACCCATGTCCAGCTTCTTGCCGGTCTTGGCCCACTCATCGCGGAACCACTTGTTCTCCGCGGCGTCGCTGTAGTGGCACATCATGCCGATGGACATGTGGTTCTTCTGCCACCCCAGCCCCGCGAACGGAAGCGGCAGCTTGGGGTCGCAGTGATACCCGTGCGGATACACCCGATGCGGCAGGTAGTACCCGATCGCGCCGCACTGCATGCCTTCCTGATAGTCCTTGTCGAGGTTCTTGCGAATCACGGCGCGCGTGGGGGGCCGCGCTGATGGCCTTGCGGCGATCCTCGGGCGGCGAGGCGAGAGACGCCTTGACGGTCTTGGCTTTGCTGATCATGAGAACAAGTTTATCACAGCACCCCCCCTCGCCCCCCCTCGCCCCCCCACGCCCCTCCCCCCCATCGCTCCCCCCCAGCCGCTCCCCCCCCGTGGTCGCGCGCAGCTTCATCGCTTCGCGGCGGGTGGACGGCGGCAGGAACACTCGCCACTGGCAAGTTCAGTCAGGGGGGAGCAACTTGCCAGTGCCATCCAGCGGCAGGCCACCCGCCGCCACGCGCAGCAGCGACGGCCATCCTGGACATCAAGCTGGCGCAGCCGCGGCCGACGGCTCAATGGAATTGCCCAGCGACTTGACTCGCTTTCCGGGCACCCTTTTAATGTC
>CAZGVW010000010.1:0-5920 GCA_964529265.1 uncultured Phycisphaeraceae bacterium
CCGTGCGACGCGCCGCAGAAGCGCGTTGATCAGTGCAAGGTGCCGCCCCTGCCGATAGCGGCGCGCGAGATCCACCGTGGTGTCGACGGCGGCGTGGGCCGGCGTCTTGAGGAAAACCAGCTGGCAGATGCCGAGCCGGAGAAGCGTTCGCGCCCAGTGGTCCCGCTCGGGCAGTGGGCGATGAAAAAGCGCGCCCAGAAGCGTATCGATCTGGCCGAGGCGACGAAGGCTGGTGGCGACGAGATTGAAGGCGAATGCGCGGTCGCGAGAGTCGAGGGCGGCCCAGTCTGGATTGCCCTCCGCCACCCCGTCAAACGCGAGTTGCCGCCGCAATACGGCATCGAGGGCCTCAAGCGCGACGCCGCGGGCATCCGCAGCCAATCGCCCTGATGGGGATGCCAGCGCTTCAGCCCCAGGGTCCGGACTGCCTGCTTCCGCCGGCAGCCATCTCACGAAGTTTGCGGATCCTGTTCTCCATGTTCGGGTGGGTCGAAAACAAATTGTCGACCGAGCCGCCATGGAGCGGGTTGACGATGAACAAGTGCGCTGCCGCCGGGTTGCGCTCGGCCTCGGGATTGTCGATGCGACGGGCGGTCGTCTCGAGCTTCTGCAATGCCGAGGCCAGCCACGTCGGCCGACCGCAGATCTCGGCGCCCTCACGGTCGGCGGCGTACTCGCGGGTTCGGGAAATCGCCATCTGAACGAGCATTGCCGCCATCGGCGCCAGGATCACGACCAGGATCGTGCCGACCATGCCGAGTGGATTGTTGTTGCGGTTGCCGCCGAAGAAGAGAGCAAAGTTCGCCAGCATGCCGAGCGCCCCGGCGATGGTGGCTGTCACGGTCATGATCAGGGTGTCGCGGTTTTTCACGTGCGCGAGTTCGTGAGCCATGACGCCTGCGATTTCTTCCTGGCTGAGATTCTGCAACAGGCCGGTCGTTGCCGCGACCGCCGCGTGTTGCGGGTTGCGGCCGGTGGCGAAGGCATTGGGCTGCGGATTGTCGATGATGTAAACGCGCGGCATCGGCAGGTGCGCTCGGTGCGCCAGTTGCTCGACGATGCCATGGAGCACAGGCGCCGAGCGGGCATCGACCTTGCGCGCCTTGAACATCCGCAAGACGACTTTGTCGGCGTTCCAATAGGAGAACACATTCATGCCGATCGCGACCACGAGTGCGATCATCATGCCGCTCTGGCCGCCCAGCAGGTAGCCCGCGACGAGGAACAGAGCCGTCATTGCGGCAAGCAGAAGACCGGTGCGAAACGTGTTCATGGCGACGTGGACAATCTCTTTTCAGACTCTCTCTCAGAATCCGGCTTTCTCAGAAAATCCGGCGCGAACGTGATGGCTGAATCTAGTAGCCTTGTCATCGTGACCGCAAGGGGCTGAACAGCGAATAGTGACAGCTCGAAAACGACAGCATGAAAGGGACCGCCATGAGTGAGAGCCAGCACACCGATCCGGTCGCCGATTCCGGCCGCGCCGACAACGCGGCTGACCCGCAGCAGGAGAAGAGCCCGCCCCGGCGGGAGGAGCAGGCGCCCCGGGCCGCCGAACAGGCGGAGGAAGTTGGCGGTCCGGCCGGGCCGGAGCCGACGCGCTATGGCGATTGGGAACGCAAGGGCCGCTGTATCGACTTCTGAGCGGACATCGGCGCTTTCGCTGCTAGAATGTGCATTCTATAGTACGCTGAACCTGAAGGGGAGCAGTCCGATACCAGCACTCGGCACAGGGCGCTTGCGGTCATTGTTTCGCAGGGCGACCAACATCAACATTCTCCTTGGTGACAAGGAGCAATTCACAGCCATGGTTGCGGATCTGGCGGGGGATGACGCCGCCCGGACGTCGACCCGCGCGGTCGTCGAGGCGCTTGACGAGCGGCGCGAGATCAAAGTCCAGCGACTGCAGGAGACCCTCGATGCATGGGGCGAGGGTGATCCGGTGGAAAATCTCGCTCTTGCCCTGCGAACCGGGCGCTCCGCGGTCCGTGAAGCGAGCGCGCATGTGCTGGTATGGGGACGTGTCGCGCCAGAGGACGGGACATTGCACCTGCGCATCATGTCGGCCGCCTGGGCGCCGAGGGCGGAGGTCAGGTCATTCCGGTCGATTGGCGACAACCTGATCCTGCCGCAGGCGTTCGGTAGCGATCTCGCTAATGTCCTGACGGTCATCGCGCTTGCGGCCATCGATCCGCCGACGGAAGAGCAGGCAAGCAAGCTGGCGCGCATGCTCGGTCTTGCCCTGGCGGAGATCGAGCCGGCTGTCGAACAGCCGCGCCAGGCGCTGTCGGTGCACGCGCTGTCGCCGCAGATCGTGCTCCGGTTGCGCTCCGCCTTCGGCGTGGCCCAGGCAGCGGCCGGGCAGTTGGCGCGCGACACCGATCTGATGATCCGGGGCGCTGCCACCATGCGTTCGATTCTGGCCGACACCGATGTGGAGGCGTATCCGGAGGTCTGGGCAATGACGCAGAACGCGCTCGGGCGCGATCTGCAGGCCCTGGGCGATCAGGAGCAGCAGGCCGGTTTCCTCGGCGAGGCATTGTCGGCGTTCCGCGCGGCGCAAACCGTTTACAAGCGCACCCGGATGCCGCTGCACTGGGCACTCGTTGAGAACAATCGCGCCATCGCGCTGTGGTCCCTTGGCTGGCGCGGCGAAGGCGTTGTCCCGGTCGAGCAAGCGGTCGCGGCGTTTCGCGGGGCGCTTGAGGTTTTGACGATCGCCCGGATGCCGACGGCATGGGCAGTCACTGAGGACAACCTCGGCGTTGCCCTGCGGACCCTCGGCGTGCGTAAGCGGGACACCCAGCTGCTGCAGAACTCCGTGACGGCGCACCAGACGGCGCTGACGACGTTCACCCGCACCGCCTTTCCGCTGCATTGGGCCAGGACTCAGTGCAACATCGGCGCCGCCTTGAAGGCGCTTGGCGAAACCGGCGATTCCCAGGAAGTGCTGGAGCAGGCGGTGGCTGCCTACCGCCTCGCTCTTGAGGTCTACTCGCGCGATCACTTGCCGGTCGAATGGGCGCTGACGAATGACCGCCTCGGCAATGTGCTGGCGGTGCTTGGCGCCCGCTCCGGCCGGTTTTCTGATCTTGAGGATGCGGTCAAGGCCTACCGCGGCGCGTTGGAGGTGCTGACGCCAAAGGACCACGCGCTCGACTGGGCGCGGACTGAGAGGGATCTTGGCGCCGCGTTGTATGCGCTCGCAGCCGGCGAAATCGGAACCGCATCCATCGAGGGCGCAGTCGAAGCCTACAAGGCGAGCCTCAGCGTCGTGACTCGTGCGCGGCGGCCCCTCGACTGGGCGGAGACCCAAAGCCGGCTCGGCGCTGCGTTGTCCAATCTCGGCGATCGCGAGGAGGGGACCGTCCATCTTGAGGAAGCGGTGTCCGCCCACCGGGCTGCGCTTGGCGTCTATACCTGGGACGAGGTGCCCTTTCACTGGGCGCGGACGCAAGTCCACCTCGGCGTTGCGCTGCTGGCCCTGGCCAAGCGCGAGGCGGGCACCGACCACCTGCGGCGGGCAACGGCGGCGTTTCAGGCAGCGCTGCGCGTGTTCGCCCGGGACAGGCTGCCGATCGAGTGGGCCGAGACCCAGCATCATCTGGGCAGCGCCTTGCGTATTCTCGGTGAGCGGGAGGACAGCACGCAGCGGTTGGCGGAGGCAGTTGCGGCCTATCGCGCCGCTCTCACCGTGCGCACCCGCGCACGCTTCGCCGTCGCGTGGTCGGCGACCCAGGATGCCCTCGGCAGCGCGCTGAAGGCATGGGGCGACCGCGAAGGTTCGCTCGAGCGTTGGGAGGAGGCCGTCACGGCGTTCCGGGCCGCCCTTGAAGTGCCCTTGGCAGCACGGACCGCTGTGAGCCGTGAGTTGATGCGGGTCAATCTGGCCAATGCGCTATGGACTCTGGGGGATCGGCGCAAGAACCCGGCCCTGCTGCAGGAGGCGGCAACAGCCTATCGCGGGGCTCTTGACGTATTCCAACGTGCAGGTGCGGACGTCCAGGCTCGGATCGCACGGCGCGCCCTGCAGACGCTCGAAGAGCATCTGGCGACGTATCGCTGATCAGATCGCGCGGTCTGCCCCCGTCATAGGCCCCGCCGTGGGCGCGTCCGCTGCTGAGTCAGGGGACGCGGGAACGATCAGGTCGGGCGTGGTGTCGTCTGGCGCGTTCTCGGCGGCACCAGAGCCGTCTTGCAGCCACGCCAGGAACAGCGTGTAGCCAAGCGCGAGCACGACCGCGCCGACGAACAGGCCGACGATCCCCGACGTCAGAAACCCGCCGATCGCGCCGACGAAGATGACGATCAGCGGGACCTGAACGCCCCGTCCTATCAGAATCGGCTTCAGGATGTTGTCCGAGACAATGACCAGGGTGCTCCAGATCAGGAAAAGGATCGCGGTCAGGGTATCGGCGGTCGCGAACACGTAGATGATGACGGGAACGACAATGGGGCCAACCCCGATCTGAATGACGGCGAGGAACAGGCAGAGCAAGGCAAGAAAACCGGCAGCCGGCAGTCCCACCGCGAGGAAGCCAAGCCCGGCGAGCAGCGACTGAATGAGAGCGACGCCGAGGATGCCACGGGCAACGCTGCGGATGGTGGCGCCGGCAAGTGCGGCGTATTCGGCGCCGCGCTCTCCCGCGAGCCGGGTGGCAATCGCCGTTGCCACCTCGTGGCTGAATTGCGCGCGCGCCAGAAACACCGCCGCAATCACGATGGCGATGATGAACTGCAAAATTCCAAGGCCGGTTCCCGCGGCGGCGGCCACGAGCCAGCCTCCGAAGCCTTTCAGATGAGGCACGATCTCGGTCAATGCCTCGCCGAGGTTGACGGACGCCAGCAGCCAGAACTGTTCGACAGGCTTGCCGATGATTGGCCAGTGAGCGACCGACTCCGGCGGCGCCGGAACTTTGATGGTTCCCTGGTTCAGATGATCAGCGAGAGCCTGTGCGGTGTCGACCAGCGTGCCGGCCAGAAGTACCGCGGGAGCGATCAGTCCGGCCAAGGCGATCAGCGCGAACGCGGCTGCCGCAAGCGCGCTCCGACCGCCCATCGCCCCACACAGCCGGCGGTAGCCGGGATGGGACGCAATCGCGATGATGATGCCCCAAATCAGCGGGATGATGAAGGGCCTGATGATCTCGAAGCACCACGCCGCCAGCAGGACGACAAGGCCGATCCTGATCGCGGCTTCGAGCGCTCTGGCGACGAACTGTTTGTCTTCCGCGCCCGGCGACGGTGGCAAGATGGCGGTGTCCTTTCCCAGTGTGCATCAAGCCCATGTGTGCATCAAGCCCGGTGCGCATCAAGCACGGTCTGCATCAAGAAACGGCGGGACCTTGCAGCCCCGCCGCTCTTTGTAACTGCTGAAAGAGCTACTGCGCGGCGACGGCGCGGTTCTCGATCAGGTCCCGAACCACCGAGGGATCGGCAAGAGTCGAGGTATCGCCGAGGCTGTCGATGTCATTCTCCGCGATCTTGCGCAGGATCCGCCGCATGATCTTGCCGGAGCGCGTTTTCGGCAGGCCGGGAGCCCACTGAATGACGTCCGGCGAGGCGATCGGGCCGATCTCCTGGCGAACCCATTTGACCAGCTCTTTGCGAAGTTCCTCCGTCGGCGTTTCGTCGGAGTTGAGCGTCACGTAGGCGTAGATGCCCTGGCCCTTGATGTCGTGCGGGAAGCCGACGACCGCCGCCTCCGCCACTTTCGCATGCGCCACCAGGGCGCTTTCGACTTCCGCCGTCCCCATGCGGTGCCCCGACACGTTGATGACGTCGTCGACGCGGCCGGTGATCCAGTAGTAGCCGTCTTCGTCGCGGCGACACCCGTCGCCGGTGAAGTAGTTTCCGCGATAGGTGGAGAAGTAGGTCTGGATGAACCTGTCATGATCGCGGAACACGGTCCGCATCATCC
>CAZGVW010000011.1:0-4051 GCA_964529265.1 uncultured Phycisphaeraceae bacterium
CCCCCGTCCCCATGCATATCCTCGTCGCCGAAGACGACCGCGACATCGCCGACCTGATTGCGCATTACGTGCAGAAGGCGGGATGGACCGCGCAGGTGGCGTCGTCCGGGGACGAGGCGCTGGCCCGCGCCCGTGAGTCGCCGCCGGATCTGGCGATCCTCGACGTCATGCTGCCCGGCATGAGCGGCTTCGAGGTGTGCCGCGCGCTGCGCGCCGACAGCCGGACCGCTGACATGCCGATCATCATCGTCACCGCCCGCGCCGAAGAGCCGGATCGGATTGTCGGCCTGGACCTGGGCGCCGACGACTACCTCGCCAAGCCCTTCAGCCCGAACGAGCTGATGGCGCGGATCCGCGCCTTGATGCGGCGCGCCCGGCGGCAGGACCGGGAGGACATCCGGCTCGAGTTCGGTGCCATCGTCATGGACGGCTCGCGGCATCGGGTCACCGAGCACGGAAGCGAAGTCACCCTCACGGCCAAGGAATACCGGCTGCTGCAGTACCTGCTCCAGCATCGGGGGCGCGTGCTATCCCGCGACCGGCTCCTCAGCGACGTCTGGGGCTATCGCTACACGGGCGGCACCCGCACGGTGGACGTCCACGTGCGCCGGCTGCGGGAGAAGGTGCCGTCGCTGGCCCGGACGCTCGTCACCGTGAAGCAGTTCGGCTACAAGCTGGTCGAGCCCGAGTAGTGCGCCTCCGCACGAAGCTGGTCCTCGGATCGCTGCTCACCGCCGCGGTGGCCCTGATCGTTGCGGAGCTGCTGCTCTCATGGCAGATCCGCGCGCGGCAGCGTGAGGCCATCACGCAGCGGCTCGCCGGCGAGGCGAGGCTGATCGCCGACCTGCTGGGCGCCGGCCTGCAGGCCGACGACGATGCGTTCGATCGCGAGGCGGACCGCCTGGGGCGATTCACCGGCAGCCGGGTGAGCTTCATCGCCGACGACGGCCGCGTGGTCGGCGACTCGACGCGAACGCCGGAGCAGCTCCGGACGCTCGAGAACCACGGCTCCCATCCCGAGATCGCGGCTGCGCGCGATGACGCGGTCGGCATCAGCCGCCGTTACAGCCCGACGCTGGACACCGAGATCGTGTACGTGGCCGTCCGTACGAACCACCCGGTCGTGCGGCACGTACGGCTGGCCCTGGCGCTGACCGAAATCGACGCGCAGCTCGCCGCGATTCGGCGCCTCATGCTGATCGCCCTGGCCGCGGCGATTCCGGCGGCGCTGCTGATCGCCTGGGCGCTGTCAGCGCCGCTGCGCCGCCGCGTCCGGGAAATCGCCGGGGTGGCTGACCGGCTCTCGGCCGGCGATTCGTCGCCGCCGGCGTACGACTACGGCACGGACGAGCTGGGCGCGGTTGCGCGGACGCTCGACGCCGCGGCGCGCGAGCTCGCGAGGCGCCTCGCGGAGCTTGCGCGCGACCGTGCCCGCACGTCGGCGATGCTGACCAGCATGGAGGAGGGCGTCGTCGTCGTCGATCGCGAGGCGCGGCTGCAGCTCGTGAACCGCGCGGCACGCGAGATGCTGCGCATGGATGAAAGCGCGATCGGGCGCGGGTATCTCGAGGTCGTGCGCCATCCCGACATCGCGGCGACGCTCGGCACCGCGCTGCGGGGCGGACAGGTGGACGCGCGCGAGCTGTCGCTCGCCCGCGACCCGGCTCGCACGTTCGTCGCCCGAGCCGCGTCGGTACCGGCCGACGAGGGCGGCGGCGCCGTGCTCGTGCTGCACGACACCACTGACCTGCGGCGCGCCGATCAGGTGCGCCGCGACTTCGTGGCGAATGTCTCGCACGAGCTGCGGACGCCGCTCACCGCAATTCGCGGCTACGTCGAGGCGCTGCAGGACGACCCGTCCGACGTCGCGAACACGCGCCGCTTTCTCGACACGATCGGCCGGCAGACGACCCGCATGGAGCGTCTCGTCACCGATCTGCTGCGCCTGGCGCAGCTCGATGCGCGGCAGGAGCGGCTGGACCTCGTCGCCAGCGATCTCCGGCAGATCTTCGAGGGCGTCGTCGCCGATCTGGCGCCGGGGATCGAAGCAAAGCGTCAGCGCGTGACCATCGATGTGCCGGATGACGCGCGGCACGCGGTGGTGGATCCCGGCAAGCTGCACGACATCCTGCGCAACCTCGTGGAGAACGCCGTGCACTACTCGACGGAGGACACCGAAATCGCGCTCGCGGCGCGGCGTCACGACGCGCTCGCGATCACCGTCAGCGATTCAGGTCCCGGCATCCCGGATGACGATCTGACGCGCGTGTTCGAGCGCTTCTACCGCGTGGACAAGTCGCGCGCGCGCCCCGGCGGCACCGGCCTCGGCCTCGCCATCGTCAAGCATCTCGTCGAACTGCACGGCGGAACCGTCCGCGCCGCGAATCGTCCCGGCGGCGGCGCCGTGTTCACGGTGACGATTCCCGACGACGCAGGACGGATCGTACGTAGGGCGGACCTTTAGGTCCGCCGTCGCCCTCTCGTAATATCTCCTGATGCTCTACCGCGAGTTCACGCCCTCGCCGCGGCTGCGTGCGTTCGTCGATCGCCTCTGGGTCCTCGAGATGCCCGCCGGCGTGGCCGCGGTGGATCCCGTCCTGCCCGACGGCCATAGCGAAGTCATCGTTCACTGCGGGGATCCGTTCCGCGAGCTGATGCCGGACGGCCGCCTGCGCACGCAGGGTCGATTGCTCGTCGCCGGACAGTTCCAGCGCGCCGTGCGGCTCTCTCCGAGCGGCGCGTCCCTCATGGTGGGCGCGCGCCTGCTGCCGCATGGCGCGGCCGCGCTGTTTCGCATCGCGCAGCACGAGCTCGCCCATCGCATCATCGACCTCGAGACGCTCGACCCCCGGCTGGCGCGGCGGCTGACCGATGATGTGATGCCGCGGCTCGATCCTGACGCGCTGGCATCGGCGCTCGATGCCGCGCTCGCCGCGATGGCCGACACCGCCCGCGCGGATCTGCTGGCGGGCCACGCGGCGAGCGTCGCGCGCGACCGTCGCGGTCTCGTGCGCGTGGACGCGCTCGCGCGGCATGTCGGCCTCACGGAACGGCAGCTGCAGCGGTTGTTTCTGCGCGACATCGGCTTGTCGCCGAAGCAGTTCCTGCGCACGATCCGGTTCCAGGAAGTGCTCCGCCAGCTGCAGGACGGCGCGCCGACGCGGTGGGCCGATCTCGCGCAGCGCTTCGGCTTCTACGACCAGGCCCACTTCATCCGCGACTTCAAGGCGTTCACCGGCGAAACGCCGTCGCAATGGCACTTCGAGGACGGCAGCCTCACTGCCGTCTTCGCAGGACGGACGGCTGCTGTCGCTGATCCATCAGCGAAAGCGTAGCGGGTATTGCACGCCGACCGCGAGGAACGGTCTGAATCCATCCGCGCCGTACGATAAGCGCGACCGGGCGGCGCTGGCGTGAGCAAAGCCTGAAGAATCGGTGTCTACAGACAGCAGTGACGCCGGGAACCAAACGCGACGTCCCGGCATTACCATCGACGAGCCTGAGACAGATGCGACGGTTACTTCCGACCTTCTGCGCCCTCGCGTTGCTGTTGCACGCCTCCACGACGGCGCTGACGCAGGGGCGTCCGCTGACGGTCGTCAGCGCCACGCCCACCGGCGAGGTCGGCGAGATTGCCGACGCGCACGAGATTCGAATGCTCTTCTCCGAGCCGATGATCGAGCTCGGCGCGGCGGTGACGGGGCGGCCCGGATGGCTCTCGGTCGAGCCAGCGATCAGTGCGAACTACTCGTGGTCGGGCACGCGCACGCTGATCGCGACCATCGAACCGGCGAAGCCGCTGCCGTATGCCACCCGCTTCACGGTGCGGATCGACGGCAGCGCGCGGAGCGCGAGCGGCCGCACGCTGGGCGAGCCGTACGCCTTCTCGTTTGTCTCCCCGACGGTCCGTCTGCTCTCGGCGGAGTGGTACCGCCAGGACGGACGATCCGACAGCCCGGCGGTGATCGCGCTGCGCTTCAACCAGCCCGTGCGCCCCGCGGATGTTGCGGCGCACGCGCAGGCGCGCTATGCGCCGCACGAGTGGAACGCG
>CAZGVW010000012.1:0-11551 GCA_964529265.1 uncultured Phycisphaeraceae bacterium
CCTGATCCAGCCGACAACTTGATGAGCACCGTGCTCCACCCCTCTCCCCGGCTCTGCGGGGAGAGGTCAGGGTTAGGGGCTCACCCCCAACACCGCCTCCGCGCCTCGACACCCACCCCCCCCCCCCACGCACCACACCCCGCATTCCGCATTCCGCATTCCGCATTCCGCCCATCTACCACCCACCACCTACCCCCTCTGACCTGTCCCGAGTGACGCCCTTTGTGCGCCATTTCATAGTCACTGCGCATTTCAGGGATTGCACTCGCCTCCTCCCCGGTTAACCTGTCCGCCTGAGTCATCCGTTCCGGGTTCCACATCCATCCACCAGCCCAACCAGCGCCCCATGAAAGGGCGCCGTGGCGCCATCGCTTTGCGCTCCGCCACGCCGATGGTCCGCGCGCTCGCGCCCACGCCTCCCTCCGCGCAGAAAGGAGTCCCCATGCCCATCCTCATCGCCGTCATCGCCGCCTGCGCCGCAATCCTCTTCCTCCGCGCCCTCGCGCCCCTCCTCTCCGCCATCCGCAACGCCGCGCAGCGCCGCCCTCCCTCCCCCCACATTCCACATTCCACCTACCACATTCCTCCGCCCCCCCACAAGATCCCACCACCCACCACACGCCCCTTGCTCGCGCCCGGTCGGCGTCCGTCCGGGCGCGCATGTCGCTGGGACGCGCCCAACTCGCTCCAGACACGAACCCACGCCTACCGCGCGCCGATTTCCCTTGCTTTCAGCGTTCTTCTCGTTAAGACAGCGCAAAGGCGTTCGCGTCTTCCCCGGTCGAATGCGAGTCATGGCTCCGGGGCCGCTGATCGGCTGTCCCGCGATGGGCCCCGCCCCCGCGGCAAAGCGTTCAGTGCGCCCGGATGTCTCGCTGCGCGCTCACACACTCAAGCGCGCCGGAACAGCGCGAAAGCGATCAGAGTGCGCCGGCGCGTCGCCGGCGCTGCGCGAGTCGAAACCGATTCGTTTCGCGCGCTCAAAAAGCGCGGCAAAGGAGCGTTTGACAATGTCTGTCTTCAGTCTGGGCG
Organism: uncultured Phycisphaeraceae bacterium; assembly: GCA_964529265.1. GTDB lineage: Bacteria > Planctomycetota > Phycisphaerae > Phycisphaerales > UBA1924 > CAZGVW01. Next base: position 1,033 of record CAZGVW010000012.1, read on the forward strand.
GCCCAAAGGGCCTCGCCGCGAGCGCGGCGGCGGCCCTCGTCGTGACAGTCTGCGCGGCGTCCGCGTGGAGCGCTGGGCGCTCCCCCGGAACCCCCTCCCCCTCCACCTCAATCGCTGAGAAACCGGAAGCCGCAGCGCCTGCCGACCGCGGCGCCCCCGTCGTCGGCTTCGGACTCACCCACACCCCCGTCGGCGACGCCACCCTCCAGTGGGACCCCGCCGACCGCCGCGTCCGCCTCGATAACCTCGGCTCCAGCGGCCAGGACGGCGTCGATATCAACCTCGGCCGCGCCGAGGGTCTCTTCCTCCAGTGGGATGAACTCGTCCCCGGCCCCGCCGGCAACTCGCTCACCATCAGCGCGATGGGTGAACTCGCCAACGGACTCCCCCCCGGCCCCGTCGGAACCGTCTCCATTGTCGGCCCCTGCGTCATCCCCGGCTGCATGTTCTGCGTGTGCATCGAGGCGGATTACTCCGCGATCGGATCCATGACGCAGCGCCTCGAGGCGTATCTCGATGGCGAGCCCGTCGGCGTCTTCCCCGGCATGACCGGTATGGCCGCGAGCGCCTCCATCTGGCCCAAGGGCTGCGACAAGGGCCCCGCGCGCATCGGCCCCATCCGCACCTCGTGCTACCGCCTCTGCTGGCCCATCCCGACGCCCATCCTCATCGGCGGCGGCGGCGCGGCGATCATGGTGGATGAACTCCGTATTCTCGCCGAAAACCCCTCCGCGGAGTTCCAGAACCTCACCTCCTACAGAGTCACCGGCGCGGACTGGGACGTCATCTCGATCAAGAAAGTCTCGCCCAGTTTCCGCGAGCGCCCCTTCAGCGCGCTCGGCGACGCCACACTCGATGTCACGCCCGATGACATGCAGGTTTCCATCGGTTCGAGCGGGCAGGACGGCGTCTCGATCGAATGCGGCGAAGCCGACGCCGTCGGCCTCGAATGGGCCGAACTCGTCGGCTGCTGGCCCCCGCCCGCATGCCAGGAGCCGCCCCCGCCGCCGCCGGATGGCTCGATCCTGCGCGTCAGTTTCACCGGCTCGCACGGCGGCGTCGCCGGCCAGTTCCTCGGGCACACGCAGGTGTCGCAGGTGTTCGGCGGCGGGCTCGAAATCACCGCGGATTACTCCCCCGTCGGCGCCACGCTGCACCACATCCAGATTCTGAACGGCGGCGTGGTGGTCGGCGACATCCTGGATCACACCGGCACGGCCGCGCTGGTGGATGAGTGGCCCGATGGCTGCGGCAAGGGCGGCGCGGGCGAAGGCGCGCAGCGCGTCGCCTGCGGGCGATGGAACTGGCGTCCGCCCGTCATCATCCGCATCCCGACGCCCAATCTGGGCGAACAGATGTTCGTCGGCGACGAAATTCGAATTCTGGCGCAAAATCCGTCATCCGCGTACAATTTCGTCGAAACCTTGAGCGTTCAGGCCACCGCGATCCCCGGCTTGGTGATCACCGACGCCGTCGTGACCGCGCGAACGCCCTGCCCCGCGGATTTCACCGGCGACAACGTCTTCGGCGCCGCGGATCTCGCCTCGCTCCTCGGCTCCTGGGGCGCGATGGGCGGCCCGGCCGACCTCGATGGCGACGGCGTCGTTGGCGCTTCGGACCTTGCGGCGCTCCTCGGCTCCTGGGGCAACTGCCCGTGACGCGGAGTTGACCCGAAGGCCTCGCCCGGAATGGCGCGGCCCGCAGGCGGTGAACAAGACCGCGTGCGGGCCGCGTTTTTTCACCGATTCGTGTCGGTCTGGCCGCCCGGCCTTCGGATTGGGGATCGGGCGGCCGGACCCGCGCGTGCGGGGGCCCGGCGCGCCGAAACCTCGCAAAAGAGGAGCGCGGTCATGCGCCTGCACTCAAATCTTTCGAATCTCGTGATCGCCGCCGCGGGCGCGCTGGCCGTCACCGGCGCCACCGGCGTCGCGTGCGGGCAACTCGACCTCGTCACGCACACCACGTTTCTGGCCGAGCCGCCGCGGACCGGGTTCGGCGCTTCAGTCGCGGCGGAGGGCGCGACGCTCATGGTCGGCGCGATGGGGGAAGACGGCGTGACCGGCCCGCGCAACGGCGGCGTGCGCTTCTTCGAGCGAAACGGGCAGGACTGGACGCCGACGCAGTCCTTCAGCGGGCGCGATTTCGGCGCCGACGGCCTGCTGGGTTACTGCGTCGCGATCTCGGGCGACAACGCGGTGGCCGGCGCGCCGGAGGCGGACCCCGAATCGCCGCTCTTCCGCGGCGCCGCGGCGATCTTCCGGCGCGAGGGCGGCGTGTGGACGAACGTGGCGCTGCTCAGCCCGCCCGTGGAGGATGGGCCGGCGTACTTCGGCGCCTCCGTCGCCGCGGAGGGCGACATGATCGCCGTCGGCGCGCCGCTCGCCGGTCCCGGCGGCGGCGTGACGCACGGCGCGGTGTTCGTCTACGTGCGCGACGGCGCCTCCTGGGTGATGGTGCAGCGCATCGATCCGCCGGGGTTTGCGATCAGCACGTATTTCGGCTTTGACGTCGCGATCAGCGGCGACCGCATGGCGATCGGCGCGCCGCTGGCGGGGGCGAGCGCGGAGGGCGCGGTGCACATCCTCGAACTGAACGGCGGCTCGTGGCAGACTGTGAAGACGATTCCCGCGCCGGACGCCGACGACCAGGGCATCTTCGGCGCGCGGCTGTCGCTCGACGGCGAGCAACTGCTCGTCGGCGAGATGTGGGACGACGCCGTGGCCCCCAGCGGCGGCGCCGCGCACCTGTATGAGCACGACGGCGGCGCGTGGACGCTCGCGAAGACCTTTGCGCCGGAATCCATCGATGCGCCGGACGCCTTCGGGCACGACGTCGTGCTCAAGGGCGATCTCGCGATCGTCGTCGCGGAGGACTTCGAAGCGACGGCGGACGGCGGGGGCAAGGTCACGGCGATGCACGTCTTTCACCGCAACTTCGGCGGCCCCGGCGTCTGGGGCCAGGTGGCCGAGATCCAGGGCGATCAGCAGAACTTCTACACGCACGTCAACGCGGGCGCAGCGCTCGCCGGCGAGGCGCTCTTCTTCGGGCGCAACCGCTACGCTCAGGAAACCCAGGTTTTTTCGTCTCGCGTCGAGATCTTCGATACCTCGAGCATGTCATTCATCAACCTGCTGGGCGATTGCAACGGCAACGGCGTGCCGGACGGCGCCGACCTGATGGTGAACCAGACCGCCTACGACGTGAACCGCAACGGCGTGCTGGATGAGTGCGAGGGTCTGGCGGCGCCGTGCGCCGCGGACCTGAACGGCGACGGCCAGGTGAGCGCTGGAGATCTCGCGTCGCTGCTCGGCGCGTGGGGCGTGTGCCCATAACCGGCCTGACCGCATCCTGAGTGGATGGACGCGCGGCGCGCCCCGGCAAAGAAGCCGCGGGCGCGCTGCGCCGTTTATGAGACCGCCCGCGTTTCGGACCATCCGCGGCTTTCACGGCCTTGCGACGCTGGAAAACGGCCTGCCCGCCGCGGCTGCGGACGGGGCAAGACGCGCAGACCCTTTGGAGTCGCGCTGTGGCGCGGGTCATCGCGGGCCTTTGACGCCCGAGAACCACCGAAAGCGCCCTTCCGCGTGATTCGCCCGTCCCGCTCCGTCGATCCTCGGGGCAGGAGGGTCGAGCACCGCGGAGGTGATTCCATGCGGGCGCTCACCAGCGAGAGCAACGGGTATTCGCGCGTTCTTCTTCTTCGGCCTGCGGCGCTGCTGGCGATTCTGGCCGGCGGCGCGGCTCAGGCCCAGCCGGCGCAGCCGCGGCTGGAGGGCGCGCTCATCGCAAGCGACGGGCAGTCGGGCGACGCGTTCGGCGTCTCCGTGGCGGCGCAGGGCGACCTGCTCGTCATCGGCGCCGATGCGGACGACGACGCGTGCCCGGGCATTGTGCCGACGTGCGATTCCGGCGCAGCGTACGTGTTCGAGCGCTTCAAGGGACAGTGGATCGAGGTCGCCAAGTTGCGCGGCCTGGACAACGTGCGCGGCGATCGTTTCGGCAACTCCGTCTCGGCGTGGGGCGGCGTGGCGCTCATCGGCGCCAAGGGCGACGACGGCGTGGCCACGAACAGCGGCTCGGCGTACGTGTTCGAGGTGGTCAACGGGTTCTGGACGCAGACGGCGAAGCTCACCGCGTTCGACGCGGCGGGGGCCGATGCGTTCGGCGGCGCCGTGGCCGTGCACGACGGCGTGGCGGCGGTCGGCTCGGCGTTCGACGACGTGGGCGCGGCGAACGCCGGCTCGGTGTACGTCTTCGCGCGGGATGGCGAGGGCGCGTGGCCGATGGCGCAGAAGATCGGCGCGCCTGATCCGCACACGACGGACCTGTTCGGCTACTCCGTGGCGATGGGGGAGGGTGTGCTGGTGGTGGGCGCGCCGCGGCGGGATGCGCCGTCGGCTTCGCAGAGCGCCGATTACGGTGGCGCCTACGTGTTCCACACCGACCAGGGCACGTGGCAGCACGCGATCACGCTGACGGCGCCCGATGGAATGACGGGCGATCAGTTCGGGTACTCCGTGTCCATCGAGGGGAACCTGATCGCCATCGGCGCATATCGCGCGGATGCAGGGTGCAGCGGGTGCGCGCCGGGCGCGGGCGCGGTGTACCTGTTCCGCAACGTGGGCGGCGCGTGGGCCCTTGAGGCGAAACTCGCGCCGGAGGATGGCGGCGTGGACGATCGCTTCGGGTGGTCGGTGGAGGTCCGCGGCGGGCGTGTTTCGGCGGGCGCGCCGGACCACGACGCCGCGGGCGTCAACGCCGGCGCGGTGTACATCTTCGAGCAGTCGGGCGGCGTGTGGGGCCTGCGCTCGAAGGTGCTGCGTCCGTCGGCGGCGGCTTCGGACCTGTTCGGCATCTCCGTCGGCGCGGATGGCGACGAGATCCTGGGCGGCGTCTACAGCGACGACACGGCGGCCTCGGGCGCCGGCGCGGTGGAGGTGATGGCGTTTCGCACATGCCCGGGCGACCTGGATGGCGACGGCGCGGTTTCGGGCGCCGATGTTCAGATCATCGTGGGCCAGTGGGGCCAGAAGGGCGACCTGCCCGGCGACCTCAACGGCGACGGCATGGTGAACGGCGGCGACATCGCATTTGCGCTCGGCCGCTGGGGCGTGTGCCCGTGACGTGATTGGTCGGCGCCGGCGTGTGGCGAGAGCGCCGCGGATGAACGAGGGAGATGCGCAGCGGGCGGGCAACCGCCCGTTGTGCGCTTAAGGGGAGCGCGGCCTGGGATTCTCGGGGTGCGCAGCAACCAAACCCATGCCTTACATCCATACTTGGCCCGTTGTGGCGTGATTTTCAACTGAAAAGCCTTGCGGTTGTCGAGTCGCGTTCGTATCCTCTTGCCTCGCAAGCCCCTCGTATTGGGGGGGCGCGAAGCATCCCCGCCGTGGATCACGCTCTCCGGCGGGGGTTTCCAGGCCAAGGCAGCCAAGGGTTCATCCGCCCATCGGCTGCGGCGGCGGTTGCCCCGTGGCAAGACGAGCAAAGGGTTCTTCTCTCTCTGCGTCTCCCGGCGCTCTGATCGGCGTGCGGGAGGCTTCGGCACTCCCACCCCCACCGAGACCCGCCGGTCGGAATCGCGCGGGGGGTGAGGGCCACCGTTTGCACGTGTTTCGGGATCGGGCGGTCTCTTGGCTACCCCGCCCGATCCGGTTCCCACGACGAGCCCGTGCCGGTCCCCAGCCGGTGCGGGTTTTCTCTATTGGCGCCGCGTTGCGCGCTCCATGCTCCTGGGCGCGGCGACGAGCGTTCCCGGACGGTTGGGGGCCCGCGTATAGTGCGTGCGGGCCCGCGGGAGGCGGGTGGAGAGGCGAGGTTGGCCGCGGGGGTTGGCGCCACCGCGAGGCTGGGAGGAGACTTTCGCATGTCTGGGAATCGATGTGTGCGCGCGACTGCGGTCATGCTCTGCGCCGCGGCGGGAATCGCGGCTTCTGCGTTCGCGGGCGCGGCGCCTCACCGGGTGCTGCACACTACGCTGGAGGGGCATCCGACCGCGGTGGTTCCGGGCCGGGTGGGCATCCAGTTCCGCAACTTCTGGCGACCGTACGTCTCCCCGGGCGGGGCGACGTGGGTCATGCGCGCGAACTACGCGTTCTTCGATTCCGGCTCGATGCTCATTGTGGGCGAGGCGGATGGGAAAGCGTCGGCGTTGCTCGTTCAGGACGACCTCGCGCCGTGGGTTCCGCCCGGCGCGGAACTCATCTCGACGATCGATGAGCAGATGGGCGTGAACAACGCGGGGCAGATCGCGTTCTCCTCGAACACCAACGGCGGGCCGAACGAGACGGATGAGTACGTGATCCGGCTGAACTCGATCGGCGCGACGTGGGACATCGTGGCGCAGGAGGGGCAGGCGATTGCGGCGGTTCCAGGCGCGACGTACGGCGTGATTCTGGATGAAACGCACATCCTGAGCGACGGCACGGTGTGCCTGCGCTCCATCAACTCCCCCGGGTTGCCGAGCGATGAGGACACGCTGCTGCTCCGCGGCGGCACGCTGGTGGCGCGGGAGAGCGTGACCGTGCCGAGCGGGCAGATTCTCGGCGCGGTGCAGCCGTGGGACAACTTCGATTTCCACGGCTATTCGCACGATCAGCACGGCGCCGCGCACATGATCATCGGCGATCTCGAAGGGGATTCGAACGGCGACAACGTGGTGACGGCGAACGGTGTGACGCGGATTCAGGAGGGCGCCGTGATCCAGCCGCTGCCGAGCCCGACGGTCTCGACGCCGGGCGGCTTCGCCGACGGCAGCATGGCGCCGAACGGCGACTGGTACGCCCGCGGCTCCAACTCCGGCGGCGTGGACTGGGTGGTGCGCAACGGCGCGGTGCTGACGACGACGGATCGGACGATCTTCCCCTCGGCGCCGGCGGGGTCGGAATCGTGGGACGACAGCGTGCCCAACACCACGACGTTCTTCTGCAACACGGGCAACTTCCTGGGCGACTACGTGATCGGCGGCTACACGAACAACGCGAACGCGGCCCAGAACGCGGTGGTGCAGCTCAACCAGAGCGAGATCCTGCTCCGCCGCGGCGACATGCTGGACCTGAACGGCAACGGCATGGCGGACGACGACCTGTTCATCGCGGATTTCGAGGTGGACAAGGCGGCGCTGACGGCGGGGCGGCGGCTCCTCATCGTGGTGCGGGCGCAGAATGCCGCGGGCACGCTGGACGAGCAGACCAAGGCGCTGCTGCTCATCGGCGAGACGGTGTGCCCGGCGGACCTCGATGGCGACGGCATGATCGGCGCAGGCGACCTGGCGATTCTGCTGGGGGCATGGGGCACGACGGCCGCCGACCTGACGGGCGACGGCAACACGAACGCCGCGGACTTGGCGCTGCTGCTGGGGGCGTGGGGGGAGTGTGTGTAGCGGGCGTCCCGGCTCAGTTCCAAGTAACGCCGTGAGGACATGCCGCCTTGTTCACGGGTAACTCAAGACTGCATTCCCAGTATCGCTTGGCATGAAAATCTCGCAAAGCGAGCGAGGGGTCCGACTGCATCAGGATCCGCCAGCAGTGCGGGTCTCCAAGGCCCTGCTCGCCGCGCTGCACACTCGTTTTGATGCGAAACAACAGCGTCTGTAGTGTGCGCGGCTGCTGTCCAGTCCGCGCCAATCCGATCGGTCTGTAGAAGATCCCGCCGCGACCGACTTCCTCGTCGCCGCAGAGGAGGATCACACGGAGCGCGATCACTTCCACCCCGCTCGCCTCGATGGCGGCATCGAGATCGAACTTGTCGACTCGGATGCGGCCGGTGAGGAAACCTCTTCCGACGCACGAGTAGATCTCCGCGCACGGGGCGCGCAGGAACACGGTTTCGATCGCTTGCGAAGCGGTCGGTTCGATGAGTTGGTCATCCCTTGGGCGAATATCTGTATCCAGCCTGAGGCGGCCGCGCCACAACACTCGTTCGCGAGCGGGTTCCCGCGACCAGTCGGTGTCATGAATGGTAATGGCGATCGTCGGGCGCTCACCCACTCGGGAGTTCGTCGCCACCAGAACTTGATCCTCCAGCGGCCCCGAACTTGGGCCGAAGAGCCCGGGACGGGGATCGCCGCCCATTGACTTCGGGCGCGAGTCCGTGAACAGATCCCACGATAGTGCCTGCGTTTCATCATGGGCGTCAGACGTGTCGTTTCTGATGACCGACGCGCGCAGCGTGGTCTTGTTCGGCAAACCAATCGTCCAGATCCACCGGGGCGCGGAGACGTGCGCCCAGATCGGAACCCCCTCCGGCCACGCTTCGCGGGTGACAACTGTTCCCAGATCACGCGGGTGCGCCGCCGCAACGATCGCGACGTATCGCACCATCTGCCAGTCCCACATCGCATCCGTCGCCCAACGAACCTCCAGTTCATCTCGCATCAACGCCCGAAGGCTGCCTGGCGCAAGTGGCGCATGCTGGCGCGGTGCACACACGATGAGCGCCGTCGTCGGCACAGCCCCCACCCACCCTCGCACCGCGATCCGTGGCGTCACCGCCACGAAGTACGCCGCCGCGAGCGGAAGCACGCCAATCGCCGCGAGCCGCCACCTCCGCCGGGTCTTCAGCAGCCGCTTCCCGCGCTCCGCGTCCTTCCCGCACTCGGGGCATACAAGCCCCGCCGAGCCCGACATGTCGTACCAGCACTTCGGACATCGCTTGCGGCCCCGGGCGCGGTCGCGAAAGAGCGCCCGGGCCACCAGCAGCGCCCCGCTCGCGGCGAGCAGCCAGCCAAGAGTCGGAAAGAGCCACGGCATTGCGGAAACGCCCTCGACCCCGGACAACTCGTTCTTCGCGGGGCCGGGCCTGGTGTTCCCGCAAACAACCCCCCAACCCCCGCGCCGGCAATCGGCGGACTCTAACCAGGCCGGGTCATCGTGTGACCGGGAGAAGACATTGCGGCGAGCGTCCACCCCAGAATCGCAAACACCCACTGCATGCCCGCGCGTCCTCACTCACGCCGGTTCGGCGTCCATCCACGCATCCGCCTCAAACTCGACCAGCCATTGTGGATCGATAAACCGCGAAACCTGCATGATCGTGTTGGCGGGCCTGATGTCGGCGAAGAACTCGCCGTGCACCCGCGCCACCGCCTCCCAGTCGTCAATGCGCGTCAAGAGCGTTCTCGTGCGGTAGACGTGCCGAAGATCCGCCCCCAGTTGCTTCAGCGCCTGTTGAATGATCTCCAGGCACCGCCGCGCCTGCGCCGCCGCGTCACCCACGCCCACCGTCTTTCCATCCGCGTCGAGCGGCGCCGTGCCGGTCACGGCGATGAGCGGCCCCGTTTGAATCGCCCGCGAGATGCCGACGATCGGCTCGAACGGAGATCCCGTGGAGACGCGCCGCCGATTGTCCATGCCCATGGCCTCCTCCTGCCCGCCGAGTCAAAAGGGGCACCCAGCCCCGAGACGATCCGCCCCGAACCCGTTCCCGCCCCCATCGTCTATTATCCTTCTCCCCTCGCGCCCCGGCGGCCTCAACCGGCCCCGCCGCGGCCGTGCCTGTTCGACGAACTCTCTCAGCCCTGCCAGGCCATTTGACCCATGCCCCACATCATCGCAGAGCCCTGCATCGGCACCAAGGATGTCTCGTGTGTTGACGTCTGCCCGGTGGATTGCATCCACCCGACGAAGGACGAATCCGATTTCGAGACCGCCGACCAGTTGTTCATCGACCCCGATACGTGCATCGACTGCGGCCTGTGCGTGGACGAATGCCCCGTCCGCGCGATCTACCCCCAGGAAGACCTGCCGGATGAGTGGAGCAGGTTCGTGCAGTTGAACGTGGAGTACTACAAGAAGTAGGGGAAGGCAGTAGGCGATAGGGAATAGGCAGTGGGCAATAGGCAAGAGCGGAGGGCGCGCGATGGCGTGCGTCCGCCACAGGGAGCTTGTGTATTGCTGGTGTTCGGGGCGCGCGAGGAGGATGAGGCGACAAGGGCGCCGGTTTCCGGCGGCGCGCCTCTGTGGATCGGCATAGCCACGCAGAGCCGTGGCCGCCACCCGAGAGAAGTGAGAGACGCGGCGCATGCCGGCAGGACTGCAGCTACTGCGGCGACGGGATCGTCAACGAGCCCCCGGCATCACGCCAATGGCTGACCGACTCCGGGATCGAGGGCTGGTGGTTCGGCAATACCATCCACTGGACGCGGACGCAGAACGGCGGCACGGCGGTCAACAACCCCTCCCAGCAGCACTCGGGATTGTCGTCCCTGCAGCTCAGGCGCAACGGTAGCGGCTCGCTGAGCCTGCACCAGGATTTGCAAGGCCTGTTCCCGGGCCAACGCTACGAGTTGAGCTTCTGGTTCAAGATGCGCAGCGGCCAGACCGGCTTCCGGCCTGCGGTGCTGCTGAAGAACATGACCCGACAGGAGACCCTGCGCACCGACGGCGGCTGGGGCTCGGCGGGTCCGGGCCTCGTGACCGAGGGGATCGCCCAACTGGACGCGTGGCAGAAGTTCGTCGTGATCTTCGACACCCCGGCAACCCATGCCGTCGAGGACACGTATCGCCTCGCGCTGTACCAC
>CAZGVW010000013.1:0-2894 GCA_964529265.1 uncultured Phycisphaeraceae bacterium
CCGGGGCTTTTCTTGACAGCGCCAGCCGCCCCCGGGTAGCGTCTGGCGGATTGCCACGCCCCCCTACTGGCCCCGGAGACCCCCCACGATGCCGTCTGCTGAATCGCGCCTGCGTGTGCGCAAGGAAAAGGACGTCGTCCAGGTCGAGTTCATCGACCGCAACATCCTGGACGAGGCCAACATCCAGCAGATCGGCGAGGAGATCAGCGCGATCATCGACGCCGAGCCACGCCCGAAGATCCTCATCTCCTTCGCCAACGTCGATCACCTCTCCAGCGCCGCCCTCGGCACCCTCATCACGCTGAACACCAAGGTCCGCGCCAAGAGCGGGGAACTCCGCCTCGCCGAGATCGATCCCCAGATCTACGAGGTGTTCGTCATCACCAAACTCAACCGCCTCTTCCAGATCCACGACACCGCCGAGCAGGCAAGGGCCAGTTTCAAGTCCTGATCGGCGCCGCCCGCGCCGCCCAACGGCGGATGCGGGCCGGCACAGGAGCGGCTGAGGGGCGCGATGAGCAGGTCCGCCGACGCCGAAGACCGCGATTCCACCACCTTCGATCTCCACAACGATCGCGCGGAGATCGACCGCGCCGAGCGCGACCTCCTCGCCGCGGCCGAGCGCCACGCCTACCCGGAGGCCTCACGCTTCGCCCTCCGCCTCGCGTTCGAGGAGGGCGTCATCAACGCCTTCCGCCACGGCCACAGCGCCAAACCGCAGGAGCCCATCCGCGTCTCCTGGAAAGCCTCCCCGCGCCAGGTCATCATCACCATCGAGGACCGCGGCCCCGGCTTCGACCCCGGCGACGTTCCCGACCCCACCGCCGACGAGAACATCGCCAAGCCCTCCGGCCGCGGCCTCATGCTCATGCGCGCCTATATGAGCCGCGTCGAGTTCAACGACCGCGGCAACCGCGTCAAGATGACCTATGAGCGGCCCTGAGAGTTTCCGGTCGCGCGACCTGCGCGATTGCGCCGAATCAGGGCCGAAAAAACCCGCCCCCGCGGCGCGGCCGCGCGAACTTCGCGTCACCCGGGTGGAGGGTTCACCCCGCGGCGCCGATCAAAAAGTCATGAACCCGCTCAAGAACACGTTCCGTCTCCTGGGGCTCGTGATGATCCTCGGCGGCCTCGCCCTCGCGGGCTGGATCGCGTACAACATGTTCATCAGCGAGACGCCACAGTTCCGCGACGCCGCCGGCTCCACACGCAGCGCCGGCCGCGCCATGATCTTCGGCGCCGTCATCGCCGGCGCAGGCCTCGGCCTGCTCGCGCGATTCGGCCGAAGCGGCAAGGATCAATCCGCCGCCCCAGCCGGCGCGCCCGCCGTCTTCGACGCCAACCTCGATCCGGAGACCTTCGCCGAGATCCGCTCCGCCGCGCAGTCCGGCCGCACCATCGAGGCCGTAAAGCGCTACCGCGAAGCCACCGGCGCAGGCTTGGCCGAATCCAAGGCCGCCGTCGAGAAGATGGCCCGCAAGGCCGCCTGAGCCCCCCGCCGGCCCGATCAATCTTCGCCGTGTCTACCCGTGCCAGCGCACGCTGTGCACCTGCGCGCGCTCGAAACTCGGGGCTTCCGGGGGCGGGGGCGGGGGCGGGGGCGGGGGCGCAGCCGACGATGCGCCCTTCCGGCCGTTCTCACCACTCGCCGCGAGCAGCTCCGCATACTCCTCCGGCAGCACGCGGTCCGCCGCGACCAGCACCAGGCTCGGATACTCCTCGAAGTCATCGAGCCCCGCGCCGTCCTCCTCCTCCACTTCCTCCCCTTCCGCTGACGCCGCGACCGCCCGCACCGCCGGCCGGTCGTCCACCATCGCCTTCCCCGCGCCTTCCACTCCTTCCGACGCCGCGTCGAACGCCAGCCGCTCCGCCTCATCGAGGTTCGCCGCGGTGAGCAGCACCTCCGCGTACCGCGGACCCACCTCCGCCGCCGCCGCGGCGCTCGCCCCGACGGCTTCCCCGCCTTCGCCGGCGGCCTCCCCCTCCTCTTCCTCGCCCTCCTCGTCATCCGGCGCCGGCTCCACGCGCACCAGGCATCGCCACGCCGTCATGCCCAGATCATCCCCGTTGTCGTCGAGGTTGTGCTCGCGATCCACGTTGAGCCGCAGCCGCCACGCATCGAGCAGCCGCTCCACCACTTCCTCCGCGGTCAGCAGATCCGGCCGGTCCGGCGGCGCCTCCAGCACCGAGCGATGCTCGTGCACCACCGTGTCCACCGTCGGAATCTCCTCCACAGCCGCGAGATCGAACGCCGCCAGCGTCTTCTCCACGCGCTCGCGCAGCGACGTCTCCGCGCGCACCGTCACGATCTTGTGCTCATCAACGAAGATGTAGATGAAGGGCTCCAGGCTCATCGCCCCGAACCCCACCAGCCCGTCCTCGAAGAGCCAGTCCTTGTACCGCCGCACCTCGTCCAGGAACCGGTCGAGCCCCACGAGGTCATACGCGATGTAGGGATCGATCTCCCGGTACGCATCGTGCCCCAGCACGTCCAGAATCGGGTAGATCCGCCCCGGCAGCAGCGCCGCCATCGCCCGGAACAGCCGCTCCACCCGCGGCGCCGTGATCACCGCATCGAACACGTACCGATCCGGCCACTCCTCCCACTCACCCTCAGTGTCCGCCCCGTCCGCCGGCTCGAACTCCACCGTGTAGCCCGACTTCGGCTCGAACTCCTCCGCCGGCGCGACCCCCAGCGGGAACGTGAAATCGCCCCGAACCGTGCGCTCCAGCGATGTGTCGATGCGGATTCTTGCCATTGGATCTGCGGGAAAGACGCGAGCGCCGACATCCTACACAGACGCCGCCCATCGGCGCCCCCCCGGCCCCCGCCGCCCACGCAACCCGCACTCCCGCCCCGCGTTGCGTTCCGACGCCTCAACCGTCATCATCCC
>CAZGVW010000014.1:0-9340 GCA_964529265.1 uncultured Phycisphaeraceae bacterium
AGGTCGCGCATGTTCACCGTGCCGTCGCCGTCGAGGTCGAACTCGGCATCGCTCGTCCCCCACGCGGCGAGCAGATCGCGCACGGTGATGTTCCCGGCCGCGTCCGGATCCTCGACGGGATCGGCGAGCTGTGTCGGCAGCGTTTCGGGCTCCTGCGGCGCGAGCTGCTTCGGCAGCGTTTCGGGCTCCTGCGACGCGAGCTGTGTCGGCAGCGTTTCGGGCTCCTGCGGCGCGAGCTGTGTCGGCAGCGTTTCGGGGACGCTGGACGCGAGATCGGCCCCGGGCGGCACCGGCGGAGTATCGACGGGCTGGACCTCTGTCGGCAGCGCGTCGTGACGCCGCGGCAGCGACCTGAGCAGCGCGACGAGGTCGCGCATGTTCACACCGCCGTCGCCGTCGAGATCGTACGTCTCGCTCTTCCCGCCCCAGGCCTCGAGCAGACCGTCGATGGTCGGCTGCTCCGGCGCCGTTGCCGTGGCCGCGGGAGGCAGTCCCGTGCGGCTGGGCCGGCTGAGCAGATCGGTCGGCGTCGGCTGCTGCGTGTGCGGGGCGCGACCCTGCGGGGAAATCGGGCGGAGCGCACTGAGAAGCGAAAGGGACGGGTCGTTGTGCACGTTCATGGCGTGGACCTCCTGAGGCCGCGGGTAGAGGGGCAAACGCCGCGCCAGTCGCCCCGACCGCATTCGGGGGGGTCGAGGAGCAGAATCTGCGGCGTCGCGGGTGCGACTCTTGCGCGATCGCGCAGAGAGGGACGTTTGGGGCCGTGCGCGATGGGGGTGGGACGGAGGTTTTCAGGAGAGCGGCTGGTGCCGATATACTGACGGGTCGTCCTGACGGGTCGTCCAGGTGGGTCGTCCCGGTGGATCGTCCCGATGGATCGTCCATGCCACTTCGCCTCCTGCTCATCCTGACGCTTCTCGTCCAGCAGTTGGCGCTGCCGGTTGTTGCGTCGAGATCGGCTCCGGCTCAAGCGTGCGATCAGACCGGCTGCTGCCAGGTCGTCGAAGCCACCACCTGTTGCGGCAAGAACGTCCGCGTGATGTGGTGCGAGAAGTCGGGCGGCAACGAGTGCTTCTGTGGTCTGGCGCCAGGTGATTCGGAACCTCCGGAAGCCCCGCGGCCTTCTGATCGGGACGAGATCACTTCGGTCTTCGTCGCCGTGCGCGGCGGCGTGGTGGACGTGCTCCGGTCGCACGTCACGCAGGCCGCCCCCGCCCCGCCGGCGATCGTCCGTTCCCACCACGAGATCCGGGCCCTCCTGGGCATCTGGCGAACGTAGAGCCTGAGCGCTATAGGGATCGTGCGCGCCGACCTGGCCGCATCGCCCCCGTTGCCCGGTCGCTCTTCAGCCACCAGATTGCCCAGGAGCCTGCTATGGCATCGCGAACTGCCCCGTGCGCGATCTGCGCCGCTGCGGCGGGTCTGATCGCGGGGTGCTCGTCCCCGTTCGACCAGCCGCATGACGTCACACGGTCGCTCGGCAAGACGCTGCCGCAGGGCGTCGAGAGCATCCCGTCCTCCGCCTATCGAGACACCGCCGATGATGACCGGGCGGTCGCACCAACGCTCACGGACGATACGTCTCCCGACGAGTACGTTCGGTACGCCCTGTACCACAGCCCCGAGGTGGAGGCGGCGTACCAGCGATGGCGCGCGGCCGCCGAGCGGTTGCCCCAGGTCAGCGCGCTGCCCGACCCGCGCCTCAACTTCGGCTTCTTCCTGGACGAGGTCGAGACCCGAACCGGGCCGCAGCAGGCCCGCGTCGGTCTCAGCCAGACCTTCCCGTGGCCCGGCCGGCTGGAGAATCGCGAGGACGCGGCGTCCAAAGCGGCGGCGGCAGTGTGGCGGCGATTCGAGGCGGCACGGCTGTCGGTCACCGAACGCGTCGTCTCGACCTTGCATGATCTCGCCTATCTCGACGGCACGATCGCGATCACCGGGGAGAACCTGGAGCTGCTGCAGTCCTTTGAAGAAGTGCTCCGGGCACGCTACCGCGTCGGCGCAGGGTCGCACCCGGAGCTCATCCGGGTGCAGGTCGAACTCGGCCAGCTCGAAGATCGGCTCACCCAACTGCGGGCGATGCGTCCCGTGTACGTAGCCGAGCTGCACGCGGCGCTGAACCGCCCATCGGGGCAGGAGGTGCCCACACTCGGCGCGCTGCCCGGTCGGGTCGCCTCCGTGGACGCCGAGGGGCTCGCGGAGATCGCCCGCCGGTCGAACCCGGTGCTGCTGGCGCTCAACGAACAGATGGAAGAGCAGCGGCTGCTGGGGGAGGTCGCGCGTCAGGAGGGCCTGCCGGATCTGACGGTCGGCCTCGATTACATCGTGACCAATGATGCGATGAACCGCTCGATCCCGGAGAGCGGTGACGATCCGATCATGCTGAACTTCGGCATCAACGTGCCGCTCTGGCGGGACAAGTACGATGCGGGGGTTGGGGAGGCGTTGGCCAGGAGACTCGCGGTCGCGGGCGAGCGCGCCGATCAGGCGAACCGCATCGCTGCGGCCATCCATCGGGCGTGGTTCGAGCACACCGACGCGGACCGGCGGGTGCGTCTCTACGAGCGGACGCTGATCCCCAAGGCCGAGGAGTCACTGCGGGCGTCGCTCGCCGGATTCCGGACCGGGGAGACGAGCTTCCTCAACGTCCTGGACACCGAGCGCACGCTGCTGGAGTTCGCGATCGTGGCCGAGCGTGCGCGTGCGGACCGGGGCAAGGCGCTGGCCCGGCTCAACACGCTGGTTGGCGAGCCCGTCCCGACGGAGACCGCGGATCAACCCTCACGACACGAAAGCCCCGACGAGGTGCAGCCATGAACACGATCCTTCAACGCATCCGCGCTGTCCTCGAGTGGGTGTGGAAACACACGGCAGCGGGCATCGCCGTTGTGCTCATCGTGGCGGCGCTGATTGTCGGGTACCGCATCGGTCGGCCGGCGCCGGAGCCAGCGAGCGGGACGACAGCCGACGGCCGTGATCGCGACGACCACGCGGCGGGCGAGATGCAGATGTACACCTGCTCGATGCACCCGTCGGTGCGGCTGCCCGATCCGGACGCCAGGTGCCCGATCTGCTTCATGGAACTCATCCCTGTTCGGGACGATGGGGGTGAGGGGAGCGAACTCCGCGTCACGATGAGCCAGGCCGCGGCGGCGCTCAGCCGTATCGAGACGGCGCCGGTCGGGCGGTTCTTCCCGACGGCCGAGGTGAGGCTCTACGGCAAGGTCACCTACGACGAGACCTCGGTGGCGCGGCTGACCGCGTACTTCCCGGGGCGGATCGAGCGGCTGTTCGTCAACTACATCGGCGTGCCGATGTCGGCCGGGGATCACATGGCGGAGGTATACAGCCCGCAGGTGCTCGCGGCGTTCGAGGAACTCCGGCAGGCCGCCGATGCCGTGGCGGGGTTGGATGCGGGCAGCGATCTGCTCCGGACCGCGACGCGCGACACGCTCACGGCCGCTCGTGAGAAGCTGCGGCTGTTCGGACTGAGTGCGGAACAGATCGATGCGGTCGAGCAAGGGCGTTTCGAATCCGATCGCCTCGTGATCTATGCCCCGATCGGAGGCGTCGTCACCCATCTCGCGGTGCGCGAGGGCGACTACGTGCAGACGGGTGCGGCGATCGCCACGGTCGCGGACCTCTCGCGTCTGTGGCTCGATATGGAGTCCTACGAGTCGCAGCTTCCGCTGCTTCGCTGGGGGCAGCGCGTGACCTTCACGGTCGAAGCCCACCCGGGCGAGGTGTTCGAGGGACGGATTTCGTTCATCGAGCCCATGATCGACGAGAGGACCCGGACCGCCGCGGTGCGGGTCACGGTGGACAACACGGATCGGCGGCTCAAGCCCGGGATGTTCGCGTCAGCCGTGGTCCGAACCCGTGTCGCTGAGGACGGGGCCGTCGTCAACGATGAGCTTGCCGGCCGCTGGGTCAGCCCGATGCACCCGACGGTGGTCAAGGACGGGCCGGGACAATGCGACATCTGCGGGATGGACATGGTGCCCGCCGAGTCGCTCGGTGTGGTCGGGGACCCCAGCGCGGTCGAGGAGCCCCTGGTGATCCCACGCTCCGCGGTCCTCTTCACCGGCACCCGGTCGGTCGTGTACGTCGAGGCGCCCGAGACGGAGAAGCCGACCTACGAGGGCCGAATGGTTGTGCTCGGACCGCGAGCGGGCGATTTCTACATCGTCCGTGAAGGTCTGAAACGAAGCGAGCGCGTGGTGGTCAACGGCGCGTTCCGCATCGACAGCGCGATGCAGATCGCGGCCAGGCCGAGCATGATGACCCCGGCCGGCGGCGGAGGCGACAATTCGCACGCCGTGCACGGCGACATGGCGGGTGGCGCGATGCCGGTCATGCCTGAGCGTGTCAGCGTTCCGGACAGCTTTGTATTTGCACTCAAGCCGGTCTACGCCGCATACCTCGATGCCCAGGAGGCGCTCGCGGCCGATGACCTGGGTGGCTTCTCGCGAGCGGCCGCGGACCTTCGGACGGCGCTTGGAATCGTCGGAGAGGCCGGACTGGTCGGTGAGCCCCTGGGCGTGTGGCGGCGGGCCGCGGCCAGGCTGCGTGTCGAGGCGGGCATCACCGACATCGAACGCGCCCGGGCCCGGTTCGAGGGCATGAGCGAGGCGGTGATCTCGCTCCAGCGTCGCTTCGGACACCGCGGCAGCGAAGTGTGGCATGTCGCGCACTGCCCGATGGCCTTCGACGACAAGGGGGCCGACTGGCTTCAGCGGGGCGAGCAGATCAACAACCCCTACTTCGGCGCGAGCATGCTCCGGTGCGGGGAAATCCGCGAGTCGTTCCAACCGCTCGACGATGCGGCGATGAACGGCGCGATCGAGGGGCACGACCATGAGTGAGCGCGCCTTGACCATCCCGCCGCCGACGCCCCGCGGCCCGCTCAACACGCTGATCCGGTTCTGCCTGGAACAGAAGCTGGTTGTAGCGATCGTGCTCATCGGCACGCTCTTCTGGGGCGTGCTCGTCGCCCCCTTCGACTGGGAACTCGGGGGCCTGGCGCGCGACCCGGTGCCGGTCGACGCGATCCCCGACATCGGCGAGAACCAGCAGATCGTCTTCACCGATTGGCCGGGCCGGAGCCCGCAGGACATCGACGACCAGATCAGCTACCCCATGACCGTGGCGATGCTCGGCATCCCCGGGGTGAAGGACATCCGCAGCTACTCGGTCTTCGGCTTCTCGACGATCTATATCGTGTTCGAGGACGGGATCGAGTTCTACTGGTCGCGCTCGCGCGTGCTGGAGAAGCTCAACTCGCTCCCGGCCGGCACCCTGCCGCCGGGTGTCACGCCCACGCTGGGGCCCGACGCGACGGCGCTCGGGCAGGTGTTCTGGTACACGCTGGAAGGGCGTGACGCCGAGGGCAACCCGATCGGCGGCTGGGACCCGCACGAGCTGCGGTCCATCCAGGACTTCATCGTCAAGTACAAGCTCGCCGGCGTCGAGGGCGTCTCCGAAGTCGCTTCCGTCGGCGGGTTCGTGCAGGAGTACCAGGTCGATGTCAACCCCGACGCGATGCGCGCAGCGGGCGTGTCGCTCCAGCAGGTCATCGCCGCCGTCCGGCAGAGCAACCTCGATGTGGGCGCGCGAACCATCGAGGTGAACCGGGCCGAGTACATCGTGCGCGGACTCGGGTTCATCGAGTCGGTCGAGGACCTGGAACAGACGGCCATCACCGCGCGCGACGGGCAGCCCATCCTCGTCAGCGACATCGCGAAGGTCTCGCTGGGCCCCGCGCTGCGGCGAGGCGTGCTCACTAAGGCTGGTGAAGAGGCTGTGGGCGGCGTTGTGGTCGTGCGCTACGGCGAGAACCCGATGGCGACGATCCAGCGCGTCAAGGACCAGATCGCCGACATCGCCTCGGGTCTGCCGTCGAAGGTGCTCGCCGACGGCACCGAAAGCCGCGTGACCATCGTGCCCTTCTACGACCGCTCCGGGCTGATCCGCGAGACACTCGAGACGCTCAACTCGGCGATTGCGCAGCAGGTGCTGGTGACGATCATCGTCGTCGTGATCATGCTGATGCACCTGCGCAGCAGCCTGCTCATCGGGGCGATGCTCCCGATCACGGTACTCATGACCTTCATCGGCATGAGACTGTTCCGGGTCGACGCGAACATCGTGGCGCTCTCGGGCATCGCAATCGCGATCGGGACGATCGTGGACATGGGCATCGTCCTCAGCGAGAACATCCTCCGCCGGCTCGACGAAGCCCAGGCCGACGAGGCAAATCAGGAGCCGACGATCGAGACCATCTACCGCGCAACGAGCGAGGTGGGCGGCGCGGTTCTGACCGCAGTCGCGACCACTGTTGTCGGGTTCCTGCCGGTCTTCACGATGGAGGCGGCCGAGGGCAAGCTGTTCAAGCCGCTGGCCTACACGAAGACGTTCGCGCTGATCGCGTCGATCATCATCGCGCTGACCATCCTGCCCGCGGCGGCGCATGTGCTGATGGGGTTCCGCGTGCGGGCCGGGGCGATTCGCACCGCGGGAGCCGCCGTGCTGACCGTGGCGGGTCTGGCGGTCGCGGTCTTCGTGCAGCCGCTGGGCGGACTGATCCTCGCGGCGTTCGGCGCGTTCTATCTGGCTCGTCCCTGGCTGCCGGGATTGGTCGCCCGTGGTCTGCGTTGGTCGGCGAACCTCGTGGCGGTCGCCGTCGTGCTCGTCGTCCTCGCGGCTGCGTGGGAACCGCTCGGCCCCGAGCCGGGTGTGCTCGGCAACTCGGTGTTCATCGGCGTGATCGTCGGCGGGCTGCTGCTGGCGTTCTGGCTCGTGCGGCTGGCGTTCCCGCATGTTCTCGCCTGGGCGTTGCGGCACAAGCTCATCGCCCTGTCGCCCGCTCTGCTCGTGGTGGTGTTCGGCGCGACGGTCTGGCTCGGCTTCGACCGTGTCTTCGGGTGGCTGCCCGAATCGGTCCGCCGCGATGCCGGCGTCATCGAGATCGCCCACGCCTTCCCGGGGCTCGGCAGTGAGTTCATGCCCTCGCTCGACGAGGGAGCGTTCCTTTACATGCCGACCACGATGACGCACGCATCGATCGGCGAAGCGACGGACATCCTCAAGGAGCTCGACCGGCGGATCATGAGCGTGCCCGAGGTCGAGATGGCCGTGGGCAAGATCGGGCGCGTCGAGAGCCCGCTCGACCCCGCACCGATCTCGATGATCGAGACCGTGATCCTGTACAAGAGCGAGTACCGATCTGACGAGCAGGGGCGGCGGCTCAACTTCCGCTACGACGAGGCGGCGGGCGCGTTCGTCCGCGACGAGCGGCGAGAGCTGATCCCCGACGAGGACGGCCGGCCGTACCGCCAGTGGCGCGACGAGGTCGAGTCCCAGCAGGACATCTGGGACGCGATCGTGGAAGCGGCGGACATGCCGGGCGTCACGAGCGCCCCCAAGCTCCAGCCGATCGAGACCCGCATCGTCATGCTCCAGTCCGGGTTCCGAGCGCCCATGGGCATCAAGGTCTACGGCCCCGACCTCGAGACCATCGAGTCGTTCGGGCTGGAACTGGAGCGGCTGCTCAAGCAGGTCCCGAGCGTTCAGCCCGCGGCGGTCTTCGCCGACCGGGTCGTGGGCAAGCCGTACCTGGAGATCGACATCGACCGCGAGAGGATTGCCCGGTACGGCCTGCGCATCGCGGATGTGCAGGAGGTGATCGAGGTCGCCATCGGCGGCAAGCCCCTGACCATGACCGTCGAGGGGCGGGAGCGCTACCCCGTCCGGGTGCGCTACCTGCGGGAGCTGCGCGACCAGCCTGAGACGCTGGGCGACATCCTCGTACCGACGCCGATGGGCGCGCAGGTGCCGCTGCGGGAGCTCACCACGCTGGCGTACCGGCGCGGCCCGCAGATGATCAAGAGCGAGGACACCTTCCTCGTCGCCTACGTGCTCTTCGACAAGAAGCCGGGCGAGGCGGAGGTGTCCGTCGTACGGGATGCGCAGCGGCTCATCCGGAACGCGATCGACTCGGGCGATCTCGTCGTGCCCGCGGGAGTGAGCTACGAGTTCTCCGGTTCGTACAGGAACCAGGTGCGCGCCGCCAAACGGCTGAGCATCGTGCTGCCGCTGTCGCTGGCGATCATCTTCCTCCTGCTCTATTTCCAGTTCCGCAAGGTCGGCGTCACCCTGATGGTGTTCAGCGGCGTGTTCGTCGCCTGGGGCGGCGGGTTCCTCATGCTGTGGCTCTACGCCCAGCCGTGGTTCCTGGACATATCGGTGCTGGGGACGAACCTCCGCGAGTTGTTCCAGGTCCGCCCGTTCAACCTCAGCGTTGCCGTCTGGGTCGGGTTCCTCGCGCTGTTCGGCATCGCGACCGACGACGGCGTGATCATGGCCACCCGGATCGAGCAGTCGATGGACGAGCAGAAGCCCGACTCGATCGAGACGATTCGTCAGACCGTGGTCGAGGGCGGCAAGCTCCGCATCCGGGCGGCCGTCATGACCACTGCCACCACAATCCTCGCGCTTCTTCCGGTGCTCACCAGCACCGGACGCGGCTCGGACATCATGGTCCCCATGGCGATCCCGTCGTTCGGCGGCATGGCCGTCGCATCCATCACATGGTTCGTCGTTCCCATCCTGTACTGCTGGGCGCAGGAGTGGAAGTTCCGCCTCTCGCACGCACGCCCGGCGTCCAACACCAACGTGCTCCCGGCAGGCCAGAGGCAAGTTCATGCCGACGGCGCACGAGAAGCGCCGCGGGGGCCCCGAAGGACCTGACCGATGAATGACCTGACGCGACACCGAGACACCGCCTCCATGACCCGCCGTGAGTTCATTGCGGCAACAGCAGTGACGAACGTCGCTGGGGCCGCTCTTGCTCGCTGGGCAGTGGCCGGCGCCAACGCCGTGCCGGACGGCACGTGGCCGACCGAGTTGGTGGTCCCGGGGGATGAAGCCTTGCACCTGGTCATCCAGCGCACGCCTCTGCATGTCGCCGGCAGACTGACCGCGGCGCCGATCACCATCAATGGCTCGATCCCTGGGCCGACCGTTCGGATGCGCGAAGGCCAGAATGTGGAAATACACGTTCACAACGGACTGCATGACGAAGACACCTCCATCCACTGGCACGGGCTCATCGTGCCAATGACGATGGATGGCGTGCCGGGCGTGAGCTTCCCCGGCATCAAGCCGGGCGAGACGTTCGTCTATCGCTTCCCGGTCCGGCAGTACGGCACGTACTGGTACCACAGCCACTCCGGCCTTCAGGAGCAACTCGGTCATTACGGCGCGCTCATCATCGCTCCCACCGAACCGGAGCCATTCAGCTACGACCGCGAATACGTGGTCGTGCTGTCCGACTGGACGT
>CAZGVW010000015.1:0-13439 GCA_964529265.1 uncultured Phycisphaeraceae bacterium
CCCACCCCCAAATTTCCCATCGCTCCCACCCTCCCCCCGCCCCGGGGGCGCGGTTGTCAAGCCCCCCCCCCCCCCGGGGGGGGGGGGGGGGGGCACCCCCCCCCTTGGGGGGGCGCCACCACGATTCACCACCCCGCAGCCCCGTAGCGCAGGCCTTTCTGAGTGGTCCGTCGGGCGCCCATGGCGCATCGCTCGACTCCGGGGGCGCCGTGGTGCATCGCCGGCTTTGGGGCGATTCACCACGATTCACCACACCCCGGCCCCGTCGCGCAGTCCCTTCCCCTCCACCACGATTCACCGAACCCCACCCCCAAATTTCCCATCGCTCCCACCCTCCCCCCGAGTATTCTGAAATCAACCCCACCCGAGGCTCCAACATGCCCCGATCCGCCATCCCCATCCGCCTGATCACCGCCACCGCCCTCCTCGCCGCGGCTTCCGCCCACGCCGCCGACCGCATCCTCGTCTGCGACGTCCAGAACGATCGCGTCATGCTCTTCGACGCCGCGGATGGCGCGATCCTCGATGCGAACTGGCTCACCGATGCCGCCGCCGTCGGCTGGGCCTTCACCACCCCCGTCGAGGCCATCCGCGTCGGCGCCGAATACTGGGTCTCCGACCTCGACCTGAACCGCATCTTCCGCTTCGATCTCCAGCGCACTTTCCTCGGCGCCATCGACACCGCCGGCCCCGTCGCGCTCAACGATCCCCGCGGCATGGCCCTCGCCGCCGACCGCGTCTACGTCAGCACGACGCCCCCCGGCCCCGGCGCCGTCATCATCTCCTACGCCTTCGATGGCTCATACCTCGGCGCGCACGTCGCCCTCAGCGGCGCCAACTCCATCGCGCCCGATGTCGAACTGTTCGCCGGCGGCCTCCTCCTCCCGCACGGCCAGCCCAACTGGGTCTACCTGCACGATCTTTCCGGCGGAGGCCCAGCGCCCTTCGCGCCCATCATCGTCGGCCGCCAGATCACGCGCCTCGCCGATGACAGCGTCCTCATCGTCTCCGCGCCCGATGGCCTTCCCAGCGCCGGCCTTTACCACCTGGAGCCCGATGGCGCCCAGCGCGCCTTCATCCCCGCCGCCACAATGACCCTCCGCGGCGGCGCACTCCTCGATGACGGCGGCTACTTCCTCACCGGCTCAGACGGCGTCCACAAAGCCGCGCCCACCGGCGGCGGCGCCTTCACCGTCTCGCCCGTCGCTTCCGGCATGTTCTGCTACCACGCCACCCGCTTCTCCGACGCTCTTTCCCCCGATCTCGACGGCGACGGCCTCGTCGGCGCCTCCGACCTCGCCCTCATGCTCGGCGCCTGGGGCCAATCGAACATCTCCGCCGACCTCGACGGCGGCGGCGTCGGCAGCAGCGACCTTGCGCTGCTGCTTGGTGCTTGGGGCGGGTGAGATCGCGCGGAGCGCGCTCTTGGCGCGCCTGCACGTGCGCGCATGACATCAGGGGGCGCCGTGGTGCAGGCCCTGCTCTGAGGGCCTGCACGATTCGCCGCAGCCAGCAATCGATCACCTCCATCCCCATTGCACCAACCCGCTCCCCGATTATTCTGGAATAACCGTGACCGGGCCGACACCTCATGCGGAAGGCAGCACCCACATCCCGCGCATTGCTCACGTCATCCCCTTCGCGATGCTGACAATCGGAGCAGCGGTCTTGATGACGGCCGGTCTCGCCTTGCTTGGCATGATGTTCTCGCCAGATCCGAGCGATGGTCCCTATGGGCGCCTGCTGCCGCCCGACAGCGTCCGCGAGGAAGGTGAATGGCGAGTGCTCACGTGGAGCAATGTCGGAAGATCCATAACGGAATATCGGCTAGCAGGACGCTTCACCGAGAGTGCGAGCGGCGTAGAGATTACGGAAGTCGTTGAGAGCGCGTTCGGCATACCATTTCGATCTTTCTTCTGGACGAGGTATTCCGGGATTGACCTTGATCAGAGCCTTCCCGCGTCATCGTCCTTTGGACTGGTGCGCGTTGGGCGGTACTCGCTCGCGATAGACTTGAAGCCGGTCCGCTTGGTTGCGAACGTCGCGTTCTGGTCTCTGGTCGCGCTCTGCAGTGTCCTGCTGTTTCGCATATACCGCGGACACAAGCGTCGGCGCAGTGGCCGATGTGTCGCATGTTCCTACTCGGTGGCCGCAGGCCGCGCTCACGTGTGCCCGGAGTGCGGAACGGACGCTCGATCAACAACATGGAGAATCGCTCTCGGGTTGCATGGCGATGCGCGGACCAGAATGCATCACGTCCGAGGTAGTGGCAGGAAGGCAGTGCGAGACAGCGACGATGATGCGCAGACTATGGCGGTGGGAGATCCCTGACGACCTGATGCCTCCCGTCTGGGTGGCGGCGTCGCGGCGGAAATGGATCGTCGCCACGGTCCTGCTCACCATTTCGCTTGTCGGCTTCTCTTTGATGTTTCAGTGGCTCGTATATCCAGGCAACGTGCGCGAGACAATCGTGGCGCTCGCGCTCGTCCTGGGCTTTGTGCCCATCGTGTACAGGTACAGGGTGATTCGGAAGCGCTGCGAGGAGGGGCGATGCCCCGTGTGCGGATTCCCGAAGGCCGAAGATCCTCGATTGTGCACTGAATGTGGCTTCGACTTCAGTTCATCGCTGGAATGAATGGGTCATGGGAGAACGCCCCCCTCACTCGCACACTCCCCACGCCCCCAGCAGTATCGCCAGGTCCGCCGGGCCCACCGTTCCGTCGCCGCTCAGATCCGCCGCGGCTGACGCGGTGCCCCATGCGCCGAGAATGATCGAGAGATCGGCTGCGCCCACCTGGCCGTCGCCGTCGAGGTCGCCGATGCACGACGTCACGAGCGCGAACAGCGTCAGCGTCAGCGGCCCGCGCGCTGAAGCGCCGGGCAGGTTAGCATCGGAGAACGCGAGCGTGAACGTCGCTTCGTAGAGACCCGGCGCGCCCGCCGGCGCCAGGATCACCTCCGCCGCCGCGTCGCCGCCCGGCGGAAGGTTGTCGAAGAGCGCCACGTCCAGCGTGAACTGGCCGGTGTGGCCTGAGGCGTTCACCGAATCGAGATCGAGCCCCGCCGCGAACGGCGCATCCGGCCCGAAGTTGTGGATCTCGACGAACGTCGAGCGCCCTTCGCCCGCAGGGACCACGCCGAAATCGATCATCACCTCGTCGATGTCCGCCTCGGCCTCGAACGAAGGATTCGCGCCGGCCAGCCCGCGCCACGTGATCATCGCGACGTCGTCGCCATCCTGTTCGCCCGCGCCCGCGCCGGCCGACGTCAGATCCGTGTTGTTGATCGTCACCGCGCCGGAGTGATCCCCCGGCGCCGCGGCTTCCACCACCACATCCACGTCCCGCATCTGCATGCCTGAGGCAAACGCCTGCCGCCGCCCATCGAAATCGAGTGATGCGTCGCCGCTCGCGACAATCTCGTACGTCGTCGGGTTCGCACCGATCTTGAAGACCGGCAGCGTCATCATGTACCCCGCGCCGCCCGCGATCACGTCGCCCAGGTCGATCGCCACGCTCGATGATCCATCCGCCATCGGATCCATGCCGAGGTAGATCGTTGAATCATTCGGCGTCGGCCCCCAGAGCGCCCACACGAACTCCGGATGATCGACGAACGGATTCCGATTGCCCTGGAAATACTGCGGATTGTCCGCGCTGCTGTACGCAAAGTGGTTGCGCCGCCGCTCGCGCTCATCCGGCGGCTCGAGGTAATGCCACTCGAGCATCGCCGCGAGGTCGCCCATCTGGCTGCCGGCCGGAAACCCGTTCACGAGATCGAGATCGACCGTGCCGGAGTCCTGACCGTCGTAGCGCACATCCATGTACATCATCGCCCGCGCCATCTCGCCGCGGTAGCGCTGCCCATACCGCCCCGGATCCCAGTAACTCGTCACCGTCTCCCACCCGAACGGCTTGTTGCTGCGCGAGCCGTTGATCGACGGATTGCACGGCCGCAACTGGTGCAGGTCGGTGTAATCGCGCCCGGATCCGCCCAGCCCGCGGCTGTCGGGCCACGTGTGCTCGCGATTCCACGTTCCGCCGGAATCCCACGTCGAAGGAACCGATTGCCCGTTGTAGACGAGAATCACGCGCGTCGGATTGCTCGGATCGCGATCCAGAATCGGCAGCGCCGTCGTCGCATCCGCGTACGAGCGCACCATGTGCCCCGCGGAAATGATCTCGTGCACGCGCTGCTGCAGCGCTGCGCCCGTCAACCCCGCCGTGGTCGAGTAGTACGCCGGCGGCGGATCGTATTGATCGGCCCGCGCGCCGCCCGCAACCGCCGCGGCGACGAGCGCCGCTGCGCACACCAGAACACCGAATCGCGTTCCCATCCCGTGGTTCTCCTCGCCTCTCATGGTCCGGCCCCGCGCCGGACGCGACGAGCGTACAGAAGTTCACGGCAAAAACGAGCCATTTGGCGAATCTTCACGCTCAACACGCGCCCCATGAACCGAGCAGCACGGCCAGGTCCGCCGGGCCGACGAAGCCGTTTCCGTCGATATCCGCGGGATTTCCGGGGCCGGGCGGGACGGGGCCCCAGGCGCCGAGGAGCAGGGCGATGTCGGCGCCGCCCACGGCGCCGTCGCCATCGAGGTCGGCCGGGCAGGGGGGCGACGCGAGGAACCACGGCGTCGAATACGGAGAGTTGAGCATGAAATCGAGCAAAAGTGAGCCCGCCTTCTGCTCGCCCGGCTGCGCGGGGTGCGTGCCATCGTTCTGGAAATCGGCGCACTGCCAGGTGAGCCCATCCGACCGCGGCGTGAGGCCGTCGGCCCACAGGTAGGCGCCCCAGACGATCACCGGCGCGGCGGCGAGGTCGAGCGGGCCGATGTCGGGCGCGGGGGGATTGCCGGAAAGTTGACTGATTTGCGCTTCGATGAGCCATTTCATCGAAAATGCGCTCTCGTACGCGTATGGCTCGGGGTTGAGGGGCGTATCGGCGTATCCGGCGTAGATGCGGCTGGAAACGAACATGATTTCGCAGTTCGGATAGCGGATTTTCACAGCGCGCGCGATGCGCGCCGCGCTGCTCAGCAGATTGCGCGCATCAGAGTTGGCCGCGGGCAGCGAGTTCACGGGGCCCGCGTTCGCCACCTTCACCCAGACGGCCTGGACCTGCGCTTCGGAGAGGCCCTGCGGCGCGAGGACCTGGTCGCGGACGCGGTCGTAGTTCATGTCCGCGGGGTCGTCCCAGGTGGTCGCGGCCTGCCCGCCTCGGGCGCCGTTGGCGATGACCAGATGCGCCGTGTTCACGGCCGGATCGAGCGCCGCCTGGCCGGAAAATGTCCACGGATCGCACGGAATGGCGCCCGATTGCGAGCAGAACTCCTGCGTGGTGTTGGACATCCCGATCGAAAGGAGCACGTATTTCCCCGCGGCGTCGGGCGCGCCGGCGAAATTCCGCGGCTGGATGGAGTTTGCCGCGAGAATGGCGCGGGCGTGGTGCGGTGGTGGCGGGGTGTTCAGGCCGTTGGGGTAGAGGCCGCCGGGGAACTGGCCCAGGTAGAGGCCTGCGCCGAGGTCTTTCAGGGGGATGAGGCCGGTGGAGACGCCGGCGCAGTTGATGGCTGGGGCGGGCGTCGCGGCGAAAACGAGCGAAAACGCGGAAATGAGCGCGAAAAGCGCGAATTTGGAGCGAAAAGCGCGATTCTGGTGCATCGTGGCGTCCTCCGGGCGGGGACTCTGATCAGGGGCGGCCAGAGGGCTGAACGGGGGGCGGGCGGGGGAATTGCCGGTGGGGAAAGAGGGGAACGAAAGACAGACCCGGCTCTGGAGAGCCGGGCCACCAGGAGGGGATTTTAGGGGAAGGGAAGGGGGTTCCAAGAGGAATCCGGGGAGTGACCTGAAGTTGGCGCACAAAGGGCGTCACTGCGCGCGAGATTTTTGTGCGCGGGTTCGGGGCTGGGGGTTGGGTTGGGGGTGGAGTGACGGGGTTTGTGCGCGCGAGGGGGTCAGTGTGCGCGACAGACTTGGTCACACGTGCGAGCGGCGGCGGCGGGTCGCCACGAGCAGGGCGACGGGAACTGCGCAGCAGGCGCCAGGGGCCGGCACGGGCACGATGGCGATGCCGCCAAGGGAGCGGAAGCCCTCGGCGACGATCTGCTGGGCGCCGGTGACTGGATCGATGCGGAGGAGCCGATTGTTCGCGGCCACATAGAGTCCGGAGTCGTCGCCGGTCATGTCCGTGATGCTGCTGAGCAGCCCGGCGATCGACAGGATCTGCTGCTGGTCGGTCTGTGGATTCCAGCGGATGACAGCGCGAGTAAGGGCTTCGGCTGTGTAGACCTGGCCATCGACTCCCAGGGCGAGGCCGATGGGCGTTGTGACGAGTCCGCCCTCGGTGACGACTTTCACATGGCCGGTGTCCGGGTTGATGCTCAGGACATGGCCCTGCTCGCTGCCATCGAAATCGAAGGCCATGGCGGCGAACACCTGTCCGGATTGGTCCACATCGAGGTCCGTCAGGCGTCCATAATCCATGAACTCGGCGCGGAGGGACTGATCGCCGGTTGAGAGGTCGACCTCGACAATCAAGGCTGGGTTTACCTCGTCGTTGAGCGTGCTCAGGCCCGCAAAGATCGTCCCACGCGACGATACGGCGATTCCGCCAATCGGTCGAGACAGGTGCTTGCCAGTGGTGAGCACATGCTGCGCGCCGCTCGCGATGTCGACTTCGATGAGCGAGCCCACACCCGCGACAATGACCTTGCGGTCAGAAGTCACGGCAATCTGTGTGGCGCCCTGGTTGATCAGCCCCCCTTCTGAAATCACGCTCGACTGTCCGGTTGCGCGGGAGATGTGAAGAAGGCGTGGAACCGCACCGAGGTCGGGAGGCGCATCAATGCCGATGAAGTCGCCCGGCGCGACGCCGAGCGCCAGAGACGTCAGGATTGCAACGCATGCGCCAGCACGAGAGCCCTCGGTTGGATGCCCCGGACCCGGAATCGGACTTCCTGACGGACCTGCGCGTTCGACACATTGTGCGGCTTTTCGGCCCGTGTTCAATGAGAAAATGACGGGTATGGGTGAGGAGGAGGCCGGGCGATTCTGTTTTGGGGGCGGAGACCAGGGGCTGAAGCCCCTGGCAACGGGCGCGGGCCCCTCCGGGGCGGGGATGCGCGGGGCTCCACGTAGGGCGCGCCGTGTGATCGAGAGTGCGCGGCGCGGGGATCGTGGTTTTGTCTGGCGATGCGAGCAAAGAGAATTCCTCGCCCCCTCCGGGGGCGAAGAGAGAGATAGAGAGGGGGCGTGTTCCCCGGGTTGCGTCCGCCTGCGGCGGACTCCACCGGTGGCTACATCCCTGAGCCCCGTCCGGGGCTCGAAGCAGGCGATGGTGGGCGCGAGTGAAGTGTTCGCGTTGCTCGAAGCGAGGCGCTCGCGGGGCGCGAGAGTGAGGGGCTCAGTCGGCTCGAAGTCGAGGCAGAGGGTTCGCGGGGTTCTTTCGCGGGGTTCGGAGTGTGATGCGCGTGGCGATCGAAGAGAAGTGCGCGCGGGGGCGAAGGGAGGCGCGCGTCGGGGGCACGAACGGATGGTCCGGGGACCGGGGACGGGGTGTGCATCTATACTGAGCCCATGCGAGCGATTGTGACCGGACAGGTTGGGATGGAGAAGAAGCCGTACCTGCAGGCGGCGGTGGATGAGGCCGGGCGGCAGGGGGAGCGGATCGATCTCTATCACGTGGGGGACATGATGTACGGGGAGGCGCCGGACGTGCGGTCCGGGCGGATCCTGGACCTGTCGTGGTCGCGGCTGGATGCGCTGCGGCGGGCGGCGTTCAAGGACATCATCGCGGAGGCGCGGGACGCGAAGAACCTGGTGGTGAACAGCCACGCGACGTTCCGGTGGCGGCACGGGCTGTTCAAGGCGTTCGACATCGACCAGGTGGAGAAACTGGGGCTGGATCTCTTCATCTGCCTGGTGGACAACATCGAGACGGTGCATCACCGGCTGCACGGGGATCATGACGTCGATGCGACGCTGAAGGACTGCATGGTGTGGCGGGAGGAGGAGATTCTCGCGACGGAGATCATGGCGCAGGCGGTGGGGGGGAAGTTCTTCATCGTCAGCCGCGGAAGGAGCGCGCTGACGGCGAAGACGCTGTTCCGGCTGGTGTGCCGTCCGGAGATGAAGAAGGTGTACCCGTCGTTCCCGATGAGCCACATCGTGAACATGCCGGAGACGCAGGGTGAGATCGACGATTTCCGGGCGCGGCTGGCGGAGCGGTTCGTCACGTTCGATCCCGGGGACGTGGATGAGAAACTGCTGCTGGATCGGGCGATTGCCGCGGCGAAGCAGGGTGTGGATTTTCTCGAGGTGGAGCCGACGCACTCGGCGCCCAAGGGGTTCCGCGTGAAGGTCCGCGAGGTGCTGGACATCGCGGGGGACATCGACGGGCAGATCTACATGCGGGACTTCAAGCTGATCGATCAATCGGACATGATCGTGTCGTACATTCCGGAACTGCCGGGGGGCGTGCCGGGGCTTTCGAGCGGAGTGGAGCGGGAGCTGCACCACGCCTTCGAGCACACGAAGGAGGTGTACGTGGTGTGGAAGCCGAAGAAGAATCCATCGCCCTTCATCACGGAGACGGCGACGAAGGTGTTTCCGGGAGTGGATGAGGCGATGGAGCACTTCGAGAGCAAGGGGATGTTTGTGAGCGAGGGTCTGTGGAGTTAGGCGAGAGGGAATAGGCAGGAGGCAATAGGGAATGGGGAATAGCGGAGGGGAGAGGGTGCGCGCGCGAAACAGCGCGGCGCTGCGCGAATCGTGGTCCTCGCCGCAGGGCAGGCGAGGACCACCGCGCCCGCTGCGCAGAGTTGAGCGCCACGGCGCCCCCAGCGAAGAGGCGACCACCACGGGGTGACAGAACTCCAGTTGAACTCTTTGCGGCCCAGGTCAGCCTCTGGAGCCTGGAAACTCGACTACTGGTTTCACCGTGAAACTCGTCGCTGGCAGTCGAACGGGCTAACCACGGCCAGCTCAGGCTGTACCGTCTCATAGAATGACAGGTCCGCGTGATTCCCGGATTTGCGGCGTGGGTTCTCAAATGGCTGTCAAGGCCGCTACTCCCGAAGCACTGCCAAAGTTGCTCTCGCAACCCGGAATCACCATAGTGATGTACAGCATGCGCGATCCTCTTCTCGGCACCTGGACAAACATCGCCATGAGACGAGCTTTCGGTGCCATAAGGTGCCATATCGCTATGATCTGCCCATGGATAGCCACATAGTGATTGAACACGCCAGCCGCGATGATCTGGTGTTCCTTATCCAGTCCGACTCACACATCCGAGACATGGAAGCCAAAGTGTTCCGTCGGGAGGTGCTCGTCGCTCGACTGAATGGTTCTCCTGTCGGCTGGCTTCGCTTCAACTGCTTCTGGGACACCATCCCTTTCATGAACATGCTCTTCGTCCTGGCTCCCCATCGCGGCCAAAGCATCGGCACGCGACTCGTCAAGTTCTGGGAAGCGGAGATGCTGAGCCTGGGATACCATGAGGTTCTAACCTCTACTCAAGCCAATGAGACTGCTCAACACTTCTACCGTAAGCTTGGCTACATCGATGTTGGTGGGTTCCTTCTTCCGAGTGAACATGACGAGGAACTCCTGCTTCATAAGACTCTCGGTTGATCACGCTTCACCCTTGCTCTTCACGCCGCCGCGAGGGTCCTGCAGCGCGACGCCGAAGTCGTGGCACCCGCGCATCTGGATCCCCAGCACGTGTCGCGGGCTACGCCGAGACGATGGAGACCATATTCGAGCACGCCGGCGACATCCCCATCACCGAGAACCACCTCAAGCAGCGGCACACCACGCATAACCATTGTTCCCACAATGAGAAAGCCCTTCGACATGCTCACCGAAGGGCTTGCTCTCAAAAACAATCGGGGTGGCAAGATTGGGAAAGTGGGGGGGGTGGGGTTTGGCGTTTCGGTGGGGGCCGGGGGCATGTCCCGCGGTTTTGGGGGAAAAGGCTTGCGGTTGGGCCGGGGGGTCGGGCAATATGAGGGCAGCCCGTGGTGTCGTGGCACGGGCGGCGAGTGGCGAGTCCAGTGGGGCGGAGTCCTTTCCGGGACGTACAGGTTCTGGAGTTTGTCGGGAGGAACGTCGGATGCGTTATGAGTTGAAGTGCGGTGCGGCCGCGGTGGTGGCTGCGCTGGGTGTATCGTCGGCGGCGAGCGCGGGGATCATCGTGCTGAGCACGGATTCCAGCGATGAGACGCCGGCGAGCGTGCTGGATGCGACGCTGGACTTCGTCGTATCGGGCAGCACGCTGACGCTGACCGTGACGAACAACACGGTCGCGCCGAGCGCGTATTTCATGAACGAGATCTACTTCAACGCGGGTCCGAGCGTGACGGGCCTGACGCTGATGACCCCGGCTGAGGGTTGGACGCTGAACACGAGCATCGCGGCGGACGGGTTCGGCGTGTTCGATTTCGGGCTGATCGACGGCGTGGGGGCGAGCCCGCACCAGATCGACCCCGGCGCATCGCTGGAGTTCACGTTCACGATTGCCGGCTCGGCGGTGATGAGCGATTTCACGACGTTCCTGAGCACGATTCCGCCGGGGGATACGCCGATGCTGGCCGCGGCGAAGTTCGTGCGCGGTCCCGGCGACGACAGCGCGTTCGGCGGGACGGTTCCGGGTCCGGGCGCGGGGCTGCTGCTTGGTTGCGCCGTCGGGCTGGGCGCGATGCGGCGTCGGCGCGGGTGAGAGAAGGCGAAAAGTCGGGGTGATGGTGGAACGGCGCGGCTTTGTGCGCGCCGGGGGTGGTTGGGCGCGAATCGTGGTCCTCGGCCTGCGCATGAAAATGGCCCGATCCCACGCGGCAGGGACCGGGCCAAAGCGGAAGTGCTGAGGAGGAACCGTGTTGTTGCGGGAGTTTGCCGCGGCCGCCGCCGCGGAACCCGCCTCAAGACCCGCCCGCAGAGGCCCTCGCCGTGAGGGGGTCTCCGATCAGGCCGACGGCCCTGGGGACAGTTGCGGATGCTCCAACTCTTCTGAGAACCCCGGGGACGACCCGGTCGCCGGTCCCCCGGAGAACCGGGTGTCCCGCAGAAGGGCTGTTGGAGTGGAGCGTTTGGGTCTCCTCGAAACGTCCGTGCCCTCGACCGGACCTGGTACGCCTGGAGGCGAGTGAACGCCGCGACTGTCCGGTTATTGATTCGCAAGGCGAGTGTGGCGGTTCCATTGGCGCGGTACATTTTTCGAGGCTGCGAGACTGGGTGCGGGCGGGCCGGAGGGGAGGGCGCCATAACCCCTTGCGGCTCCGCCAGATGCCGCGATACCGCCTGACCATTGCGTATGACGGGACGCGCTTCCACGGGTGGCAGAAGCAGGCGGGGGAGGGTGTGGAGGAGCAGAACGCGGGGGCGCTCGAGGTGAACCCGAGCGAGGGTGCGGAGCGCGCCGCGGGGGCGGAGTTGAGCGATGAGGCGCTGGTTGGCGCCGCGCCGGCGCTGCGGACGGTGCAATCGGTGGTGGAGCGGGCGGTGCGTCTGACGGTGCGGGAGCGGGTGCGGGTGCTGGGGGCGAGCCGGACAGATTCTGGTGTGCATGCGCGTGGGCAGGTGGCGGCGTTCACGTGCGCGGATGACCGCCGCGGGCCGCCGGAGGAGCGGCTGGCGGAGGCGATGAATGCGCGTCTGCCGGAGGATGTGATGGTGACGGAGTGCGCGCGGGCGCGCGACGATTTCGACCCGATCGGGGATTGCGAGAGCAAGGGGTATCGGTATTCGCTGCGCGTGGGGCGGCATCGGCCGCTGTGGGACCGGTGGTTCGTGCATCACGTGCGCGAGGAGCTGGATGATGGGCTGATGCGCGCGGTGGCGGCGCGGCTGGTGGGGGAGCATGACTTCGCGGCGTTCGCGAAGGCGGGGCACGGGAGGCTGAGCACGGTGCGGAGGGTGCTGACGTGCGACGTGTCGCGGCCGCGGGGGGATCGGATCGAGATTGAAGTGTCGGGGACGGGGTTTCTGCACAACATGGTGCGGATCATCGCGGGGACGCTGGTGGATGCGGGGAAGGGGAAACTGTCGGCGGCGGAGGTGGATGAGGCGCTCCGCACGGGGGACAGGAGGATGGCGGGCCCGACGCTGCCGGCGGGGGGGTTGTGCCTGGAGTGGATTCGGTATGGGGAAGGGGCCAAAGGGCCAAAGGACCAAATGGCCAAGTAGGGAGGCAGATCCTCCGGGCCTCTCATTTGGCGCCTTGGCCATTTGGCGCTTTGGCTATTTTGTGCGCATGGCCAACATTCTCGTCGTGGGTCCGCATCCGGATGATCAGGAACTGGGCATGGGCGCGACGATTGCGCTGCTCGTCGAGCAGGGGCACGATGTGTTCCTGCTGGATATGACCAACGGCGAGCCGACGCCGCACGGCGATCCGGAGACGCGGGCGAAGGAGGCGGCGGCCGCGGCGAAGATTCTGGGGGTCGAGCGGCGGCAGTTACACCTGCCGAACCGGTTCATCGAGCACACGATCGAGGCGCGGCGGCTGGTGGCGGGGGTGATCCGCGAGCACCAGGCGCAGATCGTCTTCGCGCCGTTCTTCGAGGATGCGCACCCCGACCACCGCGCGACGACGCGCATCGTGGAGGATGCGCGGTTCGACGCGAAACTCACGAAGATCGATCTGCCGGGCGAGCCGATCTACCCGAAGTGGCTGTTCTACTACTACGCCACGCACCTGCGCTGGGTGGCGAACCCCTCGTTCTGCATGGACGTGACGGGGTTCACGGAGAAGAAGCGGGAGGCGGTGCTGGCGTATCACTCGCAGTTCGTGCTGCCGGAGAAGAACCGCAAGGTGGTGGAGTGGCTGGAGGCTTCTGGCGTGTACTTCGGCTCGCGGATCGGGACGAAGGCGGCGGAGCCGTTCTTCACGAAGGAGCCGGTGGGGATGAGAGGGGTGGAGGGGTTGGTGATGTAGGGCGGCAGGGAAATGGCAAAGCGAACAGGGCACAGCACAAATCGGCGATGGCTATTCGTTGTCATCGGCCACGGCGTCGACGTCCGCGAGGCGAGGTCCAGCGGTGAACTCCAGGCGGTTGCCGACGCGTCGCTGCTCAAGGTAGCCGCGCTCGGCGAGTGAGAGGAGGTCTGATCTGGCGGTGGCGTACGCCACGTTCTGTGTCCGTTGATGACCCTCGATGGTGAACATGACGTCAGGGCGGCGCACTGCGCGCAGGAGCAGTGTCTGCTGCCGATGATTGAGGTCGCGGTCACTGGAGAAGAGTCTGCGAGCGAGGGTCGTCTCGTCCCGCTTCTTCCGGACATATGCGCGGAAATCGCGGCGTGCGCGCCGTATGACTTCGAGTTGATGGACAATGAAGTACGTGACGTCGAAATCATCCGTCTCGCTGTGGAGGAAGGCGCGCGCGTAGCGGGAGGGTCCCTGCTTGATGATGCGAGAGATTGCCAGGAACTCCACCA
>CAZGVW010000016.1:0-11722 GCA_964529265.1 uncultured Phycisphaeraceae bacterium
CTTTGGCGACGGCGTGAAGGACGTCGCCTTCACCGTCTTCGACGCTGAGAAGGCCTTCCAGCGCGCGGTGAAGAATGGCGCGGAGGTGGCGTATGAGCCCAGGACCCTCTCCGATGAGCGCGGCAGCGTGACGATGGCGGGGATCAAGACCTACGGGCGCGCGGTGCACTCCTTCGTCAGCCGCACGGGCGAGTATGAACTGACCAATGTGAAGAAGGGCGGCGCGATCAGCCCCGCGTTCAGGAGGATCGATCGCTTCGCGCTGAACGACTACAACCGCGAGCATCCCTGCGGTCTGAAGTTCGTGGACCACCTCGTCGGCAACGTCGAGGAAGGGAAGATGAACCACTGGGTGAAGTGGTACGAGAGCGTGCTCGAGTTCAAGATGTTCAAGCACTTCGACGACAAGGACATCTCGACCGACTATTCGGCGCTCATGAGCAAGGTGATGGCCAGCGGCAACCACCTGATCAAGATGCCGATCAACGAGCCCGCGCCCGGCAAGAAGAAGAGCCAGATCCAGGAGTACCTGGAGTGGCACGATATGACGCCGGGCGTGCAGCACCTGGCGCTGCGGACCGACGATGAACTGCACTCCGTCGCCGAACTGCGCCGCCGCGGCGTGGATTTCCTGGAGATTCCCGGAACCTACTACGACAAGGTGTGGGAGCGCGTGGACTCCATGCTCCGCAAGCATGGGCACGAGCCGGTGAAGGAAGACCACGACCGGATCCGCAAACTCGGCATCCTGGTGGATTCGGACGACGAGGGGTACCTGCTGCAACTGTTCACCAAGCCGCTGCAGGACCGGCCGACGCTGTTCTTCGAGATCATCAGCCGCCGCGGGAGCCAGAGTTTCGGCAAGGGCAACTTCAAGGCGCTGTTCGAGGCGCTGGAGCTGGAGCAGGAGCGGCGGGGGAATCTGTGAAACAGGTCAACCATGACGCCGCGCTTCGCTTTCTTGAGTGTGGCTGCCGACACATAGTAAACGCTCCTTGATCGCTTCGCCTCACAGCTCCGCCCGCCCCGGCTGCTTCAGCGCCTTCACGAACTGCTTCGAAACCTGCGCCAGGCGCATCGTCCGCACGTCGATCGTCCTGCGGCCGCCGTTGGCGCTGCGCAGGACCACGAACGGCAGACACACCGCCAGCACCTTCGACGGCGCCTCCACCGGGCACGGCGCGCTCTCCATGCGCAGGTAGCCGATCTTCTCCTCCCACGGCTCGGACGAGCAGCGCGATGAGCGGAAGCGGATCTCGGTGACCTCCGTCAGCGCAACGACGTACAGCCCCGGAACGATGTCCTCCGGCGCCAGCGGCCGCGCGAGCCCGATGGTCTTTTCCTTCTCCTTTTCCTTTTCCTTGGACGACATGGCGACAGCGCATCCGCCGCGGCGGCCGAACGATCGGCGCGCGCACGAACGCGTCCCTTTCCTGGTTGACAAGACAGTTCAGTTCAGTCGGTTCTTGACGATGGAGCTGGCGGGTGCGGGCTCAGCCGAGGCGAGGTTCGAGCGACCTCGGCCATGCGCGCGACACCGCCGCCCGGCCTTGCCGGGTGAGCGTTTTCCGTGTTGGCCGATGCTTGGCAGCCATGACGGGGTCTCCACGCCGAGCAAAGCAAAGTACCAGCGAGCCCGCGCATGTCAACGGAATTCCGCCCGCGAAGCGGGTTCCGGCGCCCTCCGCCGCCCCCCCGGGTCTACACTACTGAAGTCCGCCCCGCGGACCACGACAGACCCTCGCGGAGACCAGCCATGCCGTACTACATGAAGCTCGGCCAGATGCCCCGGAAGCGCCACACCCAGTTCCGCCGGCCCGATGGCCGCCTCTATTCCGAAGAGGTCTTCGGCACTGAAGGCTTCGTCGGCCCGACGACCACGATGTACCACATCCATCCCCCCACGCAGGTGCACGGCTGGCGCACGCTCTATTCGACGAAGCCCGAATACGTCGAGACCGACCTGATGCGCATGCGGCACCTCAAGACCGCGCCCATCCAGCCCCACGGCGATCCGATCACCGGGCGCGTCGTCCTCTTCGGCAATGCCGATTGCGAGATGTCCATCTGCGCGCCGGCGGATGCGATGAACTACCACTACAAGAACGGCCAGGGCGATGAGTGTCTCTTCATCCACTTCGGCCAGGGCACGTGCTTCACGTCCTTCGGCACGCTGAAGTTCGGACCGAAGGACTACATCGTCATCCCCAAGGGCACGGTCTTCCGCATGGTGTTCGAGAAGCCCGCCCCCGGCGAGCCGAACCCGCGCTTCCTCGTCATCGAAACCGTGAACGGCTCCCACATCACGCCCCCGCCGCGGTATCTCTCGAAGAAGACCTCGCAGTTCCTCGAGCACTCTCCCTACTGCGAGCGCGACCTGCGCGTGCCGGAACTCCCGCTCTCCTACGACGAAACCGGCGAGTTCGAGGTGCGCATCAAAGCCCGCGACTGCATGCACACCTACACCTACGACTACCACCCGCTCGACATCGTCGGCTGGGACGGCTGCTACTACCCCTACATCTTCAACGTGGACGATTTCGCGCCGATCACCGGCAAACTCCACCAGCCGCCGCCCGTGCACCAGACGTTCGAAGCGCACAACTTCGTCATCTGCTCCTTCTGCCCTCGCATGCTGGATTGGCACCCCGAGGCGATCAAGGTGCCCTACAACCACTCGAACCTCGATTCGGATGAAGTCCTCTACTACGTCGAGGGCAACTTCGGCTCGCGCAAGGGGATCGAAGTCGGCTCGATCACGGCGCACCCGCAGGGCATCCCGCACGGCCCGCACCCCGGCACCATCGAGGCCTCCCTCGGCGCCACCTACACCGCCGAACTCGCCGTGATGTGCGATACCTTCCGCCCGCTCTTCCCGACCAAAGCCGCGCTGGACCTCGACGACCCCAAGTACCCGGCGTCCTGGCAGGGCGAGCACTTCCCGATGGCGGCCACGGGGAAGCTCAACGGCCAGCCCGGCGCCCCCGCGGCCGTCCCCGCGGATCGGAAGTCGGCGAACGTCTGGGCGCCGTAGGGCACAAGACGTGACATGAGGTCGCGCGTGGCCATTCGCGCGCCGCGCCTCGCGCGATCAGTCGCCCTGGTGAACCGCCGCGGCGAAGCGCCCGACACCAGCGAGTGGCAGATGCGCGGCGAAAACGCTCGCGACACCTCCGCGGGCTGAGCCTCGCTTGTGACCCCGCGCGCCCTCCCGTAGCATCGCCGCCCATCGGCCCCATGGCGCCACGGATGACGAGAAGCAGCGCGCACGGAAAGAGGACGCTTCCCCGCCGTTTCCGGCTGGGGCTGCTCATCGCCCTCGCGGGGAGCGCATGGACGCTGCTCGGCGCGCTTTCCACGCCTGCGTTCGCGCAGACCGCCCCCCCACTTCCGGCGCCCGATGGGCGCGATTTCGCCGGCCGCGATCTCCCCGCTCCGCCCCAGAAGGGCGATGCGATCTTCTCCGCGCGGCGCGTCTCCACGTGGTCCATCCCGGGGCGGCGCCTGGGCGCCACCGGCCTCACCACCAGCCCCACGCGCCGCCTCATGCTCGATCAGGACGTGGTCGTGCGCATCGGGTCGCGCGAGTTCCGCGCCCGCCGCGCGACGGCGTGGATCGAGCCCGTGCAGACCGAGGGGCTGGCCCTGGAGCAGATCGCCGTCTACATGGAGGGAGTCACCGACCCCGGCGCCGCCGTGGGCTTTTCCCACACCGCGGAGCGCCTGCTCGTCACCGCCATCATTGAGGGCGAAGTGCGGCTCCGCGCCGCCCTCCTCTCCGAGGGTCGCCCGCCCAGTCGCTTTCTCGAGGAGGCGGAATCTCGCTTCTCGCGCTACCTGCGCGGCCTCGGCGGCGCCGCCGCGGCGCCGGGAGTCACCACGCCGCTGCAATCCCGCGGCGGCGTGCCCACGGACGATGGCGTCGGGCTCCCCACCGGCGACGACCTGCCCCCCGTGGCGCAGCCGCCGCCGATCACGCCCTCCGAAGGCATCGTCACCTTCTACGGGCCCGACCGCACGCTCGTCACGGCCGATGACGAAAACTCCCTCGTCATCACCGGCGGCGTGGTCATGCAATACACGGATCCCGCGAAGGGTCGCTCGCTCCAGATCCGCGCCGACAGCATGGTCGTCTTCCTCGAGCCCGGCGGCGTCATGGACCTGCTGCGCTTCGGCCCCGGCGAGGTCCGAGGCGTGTACCTGGAGGGCGATGTCGTCGCCACCGACGGCGCGTACACACTCCGTGGGCCCCGCCTCTTTTACGACCTTCGCAGCAACCGCGGCCTCGCGCTCGACGCCGTCTTCTGGGCCTATGACGAGGAGCGCGGACTTCCGCTCTACGTCCGGGCCGACGCCATCCGCCAGGAATCGGAGCGCCAGTGGAGCGCCGGCAAGGCGCGCCTCACGAACACGTCATTCTTCGAGCCCACATTCTCCATCGGCGCATCGGATGTGACAGTGACCCGCGCCCCGCGCGAAACCGGCGCCGACCGCTACCACGTCGCGGCAAAGGATGTCACTGTCAGCGCCGAGGGCCTGCCCGTCTTCTATCTGCCTTCCTACCGCGGCGACGCCCACGTCGCGCCCCTGAAGCGCCTCACCTATACGACGAAGAACAGCGATCCGGCGCTCCTCACGCGCTGGGACCTGCTCGCCCTCCTCGGCGTGGACGACCTCCCCGGCCTCGACATCGACCTGCTGCTCGACGGCTACTTCGAGCGCGGACCCGGCGTCGGCCTCGATGCGACATGGGGCGCGCGCGACGCACAAGGCGCTGCATTCGGCTACTACATCCACGACGAGGGCGTCGATGAACTCGCCAGCGGCGCCGAAGTGGAGCCCGAGCGCGAGAACCGCGGCATGTTCCTCGGCGAGCACCGCTGGAGGCTCGACCAGGAGTGGACGCTGTTCATGGAGGCGTCCTGGATCTCCGACCCCACGTTCGTTGACGCCTTCTTCCGCGGACTCGGGGAGACCCGCCGCGAGTTCACCAACTCCGCCTACGCGCGGCGGCTGGAAGAGAACACCCTCTTCTCCTTCGAGGCACGCGGCACGCTCAACGATTTCACGCCGAACGAGCACATCCTTCAGAGCCTCGGCTACCAGGTGCAGCGGTTTCCGGAACTCACGTACTGGCGCGTCGGCGATGATCTGCTCGATGGCTGGGTCACGTACTCCGGGCAGAACTCGCTGAGCCTCCTGGCGCTCAACTTCAACGAGAGGACGCCCGCCGAGCAAGGCTTCGATACGCCGGCGCGCTCGCAGGCCGCCCTCGGCCTCGACCCGGATACGCCGATCGGCGACGCCCTCCGCGCCCAGGGCCTCACCGAGAACTCCACCCTGCGCTTCGATTCGCGCCACGAGTTCTCCCTGCCGATTCAGGCGGGCGACCTCACGCTTACCCCCTTCATGGTCGGCCGACTCACGGCGTATGACGACGATTTCTCCGAACTTCGCGGCCCCGATGGCGATTCCGATGAGGTCCGCCTCTGGGGCGCCGCCGGCGTGCGCGCCGCGACCGAAATCGTGCACGTGGATAACTCCGTCAAGTCGGAACTCTTCGACCTCGACCGCATCCGCCACATCATTCAGCCCTTCGCCACGCTCTGGTCCAGCGCCACGAGTCTCGAGGCGGACGACCTCCCCCTCTACGACAAGGACGTGGAGGGCATCTCGACCGGCACGGCCATGAATGTCGGCGTCACGAACACGTGGCAGACCCGCCGCGGCGGACCCGAGGGTGATCACAGCGTCGATTGGCTCACCCTCCGCACCGACTACACCTGGGCCAGCAGCGACACCGACCGATTCTCCCCCATCGGCCGCTACGTCGAGTACCGCCCGGAGCAATCGAACTTCGGCGAGTTCGCCACGGCCGCGGCGGCCATGAGCCTCACCGATTCCGTCTCGCTCTCCTCGACCGCCGTCTACGACGTGGAGTTCGGCAAACTCTCGATGCTCTCCGCCGGCGCGCTCTTCGACCACGGCTATGGATTCTCGACGTTTATCGAGGCGCGCAAGATCTCGGCCCTGGATTCAACCTACCTCAACTTCGGCGCCGCGTACGAACTCACCAGGAAGTACGCCATCCGCGGCCACGCGGAGTACGACATCGAGGAGTCTCAGTTCCAGTTCATCGGCGCGCGCCTCGCCCGCCGCTTCCCGCAGTGGACGCTCGAGTTCGGCATCGAGTACGACGACATCCAGGACGACGTGAGTTTCAGCGTCGGCCTGGATCCCGCGGGCCTAGGCGGCGATGCGCGGGCGCGCGTCTACACCCGCCCGACGGATGCCTTCGGCGATCCCGCGCCCGTCACGCAGTGGCGATCAGGCCGATGATGCGTTGCTGTTGCCGCGAAAGCGTCAGCCGTTGATCGCGGAGACCTTCACCACCATGTGGCGCTGCCGGTGCCCGGTCTTGCGGCGGTAGCCCTTGCGGCGCCGGAACTTGAAGATGTGAATCTTCTCGGCCAGCGCTTCGCGCTCGATGATGTCCGCCGTCACGCTCGCGCCCTTCAGGTACGGCGCGCCGATCTTCGGCGCCCCTTCGCCGCCCAGCATGAGCACGCGGTCGAAGGTCACGGTCTTTGCGATGTCCGGCAGTTCGCGCAGGTCAACCTCCACGACGTCGCCGGTGCTGACCTTGAGCTGGCTCCCGCTGTCTTCGATGATCGCGTACATGGCGCTCGGCGCCTCCCTGTGGGCAGTGGCTGGCTGGGTGAAATGAGCCGAGCAGTGTAGCGAGGCCCCCGCCTCCCGCAACCAGCCCGTCTCCCCACCCGGCTACCGC
Organism: uncultured Phycisphaeraceae bacterium; assembly: GCA_964529265.1. GTDB lineage: Bacteria > Planctomycetota > Phycisphaerae > Phycisphaerales > UBA1924 > CAZGVW01. The sequence continues at coordinate 6,791 of CAZGVW010000016.1, forward strand.
CCGGCCGCCCCCCCAGCCGCCCCCATGCCCCGCCGCGATCCCACCCGCCGCCGCTCCGACCCGGCCGTGACCAGCAACCCCCCCCACCGCCGGCACCCCTCGCACCCGCCGCACGCCGCCGTCCCCTCCCGGTCGCACCACCAGCAGAGCGCCGGCGGGGCGTCCAGGTCGTCCAGCAGATCAGCCACCTGGGCGTCTCCCAGGTCCAGCAGGGGCGCCGCCAGCCGCACCGCCAGGTCGCCCGAGGCGTCCACGGCCGCCAGATCCGCGACCCTCCGCACCCGCCGCGCGGCCCGGGAAAGCCCCTCGAGGTCATCCCCGAAATGGGCGGGCCACACCACCCTCCCGATCCCGCGGCGGCGCGCCGCCCCGATCGCATCCAGCAGCACGCCCGACCAGATCGGGCCTGCCTCCCCGGCAGGTGCGAGACTGCCGACCCCGAAGGCCTCCTCGTTCCGGGCCGAGGCCTCGACCACTCCTCCCAGACCCAGTTGATCCACTCTCCGCCGAACAGCGCACAGCCGCGCAATGATCGCCGGCGCCCCGGTCGGAGGGAACCACGCCAGTACACGTCCCGGAGATGTTTCCAGCAGGCAAGCCGCGAGCGCGGCGGGCGACCCGTCATCGATAATCAGAGTTTCGCGGTCAGATCGCGCGCTCACGCCGAACAGATCGGCCCGGCGCGGCCTCGCGCTGCACATCAGGGCCCAGCGTCACGATCCGCGGGCCGGGATGCCCGTCAGCATCGCGTGCCCCGTGGACCGGGCCAGCGACTGGCTCTGAATGAGCAGCAGCGCCGTCTCCAGTTGGGGGTCGATGCCCTCGGTCAGCAGGCGCGTCGGGTCGGGCCGCTCTTCGCCCTCCTTCGCCGCGACCTGGCCGTTCTCATCCAGCGGCATCACGTCGGCGTCCATGCGGAGCAGGATCGCATCGCTCACCTGCTGGGGGAGCATGGGCACGATCACATCCGGCTCGACGCCCCACTCCGCCGCGCCGTCGCGGCGGTGAATGAGCCGGCCCTTGGGCAGGTGGTAGTACTGCGTCGTCAGTTTGAGCGCAGCCCGTCCGCCCGAGAGCGGGTACACGTTCTGCACGCTCCCCTTCCCGAACGTCCGCGCGCCGACCAGAATCGCCTTCTTGTAGTCCTGCAGGCAGCCGGCCACAATCTCGCTCGCCGAGGCCGATCCCTCATTCACGAGCACCACGACCGGAATGCCGTCCAGCCGCGCAAACCCGGCACGCGCGTGCTGACTCTCCGTCTGCACGCCCGCCGCATCGTGCTGGCTCACGATCACGCCGTCGTCCACGAACAGGTTGGCCACGCTCACGGCTTCGTTCAGCAGGCCGCCGGGGTTGAACCGCAGGTCCATGATCAGGCCGTTCAGCCCGGTGCGGCGCATCTGGTTCACGGCCTGCAGCATCTCCTGCGTGGTGTTCTCCGTGAACTGCGTGAGCCGCAGGTAGCCGATCCTGTTCTCCGAATCGACAAACCAGTCCCATTCATCCTCGCGCGCGCCCAGCCGCTGCCATCCCTTCACGCTGTACACCGGGATCTCGGCGCGGCGGATATCGAAGCCCAGCGGCGCCTCGGCGCCCTCGCGCTCCACGGTGAGGCGGACCATCGTCCCCTCTTCGCCCGTGATGCGGTCCACCGCCTGGTTCAGCGAGATGCCGAGCGTCGATTCGCCGTCCACCTCGCTGATGACGTCGCCGCGGCGGATGCCCGCGCGCTGCGCCGGTGTGCCCTCGAGCGGCGTCACGACCGTCAGCCGCATCGCGTCGTCCAGCGAAATCTGGATCCCGACGCCGATGAATCGCCCCTGCGTGTTCCGCTGGAAGCGCCGCAGTTCATCCGGCCAGATGATCCCGCTGAACTCGTCCAACGTCTCCATCGCGCCGTTCGCGAACTCGTGCAGCACCGCCGCCTCCGGCATCCGCACCGAGCGATCGTTCGCCCGCAGCACGTTGTCGATCGCGGTGGTCAGGTCGAAGTACGACGCCCGCCCGACCCGCGTCGAAATCCGGCGCTGCTCCTCGTCGATCACCCGCACCAGTTCCTGCGCCGAGGCCTCGTTGCCCAGCCCGGGGAACGCGTCCGACAGGTCCGGCGTCGTCGCCATCGTGCGCAGCGCATTGAGCCCGCCCAGCAGCATCCGCGCCATGTCGGCGCCGTCCACCTGTGCGCTGTGCGCCGTATTGAGGGCGCGGATCGACATCGAGCGGTTCACGCCCTCCAGCTTCACGCGCCAGTCCTCGCCCATCGCGTTGAAGGGCGGCAGCGGGTCCTCACCCTCGCGCACGCGCTGGTCGTTGCGCATCTTGTGCAGCAGCGCGGGCGTGTAGAGCCGCAGCATCATGAGCCGCCGGCCCACGCGCTCCACGTCCGGGCGATACCGCGCATCATCCTCGAACAGCAGGTGCAGCCGGTAGAACAGTTCCTGCGAATCCAGCCACTCGCCGTTGCGCTCCGCGTCGCGCGCCTTCTGCTCCGCCTCGCGCACCAGGCTCGTGAACGCCGGCGAAACCAGCAGCGCCGCCCGCTCCGAAGCGGGCGTCAGCGCGTGCAGCTCAACCGCTGAGCGCAGCGCCTCCAGCAGATGACTCTCCTCCACCGCCTTCGCGAGTTCCTCGCGTGCCTTCCCGGCCCGCTCGACCCGCGTCGCCTCGGCGTCCTCAACATGCTTGTTCCGCCGATCCACCAACTGCCGCAAGGCGCGCACCGGCTCCGATTCGTGCTCGACCGGCAGGCTCTCCATCAGATGGAGCGCGCCCTGCGCATCCCCCGACAGCGCCGACCTCCACACGTTCCCCGCCCACTCGCTCACCGAAACCACTTGCGACGGCATGGCGCGCTCCGCCGCGCCGGCGACCGGGAGCGCCGCCATCAGAGCCAGGATCGCTATCCCTCGCGTCAGCAGGCCGCGGGCGGATGTTTTCGGTCGGACGATGGCGCTGGTCATGGCGTGTTTCCAGTGGTTCGAGCGTCCATTCGGACCTGCGCAACCCGCGCAGGCCATCACCTTCGGATCGGCCCGCCCGGCGCAGGGCGTAAGGCCCGGCCCCCGTGCGGGAGGAAGGGACCCGGCCCGATCCGGCAGAGCCCTCCCATGTTGTTCGTCCCGCACAGGCCTTCAGGTTGCACTTCTGCGCAAATACGGGACCTTCCCAGATAGTACGCCCGCCCCCGCGAATCGTTCGGCATCCCTCGTTGCCCGGCTATCCTTCCTGAGTGGACCTGATTCTCGGAGCCACTCCCGAGGGCGTCGTCTCCGCCGAAACCGCGGCCAGATTGCTTTTTGCGCTCGGCGGCCTCCTCACGCTCCTGCTGCTCGGGCTCATCTTCCTCGCCCTCCTCCGCCGCCACGCTGCCCGCCGCATCGCCCGTCTCGACGGCGACTCCGCGCAGAAGTGCCGCCGCGACCCACGCATCGACGCCTGGGCCGAAGCCGGCCGCCGCGCACCCCTGCCCATCGCCGCAACCGATCTCCACGAACGCGGCGACGACGACGACACCGTCGATCTCGATCCCCCGGAAGCGCCGCCCCCGGGCGCCCCGCCGAAAGCCCCGCCCCGGGAGCCGCGCCGGTGACCCCGCGCCGACCCGTAGCCCTCGTCACCGGCGGCGCCAGGCGCGTCGGTCGCGCGATATGCCTCGCCCTCGCCCGCGCCGGCTGCGATATCGCCCTCACCTTCCGCACCAGCGACGCCGAAGCGCATCAAACGCTCCGCGATCTCGAACACCTCGGCGCCCGCGCCTCCGGGCGCCCCCTCGATCTCGACGATCTCCCCGCCATCCCCTCCTTCGCCGAGCGCCTCCTCCAATCCACTGGCGCCATCGACGTCCTCATCCACAACGCCTCCATCTACGAACGCACGCCCCTCGAATCCCTCACCGCCGATTCCGCCCTCCGCCACATGCGCGTGAACGCGCTCGCCCCCCTCCTCCTCACGCGCGCCCTCGCCGATTCGCTCGCGCGCTCCACCCTCCCCGGTGGCGGCGCCGTCGTCGCCATGTGCGATGTCCACGCCATGGGCCGCCCGCGCCGCGCGCACGCCCCATACCTCATGTCCAAAGCCGCGCTCGCCGAAATGGTCCGCTCCCTCGCGCTCGATCTCGCGCCGCGCGTCCGCGTGAACGGCGTCGCCCCCGGCGTCGTCGCCTTCCCCGACCAGGGCGAGGAATCCGACCCGGAATACCAGCACCGCTACCTCTCCCGCGTCCCCCTCGGCCGCTCCGGAACACCCGAAGACGCCGCGGAAGTCGTCCGCTGGCTCGCCCTCGACGCCACATACCTCACCGGCGAGATCATCCGTGTCGATGGCGGCCGCTGGCTGCGCTAAGCCCCCAATGCACACCCGGCCGGCCCCGATCCACCCCACTCGACAGACACCCGCCCGTCCCTATACTTCGCCCCTGCCGCGGGAACGCCGCGGCAATCACCCTGAGCCCGGGTGGCGGAACTGGCAGACGCGCTACCTTGAGGTGGTAGTGCCAGCAATGGCGTGGAGGTTCGAGTCCTCTCCCGGGCATTCTCCCCGCGGCCCAGCGCACAAAAGCAGCCCCCTATGAGGGCCGCTCCTCGCGCGCGCCCTCCTGCGCCAGCATCCGCTTCAGTTCCCGCCGAAGCACCTTGCCTGTCGGGTTCCGCGGCAGCGCATCGACCCGCCGGATATCGCTCGGGACCTTGTACCCAGCCAGCCGCTCCCGGCACCACGAGCGCAGCTCCTTCTCGTTGAACTCCGCCCCCTCCTCCATCTCCACGAACGCCACCGGCGTCTCGCCGCGCATCCCATCCGCGGCGCCCACCACGCCGCAATCCTTTACCGATGGATGCCGGCTCAGCGCCTCCTCGATCTCCCGCGGAAACACGTTCTCCCCGCCGATGATCAGCATCTCCTTGATCCGCCCCGTGATCGACAGATGCCCGTCGT
>CAZGVW010000017.1:0-8931 GCA_964529265.1 uncultured Phycisphaeraceae bacterium
TTTCCCGGACCGACCCCCGCCGCGTACGCACCGCCTCCGGCCGCGGAAGAGCGTCGATCCTGCCTGATGGCGCCACCCCCCGTTTACCCCAACTCCTCCATCGCCCTCCCCACCGTCCCCACGCGCACGATCTCCAGCCCCTCAACCCTCGCCGATTCCATCCGCCCCGGCGCGATCACGCGCTTGCACCCCAGCCGAGCCGCCTCGCGCAGCCGCGATTCCACCTGGCTCACCGGCCGCACTTCGCCGCCCAGCCCCACCTCCCCGAACACCGCCGTCGCGAAGGGCAGCGCCTTCCGATAGTGCGCCCCTGCGATCGCCAGGCACAGCGCCAGGTCCGCCGCGGGCTCCACCACGCGCACGCCGCCCACAGCGCTCGCGAAGATATCGCGATCCGCCAATCGCAATCCCCCATGCTGCTCCAGCGCCGCGATGAGCATTGCCAGCCGGTTCGCATCGAGGCCGGACGACTTCCGCTTCGCCGCGCCGAGGAATCCCGTCGCCGTCAGCGCCTGCACCTCCACCAGAATGCACCGCGCGCCCGTCACCACAGGGCAAATCACGCTTCCGGGGGTTCCGGGGGTTCCTGTTGTCCTGGTGGCCCGGCTCTCCGAGCCGGGTCTTCCTCCATCGGCGCCGATCAAACCCCCGATCCACCCCGATGGATCAGCCTCCTTCAGCCCCGCGCCCGTCATTTCGAACAGGCCGATCTCCAGCGTCGTGCCGAAACGGTTCTTCACCCCGCGCAGCACGCGGTGCGCGTGATACCGATCGCCCTCGAAATACAGCACCGCATCCACCATGTGTTCGAGCAGCCGCGGACCCGCCAGTGCGCCGTCCTTCGTCACGTGCCCCACGAGCACGATCGAAACCCCGCTCGCCTTCGCGAGATACACCAGCTCCATGCAGCAGCGCCGCAGTTGCGTCACCGATCCCGGCGATGCGTCCACATCCGCCTTGTAGATCATCTGGATCGAATCGATCACCATCACCGCGGGCCGCACGCGCCGCGCCTGCTCGATGATCCGCGCCAGGTTGGAATCCGCGAGCACGAACAGTTCCTGGCTCTTGCCCGCCCCCAGCCGATCCGCCCGCAGCCGCACCTGCGCCGCGGATTCCTCGCTCGAGACGTACAGCGTCCGCGCCCCCCGGGCCGCCAGCCGCCCCGCCGCCTGCAACAGCAGCGTCGATTTCCCGATCCCCGGATCGCCCCCGATCAGCGCCGCCGACCCCGCCACGAGCCCCCCGCCCAGCACGCGATCGAACTCCCCGATCCCCGTCGCCCACCGCGCCGCCGAAGCCGCCTCGTCCGTCGCCTGCCCGATCGGCCGGGCCTCAGGCGCCGCAGGCAACCCCGCCTCGTCCCCCGCTCGCTCCGCCCCGCCCAGCCCCGCCTCGAACGCCCACCCCGCGGCGGACCCCTTCTGCGGGTCCCGGGCCGCCGCGCGATCCACCCGGTGCTCCTCCAGCGTGTCCCACGCCCCGCAATCCGGGCACTTGCCCATCCAGCGCGGGTGAATCGCCCCGCAGGAGCGGCAGACAAACGTCACGCGGATCCGGGCCATCGGCGGAAGATACCGCCATCGCGCGCTGCGCCACGATTCACCGCTTCCCGCGCGCCCCTTCGTGCAATGGCCGCCCCCCGCGCCCCGTTGGAGTGTGGATGCCCCTTCGCCGGCCGCTACGCCGGGCGCCCGTGGGAGTGCGGGCAGACGTCCGAGAACATCGGAGCCGGGACGAGGATCCCCCACAGGTGGCTGTCGTGGAATTGCTTTGCTTCGCGCCGCTCGCGAAGCGAAAGTGTCCGGGAGTGTGTGTTTCGCAAGGAGTTTCTGAAATGGTCTTGAGAGCGCGAATCGTTCATGTTGCACTGGCCGCGTTTGCCGCGGCTGTCGGCCTCTCTTCGCCCGCCTTGGCGCAGGGCGATCGCCGGCCGGATGCGGGCCTCGTGAGGGAGTGTGTGGCGGCAATGAACGACGCGGCCGATCGCGCAGCGCACAACGCGCTCGCCGCGGCCCGCCGCGGCGTCGAAGTCATCGATGGCCTCGCCGAGGGCGATGCGAGCGATCAGGCGCTCATCGAGGCCGCCCGCGCGGCCCGCGCCGCCGTCCACCGAGCCGCCGGCGCAGGCGAAGTCCACATTCACCGCATCTTCGCCGAGTGCCTTCAGGCGCTGCGCATGGCGCAGGCGCCGCGAGACGTGATCATGATCGTGGTCTCCGCGCGTGAGCGAGCCGCCGCGCACGTGCGCACGGCCACCGCCCGCGCCAACCACGCCATCGCCAGCGCCCTGCGCGAAGCCCTCGCCGGCGGCAAAGACGCCGGCGGCAACGACACCCGCCCCGTCGATGCCATCGACGGCTGACCGCGAGCCCACAATCTCGATCCACGCGAAGCCGCGGCGGGACGTCCCTGAGTGACCGGGCGTCCAGCCGCGGTCGCTCTTTTGCGGGAGGTCCCTACGCCGCCGCGGCCGCCTGCCCGATCCGCGCCGGACCCGGCCTCCGCCGCCGCGCATCATCAGCCTCCGCACCGCTTCCCTCCGCCAGGCGATCCTCGCGCGCAAACCCGCGCGCCCACAGCAGACGCAGCGCGTTCATCACCACCAGAATCGTCCCCCCCTCGTGCGCCAGCACGCCCGCGCTCAGCGGCGGCCGCCACCCCGTGCGCGAGCCGACGAGCACCACCGCCCCCATCCCGATGATCACCGTCAGCGCCAGCGTGATGTTGAACCGCAGAATCCCCCGCGCCCGCCGCGAAAGCCCGATCGCCCACGGCACCGCCAGCAGGTTCTCACCCATCATCACCATGTCCGCGGATTCCAGCGCCGCGCCCGAGCCGATCGAGCCGATCGCCACGCCCACATCCGCCGCCGCCAGCGCCGGCGCATCGTTCACGCCATCCCCAACGAACGCCACGCCCGAGCGCCGCTCCCGCCCGCGCTTCGCGGCGGCGCGCATCTGCCCCACCACCTCCACCTTCTGCTCCGGGAAGAGTTCCGCATCCCACCCGTCCACCCCCGCCTCCCGCGCCACGATCTCCGCGGTGTCCCGCGCATCGCCCGTCAGCATCCGCACCGGGCGCACGCCCTCATCGTGCAGCGCCCGCACCGCCGCCCGCGCGCTCGGCCGCAAGGGATCAGCCATCGCCAGCACCGCCGCCCCGCCACGCTCGCCCCCGCGCGCCACCACCACCGCGATCCGCCCCGTCCGCTGCGCGTGCGCCAGCGATTCCCGCGTGTGCGCCCGCAGACACACCGGAACAATCGGCTCCACGTGCCGGAACGAGCCCAGGCGCACCTCGTCGCCCTGGAGCGCGCCCACCAGCCCCTTGCCCGAAGCCAGTTGCACGTTCCCCACCGCCGCCGCCGCCACGCCGCGGGATTCCGCAAACGTCCGCACCGCCCGCGCGATCGGGTGCGTCGAATCCGCCTCGATCCCCGCCGCCAGACCCAGCATCTCCTCCGGCGACGACCACGCCACCGGGTAGAAATCCACGATCCGCGGGCCGCCCAGCGTCAGCGTGCCCGTCTTATCGAAGCACACCGCGCCCACGCGGCTGAGCGCATCGATCGCGTGCCCGCCCTTGAACAGCACCCCCGCCCGCGCCCCGCGAGCGATCGCCGCCAGCGTCACCGTCGGCGTCGCGATGATCAGCGCGCACGGCGACATCACGATGAGCAGCGTGATCGCCGTGTACGCCGCGTCCACCAGCGGGTCGCGGAATACGAGCCACCACGCGAGCAGCGTCGCCACGCTCGCGATGAGCACGATGATTGTGTACGGCTGGCTCAGCCTGTCGATGATCCGCTGCACCGGCTCCCGCTGCGAGCGCGCCGCCATCACCATGTTCAGAACCCGCTGCAGGCTCGATTCCGACGCCGGCCGCAGCGCCCTCGCCTCGATCACGCCCGAGAGATTCACCGTGCCCGCGTAGATCTCCTCCCCCTCGCGCACGTCCCGCGGCATCGGCTCGCCCGTCAGCGTCGATTGATCGATCGACGACGTTCCGAGCGCGATCTCCGCATCCACCGGAATCACGTCCCCCGCGCGCAATCGGATGCGCTCCCCCTGCGCCACCGCGCCGGGATCGACCGACACCCACTCCCCATCGCGCTGAACCAGCGCCTCCTTCGGCATCAAGCCGTGCAGCGCTTCCACCTCGCGCTTCGTGCGCTCCATCGCGAGGTCTTCCATCGCGCCCGAGAGAATGAAGAGGAAGAGCAGCAGCGCCCCCTCCTCCGGATGCCCCACGCCCGCCGCGAGCCCCGCGCCGAGCACCATGAGCACATCGATGTCCACCTTCTTCTCGCGCAGCGCCTCCGCCGCGGCTTTCACGCCATACACCATCCCGATCGCCAGGCTCGCCCACACCAGCCACCGCCCCCACTCGAGCCCCCCCGCCCACTCGAGCAGAAACCCGACCAGCAGCAGCCCCCCCGCCGTCAGCGCCGCCCGCAACTGAAACCACGGCTCAAACGCGCGCGCAAAGAACCCGTCGCCGGCGCCGCCTCCAGAAGCGGCCGCCGGGACGCTGTTCACACCCGTATTCGTCGCAGGCGCAAGGTCCATGGGTCTGCAGCGAAGAACGCTAGACCCATATCGGCCACCGTGGACTGAGACTAAGTTGCACCTGGCCGATGAAACTCCGTCTCATCTGCCCGATCCGCCCCAGCGATCCCTCTTCCCCTCCGCCATTGCCCATTGCCCACTCCCCATTGCCTCACCCTCAAAACTCCCGCCCCGCAAACCCCAGCGCCTCCTCCAGCCAATCGTCTGACCTCAGCACCGCTCGCCGCCTCTGCCGCGCCAGTTTCTGCGCCCGCTTCTGCGCCGCGCCGAACAGCGCCCGCGCCCCCGGCGCCGAAACCTCACCATCCGCATCCGCCCACCGCTTCGCCGCGCTCGCCATCGCCGGCGCAAAGCGCACAGGCAACTCATCCTCCAGGCTCACGAACGCCCGTGCCCAGCCCGGATCGCCCTGCCGCCCCGCGCGCCCGAACAACTGGCGATCAATCCGCCTCGATTCATGCCGCTCCGTCGCGATCACGTGTAGACCGCCCATTTCCGCCACGCCCGCGCCGAGTCTGATGTCCGTTCCCCGCCCCGCCATGTTCGTCGCGATCGTGATCCGACCCGCCTCCCCCGCCCGCGCGATGATTGCCGCTTCCTCTGCGTGCCGCTCCGCATTCAACACCGCATGCTCGAGCCCCATCGCGCTCAGCCGCGCGCTCAGCCGCTCGCTCTCCGCCACCGTGCGCGTGCCGATGAGCAGCGGCGCGCCCCTGCCGTGAATCTCCACCGCCGCGCGCTCCACAGCCCCCCGCTTTGCCTCCGCCGTTGCGAACACGCGATCCCGCTCTTCAATCCGCCTGCACTTCCGGTGCGTCGGAATCACCGCCACCGGCAGCCGATACGTCGCCCAGAGTTCCGCCGCCTCCTCCCGCGCCGTCCCCGTCATCCCGGACAGCCGCCCGTACATCCTGAAGAACCGCTGGAAACTGATCCGCGCCAGCGTGTCCTTCGGCGCCTGGATCTCCAGCCCCTCCTTTGCCTCCACCGCCTGGTGCAGACCATCCCGCCACGTCCGGTCGGGCATCAACCGCCCCGTCAACTCATCGATGATCAGAATCTTCCCATCCTGCACCAGGTAGTTCTTCCCGCGCAGGAACAACTCCCGCGCCGTCAGCGCCAGCGTCACCAGTTCTTCCGACCTCCGCACACCGCTCCACACGCCCCCCAGCCGCTCCGCCTGCTCATCCAGCGCATCCCGCCCGCGATCCGTCAGTTCAATCTCTCCATACCGCTCATTCACGCGATAATCCCGCCCGCGCATCAATCCCGCGGCAATCATCTCCCCCTGCCTGTGCGATTCCGTCATCTCCGCGTTCGGCGCCGCGCCCGCGATGATCAAGGGCGTCACCGCCTCATCGATCAGCACCGAATCCGCCTCGTCCACGATCGCCGCGTTCAACCCCCGCATCACCAGCCGCTCGAGCCCCCCCCCACCCCCACTGCTTCCATTCCCCGCACCCGAACCCCGCAGCAGCGCCGCCGCCAACCCCGCCGCGGGCCCGAGCGCGATCCGATCCCTCAGAAAATCCGCGGCAACCTCCTTGCTCGTCGTATACGTCACGTCCGCGGCATACGCGCGCCTCCGCACCTCCGGCGGCGCATCCTGCGCAATCCACGCCGCGTCCACGCCGCACGCGCGATACACCGGCGCCATCCACTCCGCGTCCCGCCGCGCCAGGTAGTCATTCACCGTCACGATGTGGCACCCGCGCCCGCGCCACCCCGCCACCACCGCGGGCATTGTCGCCGTCAGCGTCTTCCCCTCGCCCGTCGCCATCTCCGCGACGCACCCCCGCGCCATCGCCAGCCCCCCCGCCACCTGCTCCGCATACGGCAGCAGCCCCAACTCCCGCCGCGCCGCCTCGCGCACCAGCGCAAACGCCCGCGCCACGTCCTCCGCCGAATCCTTCCCGCGCCGAAACACCTCCCGCTGCGCCTCCGCCGCCGCGCCAAACGCCCCCGCCGACATTCCCCGATACTCCCCCTCCAGCGCCAGCACGCGCTCCGCCGCGCCCAGCCCGCGCCCCGCCCGCGCTGCAATCCGCCGTGCGCCCCCCACCGCTCCGTGCCACAGCGCATCCAGACCCTTCGCGCGCTCCACCCGCGCCTCCGCGCGCGACAGCGCCCGCCACTGCTCCGCCCGCAGCTCGATCAGCGCCCCCTCAGACACGGAACCGCTCCTGCGCCACCTGCCGCACCGCGCGCCAGAACTGCGCGAGCAACGGTCTGTCGTGCAGCCGGAACCGCGCAATCACCCGCTGCCCCGGAAGCAGCGCGCCCGCCTCCACTTCATCCAGCGCAATCCGCACCTCGAACACCGGCTCCGCCGCCGCGCGCCCCTCTTCGTCCTCCGGATCAGTCTCCACGCCGCCCCCCGCCAGATACCCCAGCGCCGCCGAGGGCAGCGTCTCCTGCCCCGCCGGCAGAATCCGCTGCACCCGTCCCCTGAGCAGTTGCGCCGGCCTCCCGCGCACGCGCATCTCCACCGCCTCGCCCGCCTCCTCCATCAGCAGCGCCGCCTGCCTCTGATTCGCCACCGCGCGCACCAGCACATCATCCAGACTCGCCACCAGCCCCAGCCGCTGCCCGCGCGCCAGGTGCGCCCCCTCCATCCGGTCCGCCTCCGGCGCCACCCACACGCCGGCCACAGGCGCACGCACCTCCAGCGCCCGGATGTTCCGCTCCACCCACTCGATCTGCTCCTCCACCACCGCGATCTGCCGCGTCAGCCGCTGCGCATCCGCCGCGTCGCCCGCGAGCGCCACGCGCCGCTCCGCCTCCAGCCGCCTGCGCTCCGCCAGAAGCGCCTCGCGCTGCAACTCCATCTCCACGCTCTCGGCGCTCACCAGCGCCGCGCCGATTCCCTCGGCGCGCCCATCCACCTCCGTCCCCGACGCCGCCACCCCCGTCACCACCCCCTCCGCCTCCGCGTGCACGATCGCCATCCGCGCCGGCTCCACCACGCCCTCCGCGCGCATGTAATCCGGCGCAGGAATCATCCCCAGCCCCACCACCAGCGCCCCGATCACCGCCGCCGTGCTCCACACCGCGCGCACACGCGTCCGCTCCAGCTCCGGATTCACCAGCAGATAGTGCAGAAACTTCCCGATCGGCAGCGCCACCCACGCCACCACCGCAAACAGCACGAGCACGGCCCCCAGCAGGAACCGCTGATCCGCAATGAACAGCAGTATCCCCACCAGCACCACCACGCGATACACCGTCGCGCACACCGCGTACGTCGAGAGCCAGAATGCCTCCTGCCCCGATCGCGCCGGCCCCTGCGCCCGCTTCACGCCCCACACCCGCCGCTTCACCCACGCCTTCACCTGCTCCATCGAGCGCTGCGCCAGGTTCGGCGCCTCGACCAGGTCCGACAGGATGTAATACCCGTCATACCTCAGCAGCGGATTCCCGTTGAACACCAGCGTCGAAACCGACGCCAGAAAAATTGCGTTCCACGCCACCGCGTGAATCACCGTCCCCTCAGCCGTGCGCGCCCACACCATCGCCGCCACCGCCGCCACCGCCAGTTCGACAATCATCCCCGCCGCCGACACCACCACCCGCTGCGCCTTCGATCGGAACGCCCACGCGCTCGTCGCATCCACATACGGCACGGGCATGAACACCAGCAGCATCACGCCCATCGTGTGCACCGCGCCGCCCGTTCCGTTCCGCAGTCCGAACACCTTGCACGCGAATCCGTGCCCGAACTCGTGCAACAGTTTCAGCAGCACGAACACCGCGCCCAGCGCCGCCAGGTTCCCCGGCGCCAGCGCCGTCCCCACGCCCGCCGTCAGCGCATCCATCTTCCCCGCCACCGACCACGCCCCCGCCGCCAGCAGCGCGAGCCACAACACCAGCCCCACCGGCGTGAACAGCCACCCCACCACCGGCGCCCACCGCGTCAGGAAGTGATCCGGATCGATCAGCGGAATCCGCAGAAAGAACAGACTCGAAAGCCTTGCCTTCATCTCCCGTTGTGCCCGCTTCCGCCCCTTCCGGAACATCGTCTCCGCGTCCGCCGGAACGTCCCCGTGCAGCAGGTTCGACGAAAACAAGTCCCCCAGCAGCGAAATCGCCTCGCCCTGCGTCGGCGCATCGTCCCCCAACTGCTCGCTCGTCGCGCGCCACGCCTCCGCCACCTCCATCCGCCCATCCAGCATCCCGATGAACCGCCACGCCGGCTCGCTCACGCGAAAGAACTGCCGACCCGACGGATCCTCGATCACATGCCACACCTCGCCGCGGATCGGCTGCCGCCGCACGTTCACGCCCGTGCGCAGCCGCGGCTTCAGCGCCGCCACACGCCGCCACGATTCGTGAAATGTCGGCCGTTCAATCCCCATGTGCG
>CAZGVW010000018.1:0-38291 GCA_964529265.1 uncultured Phycisphaeraceae bacterium
AGCCCACGAGCGGGCCAATAGCGCTACCCTACAGGCGATCGCGGACCGGCTGAACGCTGATGGAATCAAGACAGCGCAAGGCGGGCCGTGGGGAACGTCGTCGGTTCAGAAAGTCTTGTTGAGCTTGGCGCTCGACAAGCAACAGCAAGCTGCCTGAACGCGACGACGCGCGAACCGTGACCGGCTGCGGAGAAACGGCAGGCCGAGGCTTGGGTGGGCGCCCCCCCCACGGCACCCTTTGAGGTTGCGGCTGCACCACGGCGCCCCTAGAGCAAACCTCGACTATGCGCCGAGGCGCGATTCGGCGTAGCGCCGGGCGGCGTCGGCGGCGGCGGGTGTTTTGGCGACATCGGTTCCGCCACCCTGAGCGGAATCGGGGCGTCCGCCGCCTTTGCCGCCGCAGGCCTGTGCGGCCTCGCGGACCCAATCGCCGGCTTTCAGGCCCTTGTCGATGAGGGGCTTGGGGACGTTGGCGACGATGGTGACCTTGCCGGATTCGGCATCGGGCGCGAGGAGCATGACGGCGGAATCGGTGCGCCTGGAGCGCACGGAATCGAGCGCGCTGAGCAGGGCTTCGCGCTCCAGCCCGGCGCCATCGATCTGAGCGACGATAATGCGGCCGGTGTGCTCATCGGCGATGCGGCGGGCGAGATCGACGGCGGCATCGCGCCCAGCCGCGGCGGATTTCTTCTTCGCGGCTTTCACGCGGTCGTGGAGGGATTCGAGGCGAGCGGAAATGCCGCGGCGCTGCGCGACGGGGAGCACAATCTGCGTGAGTTCGTGCTGGATGGCGGCGATTTCGGCTTCGAGGGCGTCATCGGGTTTCGCGCCCGCGGCTTCGGCGCGGGAAGCGAGGGACTCGGCTCGGGAGAGGGAATCGCCCGCGGCGGCGCCGGTGAGGGCGACGATGCGGCGGACGCCCTTGGCGACGGCGGACTCCTCGATGATGGCGAAGCCGCCGATCTGAGAGGTGGATTCGACGTGCGTGCCGCCGCAGAGTTCGATGGAGAGTCGGCGCCAGTCGGAGGAATCGGGCGACTGGAGGAGGGCCCCGATGGGCGCGCCGATGGAGACGATGCGCACGGGGTCGGGATAGGCCTCGCCGAAGACGGCGCGGAGGCCGTTGATTCGCTTGGCGAGGGGGAGCGGCGCGGTGTCGGCGCAGACGGGCAGATCGAGAGAGATCTGGCTGCGGACGATGGATTCGATGCGTTCGGTCTGCTCGGGCGCGATGGGCGCGGAGGCGGAGAAATCGAAGCGGAGGCGATCCGGCGCGACGAGGGAGCCTTTCTGATCGACGCCTTCGCCGAGGACTTCGCGCAGGGCGAAGTTGAGCAGGTGCGTGCCGGTGTGGTTGGCCATGACGGCCTGGCGGCGGGGCTTTTCGAGTTCGCAGACCACATCGTCGCCGACGCGGATCTCGCCCTTGACGAGGCGGCCGAAGTGCAGGACGTAGCCGCCATAGACGCGGGTTTCCTCCGCGCGGAACTCGCCTGGGTTGCCGGCGCTGCGCACGCTGGAGCGCGATTCGCGCGAGACGGCGATGCGGCCGCTATCGCCGACCTGTCCGCCCATTTCGGCGTAGAAGTTGGTGCGATCGAGGATGAGGCCGAGGCGATCGGTGGGGCGGACGCCGGCGGTCTCCGCGGATTCATCGAAGTCCGAGCCGTTCCAGATGGCGCGGATGGTGGCGCGAGTCTGCTTGAGTGTGAACTTGGGCTGATCGTCGGTGGGCTTGATGTTCAGGCGCTGGAGGCGCGCGACGGCGTCGCCGGGGAGCGTGAGCGCGGGGTGCGCAGCCTCGCCGGTCGCGCCTCCCCCTGAACGGGCGCGTTCGCGGGCTTCCTCCATGAGGCGGTGGAAGCCTTCGACATCCACGGTCATGCCGCGTTCTTCGGCCATGATCTGTGTGAGATCGATGGGGAAGCCGTAGGTGTCGTGGAGTTTGAAGGCGTCTTCGGCGGAGACGAGGGGTTTCTTCGTGGTGCGTGAGGTGGATTTCGCGAAGGAGTCGTACGCCTCGCGCGCGGCGGTTTCGAAGAGCGCGATGCCGCGCTCAAGCGTCCTCCCGAACGACTCCTCCTCATCCCGAATCACATCCATCACGCGCTGCGGGTTCTTGCGCAGTTCCGGGAAGAACTCGCCCATGGTCTCGACGACGGTGGGGACGAGCTGGTGCAGGAACCCGCCGCGGGCGCCGAGGTTCTGGTGTCCGTATTTCACGGCCCGGCGGAGGATGCGGCGGAGGACGTAGCCGCGGCCTTCGTTGGAGGGCTCGGCGCCGTCGGTGATGGCGAAGGTGAGCGTGCGGATGTGGTCGGCGAGGACGCGGTAGGCGATATCCCGCGGCTCGGTGAGCGAGCCTGAGTAGGCGGGGGCGTTGCAGATCTCGCGGATGCGGGTGAAGTAGGGGGTGAAGACATCGGTGTCGTAGTTGCTGGCCTTGCCCTGGATGACGCGGGTGATGCGCTCGAAGCCCATGCCGGTGTCAACGTGTTTCGCGGGCAGGGGCTTGAGGCCTGCGCCTCCGGGGGCGGTGCGGTTGTACTGGATGAAGACGAGGTTCCAGACTTCGATGACGTCCGGATCGCTTCGGTTGACGCGGTTGTAGCCGGGTTCAGTGGCGCGCTGGCTGTCGGGGCGGCCGTCGAAGTGGATTTCGGAGCAGGGGCCGCAGGGGCCGGTGTCGCCCATCTCCCAGAAGTTGTCCTTCATGTTGCCCGGGAGGATGCGCTGCGCCGGGAGGAAGCGGCGCCAGAGGTCGTAGGCTTCGCGATCGGGTTCGAGGCCTTCGTCCTTGGAGCCTTCGAAGTAGGTGGCGTAGAGGCGATCGGGATCGAGTTTCCAGACGCGCGTGAGGAGATCCCACGCCCATTCGATGGCTTCGGCCTTGAAGTAATCGCCGAAGGACCAGTTGCCGAGCATTTCGAAGAAGGTGTGGTGGTAGAGATCCTTGCCGACGTCGTCGAGATCGTTGTGCTTGCCGCCGGCGCGGATGCACTTCTGGCTGTTGGCGGCGCGCTTCAGTTTCGCCATCTCGGAGCCGGGCGCGGTCTGGCCGAGGAAGATGGGCTTGAACTGGTTCATCCCCGCGTTGGTGAAGAGGAGGGTGGGGTCTTCGTGCGGGACGACGGGGGAAGAGGGGACGAAGGTGTGGGCGCGCTCCTTCACGAAGTAGTCGATGAACTGGCGGCGGATGTGGGTTGAGGAGAGCGTCATTTTTGTGGGGTTTCCGCGGGGAGAGCGGGGATTATAGGGAGGGGAGGAATGCGGTGAATGGGGGGCGGAGCAGTGCGCGAGGCTGCTGCGCGATTCACTGGTGGGCAAGCCACCAGTGGCGCCCAACGCCGTGAACCGGACGCCAACGCCACGTCTTCAGGCCGTTTCAACGGTCTTGCTCGCTTGGAGGCCACGGCTTCAGCCGTGGTCCGGCGCCGGGATCTCGTGCCTCAAGCCCGTTTCAACGGGCTTCCCCGTCCGTGGCTTCAGCCTCGTGGCGTTCAGTTCACGGCGTTGAGTGGCGCCCAAGCGCCGAAGGCGCGCCACCCTGAGGATCGGTCAGCCTTCGCGGCGCACGCGGTTGGTGAGGGTTCCGAGGGCAGTGATCTCGATGGAGACTTCGTCGCCTTCGGTGAGGAAGCGAGGCGGGGTGCGGCCGGCGCCGACGCCGGAGGGCGTGCCGGTGAGGATGAGTGTGCCGGGGAGGAGCGTTGAGCCGCGGGAGAGTTCGGCGATGAGCGTGCGGACGGGGAAGATCATGTCGCTCGTGCGCGCATCCTGCATCACGTCGCCGTTCAGTCGCGTGACGAGGCGCAGGGCCTGGGGATCGGGGACTTCCGCGGCGGGCGTGAGGCGGGGGCCGATGGGGCAGAAGGTATCGAAGGATTTGCCGCGGTAGAACTGGCCGCCGGCGCCCTGCTTCTGCCACCAGCGGGCGGAGACATCGTTGACGATGCAGTAGCCGAGCACGTGGGTGAGGGCGCGCTCGGGCGGAACGTCGCGCGCGGGGCTGCCGATGACGAAGCCGAGTTCGCCTTCGAAATCGACCTGAGGGCGGTCCTGGCAGATTTTCGGGATGACGATCTCGTCGCCGGTGAGGGCCAGCGCGGCGGGGCTCTTGCAGAAGAGCATGGGGCGCTCGGGCGGGGCTTCGGCGCCCATTTCCTTCGAGTGCTCGGCGTAGTTGCGGCCGACGGCGACGATGTGGCGGATGGGGAGGGGCGCGGCGCCGGGGCGCTCGATCGCGACGCCTTCTGGGGTTCGTGTGAACTGCATGTGGAATGACCGGGGGTGGATTCAGCGCGCGGCCGCGGCGCGGGTTGGAGCGCTGTTCAGTCTTGAGGCGACAAAGCGGCGCGCCTCGGCGTCGGCCTCCATGGCCTCGGCGAGTGAGGCGAGGGGGCGCTGGGCGCGATCGCCGATGAGGGAGCGCAGGGCTTCCTCCGCGAGTTCGGGGATGCGGCCGAAGGGGATTTCGTGATCGATGAACGCCTGCACGGCGACTTCGTTGGCGGCGTTGAAGACGGCGCCGGATGCGCCGCCGCGGTCGATGACTTCGTAGGCGAGGCGGAGCGCTGGGAAGCGATCGACATCGGGCTGCTCGAAATCGAGGCGGGGGAGACGCGTCCAATCGATGGCGGGGGCGCAGCCGGCGGGGCGATCCGGGAAGACGAGCGCGAACTGGATGGGCGTGCGCATGTCCGGAGCGCCGAGTTGCGCGATCGTGGAGCCATCGGCGAACTCGACGAAGGAGTGGATGATCGATTGCGGGTGCACGAGGACATCGATGCGCTCGCCCTCGACGCCGAAGAGCCAGTGGGCCTCGATGATTTCGAGCGCCTTGTTGGTGAGCGAGGCGCAGTCGATGGTGACCTTGGGGCCCATGTTCCACGTGGGGTGCGCCAGCGCCTCTTCGGGTGTGGCGTCGTAGACCTGCTGCTTCGATCGCGTGCGGAAGGGGCCGCCGGAGGCGGTGAGGATGAGGCGTTTGACATCGGCGCCGAGCGCGCAGGGCGGCACACAGTGCGCCGGAAGGCACTGCCAGAGGGCGGAGTGCTCGCTATCGACGGGGAGCAGGCGCGCGCCGGAGCGCTGCGCGGCCGGCACAACGAGCGCGCCCGCGGCGACGAGCGTCTCCTTGTTGGCGAGGGCGACGTCGCGGCCGAGTTCGAGGGCGGCGAGCGTGGCGGGCAGGCCCGCGGCGCCGACCATGGCGGCGAGGACGATGTCCGCGTCAACCGTGCGCACGAGGCGCTCCGCGGCGTCGGGCCCGCGGAGGATTTCGACGCCGGCGCGGCGGGCGGCGGCGGAGGCGGGGCACTCGCCGCCGTTCGAGAGGGCGACGTGGCGCGCGCCGGTGCGAGAGGCCTGCTCGAAGACCGTCTCGGCGCTGGTGTTGGCGGCGAGGCCGACGACTTCGAAGCGACGATCGAACTCGCCGCGGTCGGCGAGGCGGTTCAGGGCCTCGATGACGTCGAGCGTCTGGCGGCCGATGGAGCCTGTGGCGCCGAGGAGGATGAGGCGGGTGGTTTCGGGCATCGACCTGAGAATAAGCCCCGCGCAGCCGCGGCGCCGGAGCCTGCGTCGTGACTGCGCGGGGGCGTTTTCTGTGCGGCGCGTGCGGCTACTTTTTCTTCGTGCGCCGGCGGGTTTTCCGGCGGCTCTTGCCTTCCGGGGCGGGTGCGGCGTCCGGGCCTGAATCGGCCGCGGGCTTGGCGGCCTTGCTCTGGCCGCCGCTCGACGTGGCGGGAGGGGGCGAACCCTTGGCCGCGGTCTTGCGCGAGCGGCGAGAGCGAGGCTTCTTGCGCGCCGGCTTGGCGGGCTCATCGGCCGGCGCCTGTTGATTCACTTCGCCGTCAGGATCGTCGTCCGACTCGGGCGCCGTGACCTGGACCGCGCGTGTCGGGGCGATTTCATGTGGGGCGATGTCCCAGGAATCGTCGCGGGAGGACGCCCCTTGCGCGGGCTTGGGCTCGGCGATTCGGACATCAGGCGCGTGGTCGTGGTCAGAGTCGTCGTCGTGCTCATCTCGGTCCGGCGATGCGGCCGCCCGCGGTAGTTCTTGGGGGGCGATGTCCCAGGAATCGCCGCGTGGCGAAAAGCCGTGCCCGTCGCGGATGGGCGCATGAGTCTGCCTAGGCGCGGGTGAGCCGTTCTGCTGCGCACCGCCACCATTGTCGCCACCGCCCACACCACCACCACCGCCACCCCGGCCGCGACGGCGTCTGCG
This sequence comes from uncultured Phycisphaeraceae bacterium, assembly GCA_964529265.1. Taxonomy (GTDB): domain Bacteria; phylum Planctomycetota; class Phycisphaerae; order Phycisphaerales; family UBA1924; genus CAZGVW01. Next base: position 6,230 of record CAZGVW010000018.1, read on the forward strand.
CCGGCGCTTCCCTGGTTCGGCGGATTCGCCGCGGGACTCATCGGCTCTGACATTGGGCTGCGGGGTGGCGTGCGCGGGCGCCGGCGCCTGCTCACGTCCCGGCTCGAGTGCGTCGCCGCCCTTGCCGCGTCTGCGGCGGCGGCGCTTGCGGCGTTTGCCGTCTGCGCCGGGTTCGGCGGATTCCGCCGCTTGGACCGGGGCCGTTGGGCGCGCTGCCGGCGCTGCCGATGGCTCCGAAGGCTCGCCTTCGCCACGTCCGCGTCGGCGACGGCGGCGGCGCTTCTTCCTGCCTGCCTCGTCGGCGTGTGCGGGCGCTCCGGAGGGTTCCTCGACCCATCCCTCGTCGCCGGCATCGAGGAGTTCGAGTTCCTCGGGGGGCACGGGGGCTTCGGGTTCGGGCTCGGCTGCTGCGGCCGCCGCGGCGGTCTCGTCGAGCGGATCGACGGCCCAATTGTCGGCGGTCTCGGCGGAATCGCGCCACTCGGGGAGCGACTGCGGGGGGCGCTGCCGCGGCAGTTTGTCCACATCGATGTCCGCGCCGCGATCGTCATAGGCGTAGAACACCACGCGATCGACGGGGATGGTTTCGCTCACGCGGACGTCAACGTGCTTGCCGGCCGAGCGCTCGAGGCGGCCGAGGCGCTGCCGTTTGGAGGAAAGCAGTTCGGAGGCGACGCGCGGGGAGACGACCATCTCGACGCGGTGCACGCGCTCGTGCTGGAGCACGCTGGCGAGATCGCGGAGCGCATCGCCCGCCACGGAATCCGGCCGCTGAACGAGGCCGCGGCCGGAGCAATCGGGGCACGGCGCGAAGTGGACGGAGCGGACGCTGCCGCGCATGCGCTGGCGCGTCATCTCGATGATGCCGAACTGGCTGATCGGGAGGATCTTGGAGCGGGCGCGATCGGCCTTGAGGTTGTTGCGGAAGCGCTGCTCGATATCGCGCTGGTGGGAGCGCGACCGCATGTCGATGAGGTCGTTGATGACGAGGCCGCCGAGGTCGCGCAGGCGGAGCTGCCGGCAGATTTCATCGACGGCTTCGCAGTTGGTCTTGTAGGCGGTGGTTTCGGCGTCGCCGTGCTGGCGCATCTTGCCGGAGTTCACGTCGATCGCGACGAGGGCTTCGGTCTCGTCGATGACGAGCGAGCCGCCGGAGGGCAGCGGCACCTCGCGGGCGTGGATGAGGCGGATCTGCTCCTCGACGCCGTAGGCGTGGAAGATCGGCGTGTGCGCATCGTAGTGGAGGAGTCTGGTCGAGGTGCGCGGCGCGACGATCTTCATGAAGCGAGCGGCGCGATGGAGGGCGCCGACGTCGTCGATCACCACCTCGTGGATGTCGGCCGTCAGCACGTCGCGGAGCGCTCGGACGAGCAGATCGCTCTCCGCGTAGAGGAGGCGGGGCTTATCGCCGGTGGCGCGGCGGCGCTCCATGTCCTTCCACAGCCGCTGGAGGTACGCGAGGTCGCGCTTCAGTTCGGTCTTGTTCCGGTCCATCCCGGCGGTGCGGAGGATGAAGCCGAAGCCGTCGGGCAGTTCCAGCTGATCGAGGATCTCCCGCATCTTTCGCCGCAGTTCGTCGTCCTCGACCTTGCGGGAAACGCCGACACGGTCCATGTCCGGCATCATCACGAGAAAGCGGCCGGGGATGGAGAGATAGGAGGTGAGCGTCGGCCCCTTGGTGCCGATGCCCTCCTTCAGAACCTGGACGATGATCTCCTGCCCGCGGCGGAGCGCATCCTGAATGGGGGGACGGTTCCGCCGCGGCGTCTTCTTGCCGACCTGCTCCGTGCGGTCGGCGTCGCCGCCGGGGAAGTAACGCGGGTGAAGGTCGGAGATGTGCAGGAAGCCGTTGTGCTCGAGGCCGAAATCGACGAACGCCGCCTGGATGGCGGGCTCGACGTTCACGACCCTTCCGACATAGATGTTGCCGACGTGCGACACGGCGTTGAGCCGTTCGGCGTGGAGTTCTTCGAGCCGGCCGTCGGAGACGACGGCGACGCGGCACTCCTCGCCGGGCACGTAGTTGATCAGCATTCGATTGGTGGGCAATGGATCCTCGCAGAGATGTGGCGAGGCGACCTGTGTGCTCACGTCGGCGGCGGGCCGGCGCAGGGGCTCGGTCCGACGGTTGGTGAGTGATGTGTGACGGGTGTCGTCACGCGGGGTCGCTCGGTCTCTCGGCGCTTCGCGTGCGGGTTGGCCTGGGGGCCGCGGCCGGAGCGCCAGCCGCCATGGAGGCGGCGCGGGGCGTTCCGCTGTGAAGCCGCGTGCGAGTGTTCCTCCCGGTCGCCTCGGATCCCGAAGAATCGACAAGGCGGAGAAGGACTCGTCCGCGGCCGCGCCCTCCCGGCCGGTCCGCAGATCGCGGTCGCCGAGGGGTGAAGACTGGTCCCGGGGGTCCGCCCTCCTGACGGGGGCGGTCATTCGACGGTACGGCCGTCGAACGCCTCGGGGATGACTGCTCGAGTCTGATCGCGGATAAAAGCCGCGACCTGACGCTCGGAATCGAACGATCCGACCCGGCGGGCCAGACGCTCGCACTGTTGAAGATCGACGCTCCGGATGATCCGCTTGACCGAGGGGATCACCGAGGGGGTCACGGAAAGACTACGCAGGCCAAGCCCGATGAGCAACATGGTGAACTCGATGTCGCCGGCCGCCTCGCCGCATATCGAGACGCGGACGTGCCGTCGGCGGGCCGTCCGGACCACTTCCTTGATCAGCTGGAGCACGGCAGGGTGGGCGGCGGAATAGAGCATGGCGACCCGCTCGTTGGTCCGGTCCACAGCGAGGGTGTACTGGACGAGGTCGTTGGTGCCGATCGAGAAGAAATCGACCTCGCGGGCGAAGGTGGCGGCCATGACGGCCGCGGCCGGGGTCTCCACCATGATGCCGACGCGGATGTTGTGATCGAAAGGGACGCCGGCGTCCTCCAGATCCTCCATGATGTCGCGCATGACCATCCGGGCCTGGCGGAGTTCGATGGTGTTGGTCACGAGCGGCAGCATCACCTTCACGGGGCCGAGGGCGGAGGCACGCAGGATGGCCCGCAACTGGGTGCGGAACATGGGCAGGTTCTGGAGCGAGTGTCGGATCGACCTGCAGCCGAGGGCGGGATTCCGCTCGGGGGCCTCCATCCGGGACTGCGTCTGCTTGTCCGAACCGAGGTCGAAGGTGCGGATGGTGAGGGGGCGGCCGTCGAGGAGTTTGACGCACTTGCTGTAGGCCTCGAACTGCTGCTCCTCAGTCGGGGCGTGCTCGCTGGTGAGGTAGAGGAACTCGGTGCGGAAGAGGCCGACGCCGTCGCCGCCGTGCTCGAGGACGGCGGTGATCTCGTCGGGGAACTCGATGTTGCCGAGCAGTTCGATGCGGACGCCGTCCTTGGTGACGGCGGGCAATTCCGCGAATTCTGAGAGAGAAACGCGGAATTTCCGCATTTTCTCGATGTAGGCGCGATGCTCGGCGATCGTTTCCTCGTCCGGGTGGAGAATGACCACGCCGCGGTCGCCATCGACGATGACCGGCGTCCCGTCGGTGGCGGCCTGTGTGATGGATTCGACGCCGACGACAGCCGGGATGCCGAGGGCCCGGGCCACGATCGCCGTGTGACTCGTGAGGCCGCCGGCGTCGGTGGCAAAGCCGATGACCTTGTCCCGTTCGAATGCCGCGGTCTGGCTGGGGGTGAGGTCGCGGGCGACGACGACGGCCTGGTGGTGCAGGCCGGCGAGTTCGCTCATGTGCTCGCCGATGAGGTGGCGAATCACGCGGCGATCGAGGTCCCAGACGTCATCCACCTTGGTCTGGAAGGAATCGTCCTGCATGCCGGCGAACAGGGACGCCAGGCGGTGGAATTCCTGGGAGACGGCGTACTCCGCGGTGACGCGCTCGCTGTCGATCCGGGCGTGAATGGGGCGCGTGAGGCTCTCGTCCTGGAGCAGGCCGCTATGGAAGGCGAAGATCTTGGCGGCCTCCTTGCCGAGGGTCGCTTCCGCCCGCTCCCTGAGGGCTTTCAGTTCATCGATTGAGGCGGTGAGGGCCTCGTTGAGCCGCTCGTGCTCCCGTTCGAGCCGGGCTTGCGGCACGATGCGCCTGGGGATGCGGCGGCGGGCGTCGTCGAGGGCGAAGACCCTGCCGATGACGACTCCGGGGGAGACCGGGATGCCTTTGAAGACTTCCATGCGCTCGCAGGCTCAAATCGCGTGCACGGGCCAAATGGGCCCGGGCAGGTCCGAAAACTGGTCGGTGCTCGCCGTTGCCCAAGTGGAGAGGAGGTGGCGACGGCGCGGGGCCAATGCTAGCGACACGCGCCGGAAAGCGCGTGCAATCGGGCAATCAGGGCTCAGGAAGGGTCCGGAAGGCGCCGATTCTGAGGATTGCCGCGGGGCGCCGGGGCCGCGAGGTCGGAGCGCCGCTTGACTCAGCCGCGGCGGCATGCTCCAATCCATTCGGCGACTGCGGATGTGGCGGTCCGGGGATTTCCGAACCCGCCGTGCCCGTGGGGACTCGATCGAAAACCAAACGATGACAGTGGTGACAGGCATTCTTGAGTGGCCTGAGCGCGCCGAGGGTCGTGTGCGCCAGTTCGCTGACGGCCTCGTGGAGAGCGCGAGCGATCCCTTCGTCCCGATGGCGTTGGGGGAGCGCTACCCGCTCCGGCACGGGCAGGAAGTGACGGTGGAAGTGGTTGACCGCAAGCCTCGGAGGCGGAGGAGGGGGCGTGGGGGCGGCGCCCGCGTGTCCCGGCCGGTGGTGGACCAGATCCTGACGATCGAGGGGATCGCTCCGGACCAGTTCAGCGGGCGGCCGGCGTTCGAGGACCTGACGGTCATCGATCCCCAGCCGCGGCTGACTCTGGAGCACCCGGGCTGCGCGCCTTCATGCCGGCTGATCGACCTGTTCTGCCCCCTGGGGCGGGGGCAGAGGGCGCTCATTGTCTCGCCGCCCAAGGCGGGCAAGACGACGCTGCTGAAGGACATCGCCCAGGGTCTGAGCGTGAACCACCCGGATGTGGAGGTGATCGCGCTGCTCATCGACGAGCGGCCGGAGGAGGTCACGGACTTCCGCCGGAACACGCCGGCGCGGGTGATCGCCTCGAGCAACGATCAGGACGTCGAGCGGCACGTGAACCTGGCGATTCTGACGCTCGATCGCGCCAAGCGGATGGTTGAGGCGGGCAAGCACGTGGTGATCCTGCTCGATTCGCTGACGCGGATCGGGCGCGCGTTCAACAACTCGCGCCGGCACGCCAACTCGGGCCGGACGATGACGGGCGGCCTTGACGCGAAGGCGCTGACCGTGCCGCGGCAGATCTTCGGCGCGGCGCGAAACACTGAAGGGGGCGGCTCGCTGACGGTGGTGGCGACGTGCCTCGTGGATACGGGCAGCGTGGGCGACCAGGTGATCTTCGAGGAGTTCAAGGGCGCGGGGAACATGGAGTTGATTCTCGACCGCAAGATCTCCGAGCGGAGGCTGTTCCCGGCGATCAATCTGGCGGCGAGCGGCACGCGGAAGGAGCACCTGCTGATGTCTCCGAAGGAACTGGAGACGATTACTGCGCTGCGGCGGCGGCTGCTTTCCATGCCGCCGCACATGCAGGTGGAGCAGTTGCTGAATGCGATCCAGCGATTCCCGACGAACGCGGCGATGGTGGGGGAGAAGTGAACCGTCGGACCTGACAGGAACTTGGAGGGGGCGTCGTGGGCGCCAATGCGTCGGCGGCTCTTGGGCGGAAGAAGCATCCCTGGGTGTTTTTCCTGTGGCTCGCGGTGTTCTACACCGTGTGGTCGCTGCTGGTCTTCGGCGGCGACCGGTGGGCCATCGTGCAGGAGCACTGGCCGATCGCCGCGGCCATGGCGGCGGGGTCGTACGTCGCGGGCTCGACGCCCATGGGCGGCGGCACGGTCGGCTTCCCGATTCTCGTGCTGCTGTTCGATCAGCCGGCGGACATCGGGCGGAACTTCGGGCTCGCGGTGCAATCGATCGGGATGGTCTCCGCGAGCATTTTCATCCTCGCGATGCGCCGCGAGATCGCGTGGCGGTTCCTGCGGTGGGCGATGCTCGGCTCGCTCATCGCGACGCCGCTGTGCGCGGCGTTCGTGGCGCCCTATGCGCCGGGGCTCTTCGTCAAGATCCTTTTCGCAGTGATCTGGGCGAGTTTCGGCATCATGCACTTCGTGCGGTTGAAGGAGATCGTTGCTTCACACGGGCACGGATGCAGCGTCGCGGCGCTCGACAGGCGCCTGGGCCTTGCGGCGGGGGTGCTGGGCGGGCTCATCGCATCGATCACGGGTGTGGGCATTGACATGCTGCTCTACGCGGTGCTGGTGGTGCTTTTCCGCACCGATCTCAAGATCGCGATCCCGACGTCCGTCATCATCATGGCGTTCACTTCGGTGGTTGGGATCGCTACCAACGCCGCGCTGGGAACCGTTCAGCCGGAGGTCTTCGCGAACTGGCTGGCGGCGGCGCCGATCGTGGCGCTTGGCGCCCCGCTCGGCGCCTTCGTGGTGCAGTACGTGAGGCGGGAGCCGACGCTCCTCATCGTTTCGGCGCTGTGCGTGGGCCAGTTCGTATGGACCATCCTCGATCAGAAGGTGACGGGATGGGCGCTGTTCGGCGCGATCGGCGGCGTGCTGGCGTTCAATGCCCTGTTCCACGCGATGCACGAAATGGGGAACCGGCTGAACGGGGCCGAGGCGGCGCGTCTCGGCGCATCCCCAGCGGCGCCGGTGGTGGTCGCGAGCGGAGAGGCCTGACCGAACGGTCACCTGGACGCAGCGCGATTCATCATGTCGATGAACTGCTCGACCGAGAGTTCCTCCGGGCGCTGCGCAGGCTGCACATCGGGCGGGAAGGGGAAGCCTCTCCCGAGGATGGCGCCGAGTTGCTTTCGGCGCTTCTGGAACAGCGGCTGGGTGAACTCCGCCAGGCCGCTGAGATCAGGGCATGGAGGATCCTTGCGCCGGAGGAGGGAAATCATTGCGCTCGTGACCTTGGGCCGAGGCCAGAAGCATTCCGGTGGCGCGGTGGCGATTCTCTCGATGCTTGCCGCGGCCTGGGCGACGACGCTCAGTTCGCCGTAGTCCTTCGAGCCCGGCCGGGCGAGCAGACGGTCGGCCACTTCCTTCTGAATGGTCACGTGCATCGCTCCACACTCGCGACGCTGGATCAGCAGCGTCATGAGAAGCGGCGTGGCGGCGCCATAGGGCAGATTTGCGACGAGGGAGAAGGAGCGGCCGCACAAGGCGCGGACCAGCGTGGGGTTGAGTGAGCGCTTGGAGGCAAGGCAATCGCCTCGGATGAGCGTGAGCCTTCCGGTGGCCGTCTCGGCGAAGCGGTCTTCAAGGAGGTCGGCGAGGCCATGGTCGATCTCGCAGGCGACGACCTGGCAGCCGCGGTCGAGGAGGGCTTCGGTGAGGGCGCCGGCGCCGGGCCCCACTTCGAGCACGACGTCGCCCTCGCGCACGCCGGAGGCATCCACGAGTTTGCGGAGGAGGTTCTGATCGATGAGGAAGTTCTGCCCGAAGGCCTTGCGTGGGGAGAGGCCGCGGGCTTCGAGCATGCCGCGCAACTCGGTGAGCGTGTGCACGTCGGCATGGTAGTTGGGCCGGGGGAGGAGAGGATGCGCGCAGAGGCCGCGCCCGCGTTGATTGAGCGCGGGCGCGGCTTGGAACGAAGGCAGGGAGTGGAGAGCTTCGATCAATGTGCGCCGGAGTCGTCCGGGGGGTCGGTGGCCTCGTCGGCCGCGTCGTCCAGCTCGTCCGCGGCTTCGTCGATGGCCTCTTCGGCCTCATCAGCCGCCTCTTCGGCGGCTTCCTGGGTCTCCTCGACCGCCTCTTCGACTTCTTCGGAGGTGGATTCGTCGCATGAGGCCAGCCCCGCGGCGCCGGCGAGGAGCATGGACGCGATCGCGAGTGTCGCGGCGCCCCGGCCCCGGATTTCAAACAAGCGCTGTCGGGTGAACATGATCAACTCCTTTCGGAACGTGGATCAACGAATCGCCGCGTCACATCGGCGCGCGTGGCGAGCGCCCGCGCACCAGAGAGAAAATGAGCGACACGACGAAGAGGATCAGGAACAGGAAGAACAGAATTTGCGCAATCGACGCGGCGCCGGCGGCGATGCCGCCGAAACCGAACACCGCCGCGATGATCGCGATCACGAGGAATGCAAGGGCCCAACCGAGCATGGGATGGCTCCTTTCACATGAGGGCCGCGGTCGGTGCGCGGAGTGCGATGTCCATCGCGCCCTCTGAAAGGATCTTCTCCGGGGAAATGAAACAGGCTTGAAATCGATGTGAAAGGCCGGTCAGACGCCGCTGTCGTCGCCCGCAGGCGCATCAGCAGTTTCGTCCGGCGCCGGATGTGTTTCGGATGGCGCGGCCTCGGGAGGTTCCGCGCACACCGGCTCACCGACCGGCGCGGGGGCTGCATGGGCCGCCGAGGCGATGAACGGACGCCGAGCAAGCCCTGGGCCGCTGCGCTTCGACGAGAACACAATCGCAGCGCCGTTGTAGATGCGCGCGAACTCTTCAAGGGGCATGGTGGCATAGCCGAGCGGGAGCCCGTCCGCCGCGCCGAGTTCGGACCCGCACCAGGAGTTTGCGATCAGCGCGCGCCCGTCTCCGGTTCGGCCCATGAGGGCGACCATGTGGTTGCGGCTGAGGCCCGAACGAACGGTGACGAGAGCGGGTGAGCGGGTCGATGACGCGCCGACCGCTTCGGCCGCGGAGCAGTTCACGAGCGTCGCTTCGACGCCCGCCGCAGCGGACGCGAGGCGCACCCGCGCTGCGCGCAACGCGCGCAGCATCGTGGAGCCCCGACCGGCGCGCACGTCCGCCAGCCGGGCCATCTGGGCCTCCGTCGCGTTGACGTTGATGCCGGGCGCCCGGAGCGCCGTGGCGAGCGAGGCTGCGACGCACGTATCCGAACGCGTCTGAGCCACCACGCCCCCGCTCAGGAGGACGGGCCGGTCGTGCTCGACCACAACGCGGGGCGTCACCATCCAAGCGCCGTTCATGCCGAGGTACGCGAGCCCGAACGCCCCAAGGAGCGCCCCCGAGAGACGCCGCGGGCTGCGTTCAGCCATGCCCGCGATTACGCCCGCGATAAGCATGAACGGCGGAACGATCAGCGTGCCTTCGGTGTACACGAGGAAATCGAGCGGCGCCAGACGAAGCATGGCGCCCTGCGCCATGTCCCGGACCGCCCAGCCGATGGTCAGGATGGTCACGCACAGCAGCGCCACCTCACCCCAGGAGGGGGAATCCCGGCCGACGTGCCGACCAAGCAGGTAGGCGGCGATGGCCGCCAGGACCTGGGCGACAAACCAATGGACCGAGGGATCGGCGAGCATTTCCGGCGCTCCGGGATGGCGGGCGGGGTGAACCCCCTGCCGGGCAGGGTGGGGTTTGGACCGGCCCGCACCTACCTTATTCGTCGTCGAGGGGGGCCTGGTGCGGTATTTCCACCGGTATCACCAGAAACGAGAGCCTGGGACCTCCAAGCCTCCCCCATGGCGAGTGAAGAGGACTGCGAGAGGCTTGCCAAAGGGGTTCCGTGGAAGGACGATTCCAAGCGTGATCTGGAGGCTGAGCAAGAGCGGGCGGGACGGATTCTTGACCCGTTGGGCCAACCTGGCCACGGGCAGGCCCTGGCTGGTGCTGGCGGTCTCGGTTGGCCTTGCCGCGGCATCGATCGCTCTGGCCGTCGAGCGGCTTGAGTTTCGGGCGGACCGGAGCGACCTGATCGACCGCTCGCTCCCCTGGCAGCAGCGCTATCTGGAGTACCAGCGGGAGTTCCCGCACTGGGACGACGCGGTGGTCGTGATCGACCGTGCGAGCGCGGATCCCGAAGCCATCGAGGCGTTTGTCGGTCAGTTGGTCGAGAGGTTGCGCGGGGACGATCGGTTTGAGTTCGTGCTTGCGGGATTCCCGACTGAGGAGGCGCCGCCCGGTCTCCTGCTGGCCGAGCCTTGGGAGAAGGTCGAGGAGGTCGCCCGGGAAATGCGCCGCGCCGCGCCGGTGGCGGCGTCGTCCGGGCCGGGGGAACTAATCGGGCTGGCGACCATTGCCTCAAGCCTGAGCGAGCAGGACCGGGCTGAGCTGACGGGCCTGCTGGCCCGCATCGCCGCGGCAGCGCGGGGCGGGGCGGAGCACGTGCTCGAGCAGCCGCCGCCGATGCAATGGTTCATCACGCGGAGCGGGGCGCTGCAGGTGGTGCTGGTGTCCTTCGCGGCGCCCGCGGGGGAAGAGGATGGCGTGCTCGGCCAGGGGGCGGCGGTCGAGGCGCTGCGGTCGCACCTGCGGTCGCTGCGCGTGAAGCCCGCGTTCGCGGCGATCGAGGCAGGCGTGACGGGCGTGCCCGTTCTCGAGGCGGATGAGGCTGAGCAGGCGATGTCCGACAGTTCCCGCGCCACGGCGCTGGCGCTGGCGCTCATCGTGGCGCTCATGATGATCGTCTACCGCGGCGCGATTGTGCCGCTCATGGCCATCGGGTCGCTGCTCATCGGTGTGGCGTGGTCGTTCGGCTGGCTCACGCTGAGCGTGGGTCATCTGCAGCTGCTGAGCGTCGTGTTCGCGGTGATGCTGCTCGGGCTCGGCATGGGCACGGCGATCCACCTGATCGCGCGGCTTGAACTGGTGCACCCGGATCACGCCCATATGCCCGCGGCGATCGCCCAGACGTTCCGTGCGGTGGGTCCGGGTGTGCTCACGGCGTCGGTGACAACGGCCGCGGCATTCGCGGCGACGGCGTTCACGGATTTCAAGGGCGTGGCGGAGATGGGAGTGATTGCCGCGGGGGGCGTGATCCTGTGCACGATCAGCGTCATGACGTGCTTCCCCGCGATGCTCGAGGTTCTGCCTGCGCCGGAGCGGCGCTTGCGGGCTCGGCGCGGGGGGGAAAGCAAGCCCTTCATGGGCGGGGCGCTGAATGTGATCGATCGTCGCGCCCGCGTGTTCGCCGGCGTGTGCGTGGGGCTTGCGATCGTGTGCGGGTGGATCGGTTCCGGTGTGAGGTACGATCCGGACCTGATGAAGCTGCTGCCCGCAAGCGCGGAGAGCGCGGTGTGGGAGCATCGGCTGGAGGAGGATGACGAGCAATCGGTGTGGCACGCGGTGGTGCTGGCTGAGGAGCGCGAGGAGGCCCAGCGCCTGACCGAGACGCTTCGGTCGCTGGAGGTCGTGGCGAACGTGGGCGGCGCGGGAACACTGTTCCCCGACCAGCTGGAGGAGAAGCGGGCGATTCTGCGGACGATTCCCGATCCGCGCGCTGCGCCGCCGGCGTCGGCGTCCGCCGCGGATGTCCGCGACGCCGCGGCAAGGCTCGTGCGGCGGTGGCGCGCGGAGGACGATGCGCTGACGCAGGCGGCGATCCTGGTGGCGAACCTGACGGATGAGCAGGCGCAGCGGGCGCAGCGGGCGTCTGAGTGGGATCGTAGTGCATTGCTCGAGCGGCTCGCGGCGCTGCGGAGCGCGCGGCCGCCGCTGGCGGAGGATCTGCCCCGGGCGCTGCGCGAGCAGTGGATCGGTGTGAACGGGGAGTACCTGCTCCAGGCGTTTCCCGCGGCGATCGTGGGCGCCGGCGCCGAGGAGAAGAGTCCGCTGAGTCCGGAGCGGCTCAATCCGTTCGCCCAGGCGGCGCTGGCGGCCGCGCCACAGGCGACGGGGCCGGCGATTCAGATCTATGAATCGACGCGCGTGATCAACCGGGCGTACCTGCTGGCGGCGCTGTTCGCGGCGGTGACGATTTTTCTGATCGTGTGGCTGGACTTCGGGAGCGTCGTGGATGCGGTGTGCTCGCTCGCGCCGGTGGCGCTGGGCACGCTGCTGCTGCTGGCGCTCATGCGGATCGCCGGGGTGAGTCTGAACTTCGCGAACACGATCGTGATGCCGCTGATCATCGGCATGGGCGTGGATGCGGGAGTGCACGCGGTGCATCGCTGGCGGCAGCAGCCGCTGGATGAGCCCGCGGGGCTGGCCGGGGGCTCGGGTCGGGCCATTTCGCTGACAACGCTGACGACGGTGATCGGTTTTGCGTGCATGATGATCAGTTCGCACCGGGGCATCTGGTCGCTTGGATTCGTGATGGCGACCGGCCTTGCGCTCGTGTGGGTGGCGACGGTGATCAGCATGCCGGCTGTGCTGCGCCTCAGGACAACGGAGCGCATGCGGGAGGACGCGATTCGGCGGCGCAAGGCGGCCGAGGAACTGAAGCGAAGGCCGTCGGAAGCGCCCCCCGAGGTCGCCGAGCCCGAGCCCGTGGGCGCGGGGGCTTGACGAACGAGCGTCATCCCGGCGACCATCGCGCCATGACGTCCGCACACCAGCGCGAAGGTCCGGCGCCGGGGGCGGCGCCCGATGCTGAGGGACGCATCGAGGTCCGCGTGCGCTACTGCGAGTGCGACCCGATGGGCGTGGCGCACCATGCGTCGTACATCGCGTGGCTCGAGATGGGGCGGACGGAACTGCTGCGCCCGAGCGGTGTCTCCTATCGGGACCTCGAGGAGTCCGGGGTTCTGCTCGCGGTGTCGCGGCTGGAGATCAGGTATCGGCTGCCCGCGCGGTATGACGATGTGCTGTCGCTGCTGACTCGCGTCTCCGGCGGCGGTCGCGCCCGGATTGACCACGAATACGAAGTGTGGCGGCCGGCCCGCCCGGGCGCGGATCGCGGCGTGGGCGACATGCTCATCGCGACGGCGTCGAGCACGCTGGCGTGCATCGATCGGACGGGCCGACCGAGGCCGCTTCCGGCGTGGCTGGCCGCGGATGGGATTGCGGCGAAAAGGCGGGATTCCATCCGCGCGGACGGCAGGCAGCACTGAGGGGCGGGTTACGCCGGGTTGCCGGAATCCGCGTTCAGCCGCTCGCGCACGATGCGCGCAAACAGCCCCTCGGGCGAGCCTCGGCCGGTCCACAACTGGAACTGCGCTTCGGCCTGGTGAACGAACATGTTCGCGCCCTCGATCGTGCGAAGCCCGCGCTCGCGCGCAGCGCGAAGCAGGGGAGTCAGCCGCGGCGTGTACACGGTGTCGAAGACGACGGTGTCCGGCCCGATGCGGTCGAGGATCGATTCGTCGAGCGGGAGGCTGTCGGGCGCCGGGCCGCCCCGCATGCCCACGGGGGTGCAGTTGATGATCATGTCCCACGACGTCCGCTCGAGGTCGTCGATCGGCGCCGCTGAAATCGGCGGCGCCTCGAGCCCTGCGGTCGCGAGCGCCACGTTGAGTTCCGCGGCGAGCCGCCCGCACTTCTCCATCGTGCGGTTGAGCAGGGAAACGTTTGCGCCCGCTTCCGCAAGCCCCGCCGCCGCGGCGCGCGCTGCGCCGCCGGCGCCGATGATCGCGATGCGCCGCCCGGCCAGGTTGTCACCAAGCGCTGACCGCGCGCACGCCGCGACGGCCGGCGCATCCGTATTCGTCGCTAGCCACCGCGCGCTCGGCGCCGACGCGGCCCCGGCTCGGACCGCGGGGCCGTCCAGGCGCACGAGTGTGTTCACGGCGCCGGCGATCGTTGCGATTCGATCGACAACCCACCCTTCCTGCGAGCGCTCCCGCGCAAAGCGCAGCGCATGCTCCTTGTGAGGAATCGTCACGCTCCCGCCGGCGAAATCAAGTCTCTCATGATCAACGAGAGCGCCGAGCGTCGCCTTCAGCGGTTCCCACTCAGGCGCCACCAGCAAGGGCAGGTAGACGCCGTTGAACCCCGGGCCATCGGGATCGAGCGCGCCGAACCCCGCATTGTGAACGAGCGGCGACAGCGAATGCTCCACAGGCCAGCCGATGACGCCATAGACCCGCGTCGCCGGATTGATCGCGCGAAAGCGATACGTCGTGAGCAGGTCTTCGATCGTGGGCTGGCCCGGCGCGGTGACCGCCGCCGGCCGCACCGAAGCGAACGTGAGAAACGCGCCGAACTTCGGCGCAAGCACGCGCGACATGAGCCCCGCGGCCCCCATCGCCAGCGCGATCATGGGCCGATCCCGCTCGGCAACCAGATCGAGGATCTCCAGGTTGTCGCGGAGCGAGCGCGCCATCCACGCGATCTTGAGCACTTTGGCCGCGGGCTCGCGCCGCATGCGCTCCAGCGTGCGCAGCAGCCCGGCGGGCCTGCCCTTGAAATCGTGCATCGAGAGAATCATCGATGTCGCGAGTTCTCGCGGCTGATCGGGATGCTCGACCGCGAGCAGGGCCTTCTGCCGGAGATTCGCCGACCGCTCCAGCGCCGCCAGTTCGATATCGACGTAGCGGGGAGGCGTTCCGCCCGCTTCCGCGCCCAGGGCGGCCAGTCGCTCGAACAGGGCAATCCTCGACGCTTCGTCCCCGTCGTAGTCGCCGCCTTCGTACGTGGGCCGGCACGTCACGATGCAGGGCAGCGGAGACTCCCGCACGAGTTCAAGCACCGCGCGCTCGCCCTCATCGTCGTGTTCCCCGTGGAACAGGTGGTCCACGCGGAACTCGACCAGATCCGCCCCCATGGCGCGGGCCTGCCGGGCGTCGGCCAGGGCCGATTCGACATCGCCGGCCAGAATCGGCGCACAGATGAAGGTCACGGGCGGGAGTGTACGGCGTCGGCGCCGGCCAGTCGGCGGCGTGTCAGTTCCACGGCGTCCGGGGAGATGTCGAAGCCGGTCCCCCGGCGGCCGAGCCCGGTCGCGGCGACCAGCGTTGCTCCCGACCCGCAGCACGGATCCAGCACGAGTCCGCCGGGCGGGGCGCACGCGCCGATGAGCAGCGAGAGCAGCGCCAGCGGCTTCTGCGTCGGCCAGCCGGTCCGTTCCGAGGCCATGTTGTTGATCGCGGGAATATCGAGCACGTCCGTGGCTTTCTTGGTCAGCCCGCGCATCCGGCGGCTCGTCGCGGGAATCCGCGGCGGCTCGAAGTAGTAGCGGTCGGGGTCCAGGCAGTAGAACAGGATGTCGTCGTGCTTCCGGGCAAACCGCCGCGGCGAGGATCCTCCCAGCCCGTACGACCACACGATGTGGTTCACGAAGCGGTCGGCGCCGAGCACATCGTCCAGCATCAGCCGCACATGGTGGCTGGTCCGCCAATCGACGTGGAGCAGAATGCTCCCGGCGGGCTTGATCGCGGGCAGCGTGGCCTCCAGCCGCTTGCGGAGCCACGCGATGTGGTCCGCCGGAGTGGGCCACGAGTCCTCGAAAGCGCCGGCGCGGTCGGCGCGGGCCTGCCCCGTGTTGAAGGGTGGATCCGCGTACACCAGGTCCACCGATTCAGGAGCCAGACCCCGCGCGGCGTCGAGCCAGTCGGCGCACAGCACGCTGGTCTCGGCAGCGTCCACGAATGCCGCGGCGGGCTCGGTGTGGGGCATGATTCGCAGTGTACCTCGATGCCGCGGGCGCCCTCGGGCATGATTGCTTACACTCCCGCCCCATGCCGAGCAGAACGAAGACGCCATCGGTAGCCCGCAAGAAGCGCCACGCCTCGCGCCGCCGCGGCGCATTAAAGAAGCCGACACAGGCCGAGAAGGCCGATCGCCACGTCCTCTACCAGAAGTCCGTGCAGGACGTGGAGTCGGAGATTGATTTCATCGACGAAATCTTCGAGAAAACCCGCGGCCGCAAGGCCGCCCTCCTTCGTGAGGATTTCTGCGGCACGGCCAACACATCGTGCGAGTGGGTGAAGCGGCGCAAGACGAACCGGGCCATCGGCGTCGATCTCGACCCCGATGTGCTGGCGTGGGGGCGCGAGCACAACCTCGCCGCCCTGCCCTCTGAGGCGCAGGAGCGGCTCACGCTCCTCAATCAGGACGTGATGACGGTTCGGCCCGAGCCGGCCGACACGATCCTGGCCATGAACTTTTCCTACTGGCTCTTTAAGGAGCGCGCCACGCTGCTCGCCTACTTCAAGGCCGCGCACAAGGCGCTCAAGAGCGACGGGATTCTCTTTCTTGACGCCTACGGCGGGTGGGAAGCGCATCGGACGATCACGGAGGACCGCGATTGCGGCGGGTTCACCTACGTGTGGGATCAGGCGGAGTTCGATCCCATCACGAGCCACATGACCTGCCACATCCACTTCCGCTTCAAGGACGGCTCGCGCCTGCGCAAGGCGTTCAGTTACCATTGGCGCCTGTGGAGCCTGCCCGAACTGCGTGAACTGCTGAATGAGGCCGGCTTCCGCAAGGCGACCATCTACTGGGAAGGCGCGGATGAGGAAACAGGCGAGGGCGACGGCGATTTCCAGCCGGTCGAAACGGCCGAGAGCGACCCCGGCTGGATCTGCTACATCGTCGCCGAGAAGTGAAGGCCGCGCCGGCGCCGATTCCCCGCAAGCCGCGCTGGCCGCGAACCGCATCGTCTTCGGCGACAACCTTGGGGCGCTCCGGACGATCGCCGATGAATCGGTGGACCTCATCTACATCGATCCACCCTTCAACACAGGCCGCGACCGCGCGCACACGCGGATCCGGGCGCAGCGCATCGCCGGCGCCGGACCGGCCGAAGGCCGCATCGGCTTCGCCGGGGCGCGCTACCACGAGATCACGATCGGCACGCGGCGCTTTGCCGACGCCTTCGATGACTATCTCGCGTTCCTTGAGCCCCGGCTCCTCGAAGCGAAGCGAGTCCTGAAGCCAACCGGCTCGCTCTATTTCCACATCGATCAGCGCGAATCGCACTACTGCAAGGTGCTGCTCGACCACATCTTCGGGCGGCGCTGCTTCCTGAACGAGATCATCTGGGCCTACGACTACGGCGGACGCGGAGACCGCCGCTGGCCCGCCAAGCACGATGCGCTGTTCCTCTACGTGAAGGATCCGCGCCGCCACACGTTCAACCTCGACGCCGTGGACCGCATCCCCTACATGGCGCCGGGCCTGGTCGGGCCGGAGAAGGCCGCCCGTGGCAAGACGCCGACTGATGTCTGGTGGCACACGATCGTGCCCACTTCGGGTCCGGAGCGCACCGGCTACCCGACGCAGAAACCGCTCGGCATTCTCCGCCGCATCGTCACGGTGTCATCCAATCCCGGCGACCTCGTGCTCGATTTCTTCGCCGGAAGCGGCACAACGGGCGCGGCGTGTCTCGAACTCGGTCGCCGCTTCATCCTCGTGGATGACAACCCTGAGGCCCTGGAAGTGATGGCGCGGCGCTTCGAGGAGGCTCGCGACCTCGAGTGGATCGGCTGGCCGCCGGAGGCCGCGGCGGGCAATGCGCCTCGCGCGATGGTCGAGGCGACAGGGCTGAAGCGGGCCGCTCGCATGGCGGGAGGCGAAGCGGCCTCTTAGAATCCTCCGCCCTCCCGGAATCCTCACCCGATGCCGACGCTCCTCGATCTCGCGCCCGAGCACGCCGCAGTCGCGGCGACGCTGTCCGCCGGCCTCTCGCGGGTCGAGGAGATCTTCGAGCGGCAACTCCGCTCCGAACTCCCGCCCGTGGAGGACCTGTGCCGCCACGTCGAGCGATACCGCGGCAAAATGCTACGGCCCACCATGACGCTCCTCGCCGGCCTCGCGGCCGCGCCCGCTGACGCCGCGGAACCGCTCACGGAGGCCCACCTCACGCTCGCCGCCGTGACGGAAATGGTGCATGTCGCCACGCTGGTGCACGACGACGTGCTCGATGACGCGGAGACCCGCCGCGGCGGCGCCACGATCAACAACCTCCGCGGCAACGAAGCCGCGGTGATCCTCGGCGATTACCTCATCGCGCGGTCGTTTCACCTCTGTTCCTCCCTCGAGTCGCAGTTCGCGGCGCTGCTCATCGGCGAGATCACGAGCCGCGTGTGCGAGGGCGAACTCCTTCAACTGCACCACCGCGACGACTATTCGCTCGATGAGGCGACCTACGAGGAGATCATCCGCCGCAAGACCGCATCGCTGATCGGCGTGGCGTGTGAACTCGGGGCGTGGCTCTCAGGGGCGAACGAAGACCTGCGCCGCCGCCTGCGCGACTTCGGTGTGTGCATCGGCGTGGCGTTCCAGATCCGCGATGACCTGCTCGACATCACCGGCGATGAGCGTGTGGTCGGCAAGTCGCTCGGGAAGGATCTCGAAAAGGGCAAACTGACCCTGCCGCTGATCCACCACCTCGCCGTCGCCACCCCGGCCCGCCGCGGCGAGACGCTGGCCCTCCTTGAGGACTACAGCTCCCCCCGGGACCACGCCGCGGTTCTGGCTGCCCTCAAGGCGACCGGCTCACTGGAGCACGCCCTTTCCGCCGCGGCCAGGTTCGTCGCCGAGGCCCGGGCCGCCCTGACGGCACTGAGGCCCTCCCCCGCCCGGGCCCTGCTGGAGGATCTCGCTCAGGCCGTCCTGTCCCGGGAGCGGTAGGCCGGGCCCCCGGCCCCGGCCCCAGGTGGCTCTGCGGTTGTCGCCCGCCCCGACCCCTGATACCTTTCCGGGCTCGATATCAACCCCCTCACCCGTCGCCCGGGCCGCCCCGGGCCTCAGACCACGACGGAGGCTTGTTTCAGATGAGTCGATTCTCCCGTTTCGGCCCGAGCACACCGGTCAAGGCCGTCAAGAAGAGCGCTGCAGGCGTTGAGTACGTCGATTGGAAGGACGTCGAGACCCTCCGCCGCATGATGAGCCCGAACGGCAAGATCTACGGGCGCAAGCGCCTGAGTGTGAACGCCCGCGAGCAGCGCATGATCGCCCAGGCGATCAAGCGGGCCCGCTTCATGGGCCTGCTGCCGTACACCTCGGCGACGCTGTGACGTTTCGAAGGCGCGCATCGGAGGATGCGTCGGCCATGCGCGTTTTCGAGCGGCAAACAGACGCCAG
This sequence comes from uncultured Phycisphaeraceae bacterium, assembly GCA_964529265.1. Lineage (GTDB taxonomy): Bacteria > Planctomycetota > Phycisphaerae > Phycisphaerales > UBA1924 > CAZGVW01. The sequence continues at coordinate 24,970 of CAZGVW010000018.1, forward strand.
GATGACATCGAGCGCTGCCTGCGCGGCAGGGAGCGCCTGAGTGCTGCGCGCCCCGGTCACCATCTGGCGGATGCTGTCGTCGGACGTTGTCCGATTGCTGGTCATCACGGCGGCGGCGCTTGTGGTCGTGATCTCGTTCGCCGCGGCCATGCAGCCGCTCGCCTCCGGGGAGATCGGCCCGGTCAGCGCCGCGAAGTTCATGCTGCTCGCGATGGTCCCGATGAGCCAGTTTGCGCTCCCCTTCGCGGCGGGCTTCGCGGCGACGCTCGTGTTCCATCGCTTCGCCTCGGAGAACGAGTCGGTCGCGGCGATGAGCGGCGGCGTGAGCCACAAATCGCTGCTGGCCCCGGCCGCGGCGGTGGGCCTGGTTGCCTCCATCGTGCTCGCCGCGCTCACGCACTTCGCCATCCCGCGGTTCCTTCGGGAAATGGAGCGACTGGTGCGCAGCGACGCGACTTCCATCATCATCGACGCGATCAAGGGCGGCGAGGCGGTCGAAATCGAAGGCCTTCTCATCCACGCCGATGAGGCGCACGCGCTCCCGCCGGAGCCGGGCGGGGCGTCGCCGCTCCTTCTGCGCGGCGTGGTCGCGGTCGCCGCCGACGCCGATGGAGCCGCCGCGCAAGGGGTCGTCGCCGAGCAGGCCGCGGTGTGGATCAGGCCCGCCGCGGGCGGTGAAGACGCCACCGAAGTGGCCATGCGCCTGCGCGGCGCCATGGGCTGGGACGCCGAGAGAATGTTCATTGAGATGAGCGATCAGCCGCTCAGGCCCATCGTCTTCCCGCACGGGTTCAGGGATCGGATCAATTTCCAGACGTCGCTTGAACTGGAGCGAATGCGCGAGAATCCGGATGCAAGCGGCGACGTCGATCGCCGCCGCCGCCGACTTGCCGCTGCGATCTCGGAGCGCTTCGCCGTCGATGAAATCGCGGCCGCCCTCGCCGCGGAGCGCCGCCTCCGGCTCGTGCGCGGCGAGAGCGAATCCGTCTCGATTGCCGCGGCCGGTGTGGAAGCCGATGGAAACCGCTGGCGGCTCGCGCCGATGACGCCCTCATCGCCGATCGAACTCAACTGGCGTCTCGCGGACGGCGGAATGCGCCGCCAGACCGCGGCCCGGGCATGGATCTCGCTTGAAGTCGATCAGATCGCCGGTGCATCGCTCGTGCGGCTCGAGATCGAAGACGTCGCGACGCCGGAAGTCGGCGCATCACGGCGGGCGGCCCTTGAGTTTGAGGGTCTGGCCCTGGCCAACGACCCCGCGCCATCCGTCTTTGCCGAACCTTCCGGAGCGCTGCTGGTGATGGGCGATAAGGCGATCTCCGACCGCGAGATTGAGCCCGTTTCCAGGGCCGCGGCTGACCTGCGCCGGGAGATCGTGCTGCTCGGCCGGGAGATTACGGCCAACCAGCACGAGCGTTTCGCGCTCGCCGCGTCATGCCTCATCATGACGCTTTCCGGCGCCGTGATGGCGATGCGGCTGCGCGAGGGCATGCCGCTCACGGTGTACCTGTGGAGCTTCTTCCCGGGGCTGGGCGCGGTGGTCACCATCAGCGGGGGCGAAACGCTCGCGAAGAATCATCTTGCGCTCGGGCTTGCGGTGGTGTGGGGCGGCATCACCGCGCTGGCCCTGTACGCCTTCGGCGTGTTTCTGAGTCTTCGCCGGCACTGACCGGTCAGTGCTTCGCGGCGGCCTTCTTCTTCGACGCCAGTTCGGCCAGGTGCTTCTTGGCCTCGCCGACCAGGTAGAACGAGCCGGTGACGCAGATCAGATCGTCGCGACCCACCGCGCGGCTGGCGAGCATGAGCGCCTCGGGCAGGGAATCCGCCACCTGCGTCATCTTGCCGCTCAGTTCCGTGAACCGGCGCTGCAGTTCGCGCGGATCGATCGCCCGCGGCGTGGCGCGCGTGCGCGTGAAGATGAGTTTGTCGGCCCCGAGCGAGATCCGACGCAGCAGCTCGTCAACGTCCTTGTCCTCGCAGCAGCCGAAGACCATGACCATCGAATCGTAAGGCACGTGAGCGCCGATCGACCGAACGAGCGCCTGCAGGCTGGAGGCGTTGTGCGCGCCGTCGAGCAGAATCCGCGGCTCGGTCCACGCCAGCTCCATGCGCCCCGGCAGCCGCGTGTTGGCGAGGCCCTCGATCGCCGTCGTCTCCGGCAGGTCGAACCCGCGCTGACGCAGCTTGTCGAGAATCGCGAGCGCCAGGCCGCAGTTCAGCGCCTGGTGCTCGCCAGGCAGCGGCACGTTCACGTGCTCGAAGTTGCTCTTGTCGGTGCTCAGGCACACGCACGTGTGCGGGCCGAGGCTCGGCGTCGCCTCGAAGCGATAGGAGAAATCGATGTCCTTGCCCACCACCTCGAACGAAGCGCCCACCTTCTCCGCAATCTGGCTCATCGCCTCCGCGACGCCCGGCTCCTGCTGAATCGTGAGCGCGGGCACGCCCGGCTTGAAGATGCCGGCCTTCTCCTTCGCGATCTCCGGCAGCGTGGCGCCGAGCAGCTGCACGTGGTCGAGGCTGATCGACGCGACCGCCGCGACATCCGGCTTCACGACGTTCGTGGCGTCCAGCCGACCGCCAAGCCCGACTTCCAGCACGGCGACGTCCACCGCCTGGTCGGCGAACCAGCACAGCGCCACCGCCGTGATCATTTCGAAGAACGTCGACTTGCCATGCCGCGCCGAGACGGCCTCGTCCGCCGCGGCGCACCGCCCCATGATGTTCGTGAACGCCGCGAACGGGATCATGTGCCCGTTGATCTGCACCCGCTCCCGCACATCCACGAGGTGGGGGCTCGTATAGAGGCCCACCGCGTAGCCGCACGCCTCAAGGGCAGCCGCCGTCATCGCGCACACCGACCCCTTGCCCTTCGTCCCTGCGACGTGGACGAAGCGCACCGAGTCCTGGGGGTTCCCCAGGGCCGCCATCAGCGCCTTCATCCGGTCGAGTTTGAAGACGTCCGGCTGGAGCCTGACCGCCCGGCTCCGCTCGAAATCCACCCGGTCGTGCAGGCAGCGGAGGGCCGCCTGGTAGTTGGGGAAGGACTTGCGGCGGAGTTTAGGCTTCTGGACGGGCTTCCTGACCGTCGTCGTCTTCTTGCGTGCCGACCGGGAGGTGCGGCGGGGACGGGCCGCGGCCGTGCTCTTGCTCATAGGTCTGCGATTCTATCACGATCGTGACAACTCTCCAAACCGCCGCCCACAAACATGGCGCAAGATATTCTCGGGCAATGGCTTACAAAGTAAGCCCTCACTAGGAACCGCCGGTGGAGAAAAGCCGCCATCCCCTGATCGGGCGATGCCCGCCCCCGACGCCGACCCTCCAACCGCTTCAGCGGCCCGGAGTGCTCCTCCAGAGCCCGACCAGGGCCTCGGCGAACCGCGCGCCATAGGCCGGCGAGTCACACAGCGGGGATCCCTGCGCCCGCGCCCGAAGGCCCCGCCGCAGGCCATCGAGCCGGTCGCGGTCGGCGGCCAGGGAAGCCGCGGCGAGAACGTAATCCCCTTCCGACCGCGCCACGAGGTCTGACGCCCCGATGGCTCCGAGCAGGCTCGCCCCCACCCGCCCGGCATGCGATGCGCCTTCGAGAGACACCACAGGGACACCCATCCACAGCGCCTCGCAGGTCGTGGTCGTCCCGTTGTAGGGAAACGTATCGAGCGCGACGTCCACCTCCCGGTACTGCTCGAGGTGGCGCCCCAGTCCCGGCGCCCATCCCATGAGTGTGAGTCGTTCGCGCGGCACGCCCTGCGCCTCGAACCTCTGCGCAACCGCCACCCGGACCTCCTCTTCACCCAGCGCGCCCGCCTTCATGAGCAGCCGCGAACCCTCAACTTCGCGCAGCAGGCTCGCCCACCGGCGGATGACGGAATCCGTGACTTTCGACAGCGCATTGAATGACCCGAAGACCGGCCCCTCGCCTCGCACCGAAGGCCCCGGCGCCGGATCGGGAGCATCCGGTGGAGGCTCATAGCACAAGAAACACGGATCGAGCCGGATGAGCCGCTCCGTTGCGAGTCTGTCTGCCTCATCCGGCGGGTCCGTCACCGAATCGACAACGCGCGCAACAACCGCCCGCACCCCCGTTGTATTCGGGTAGCCGATGCACGTCACGATCACGGGCGCGGGCTTGGCGCTCAGCGCCGCCAGCCTGTCGCCCTGCGTCAGGCCGGCGGTCTCCAGCACGATGTCGATTCTGTCCCGCCGGATCAGGTCGGAGAGTTCGCGGGGAGGCAGCCGCGATGCCTCGCGCCATCCATTCATCATGGCGCGCAGCCGCGCCGTGTGCTCATCCGAGTGGCCGCCGGTTTCATACCCGATCACTTCGAAATCGTCGCGCGCGTGAAGCGCACGAATGACCGGCGCGAGAAAGTACGCCACCGAATGCCGGCGCAGGTCCGGCGAGACAATCCCCACCCGCAGCGCCCTGCCCGACCGGTCGGCCGCGGGGCCCACGTCCGATCCCTTCCGCGGCGTCAGCCCCGCTCGGCCGCACGCCGCTTCAAGCCTCCGGCCAAACTCCAGATGCGCCCGGAAGACCTGCTCCGGGCCGGCGCTGTCCACATAGTTCAGACGAGTCGCAAGGGCCTGAGCCAGCGCGACGTCGTCGGGCCGCCGGGAAACCGCATCCTCCAGGGTGGCCACCGCTTCATTGCCGCGGCCGATCTCGCCCAGGGCCGAACACCGCTTCAGGATCAACTGCGGATGATCCGGGTGCGACCGCAGCCCCGCCTCGCAGCGCCGCGCAGCCTCGGCCGGACGCCGCAGCGCGAGCAGGGCGTACGCAAGGTTGTTGTGCGCCTCGACCTCATCGCATCCGGCGTCAACAGCCGCGGCAAGAGCGTCAGCCGCCTCACGGAACCCTCCGGTCTCGTTCAGCGCCGTCCCCAGCCTCACGAGCAGCGGCGGATCGCCCGGAACCACCTCCAGGGCCGCCCGGTAATGATGCAGCGCATGCTCGTGCCTCCTGAGCATGCCCAGCACATCGCCAAGCGTGGCCTGAACCTCAGCGCTCCGCGGATGCCGCTCCGCCAGCCGCGAAAGGGCCACCCGAGCCCCCTCCAGCCGCCCCTCCTGCGCCTGCCGCCACGCCGCGGCAACCTTGTCCAGCACGTCTGCCACGGGGGCAATGTAAGGGTGCGAAGCGGAACCGTTTCCTCACCCCGGGCACCCCCCCCAAGCCCCCAGCACCAGCGCCACATCTCCCGATCCCACCACCCCGTTCCCATCCAGATCCCCCGGCCCCGGCATGCCCCACGCGCCCAGCAGCAGCGCCACGTCGCTCGCTCCCACCACTCCGTCGCCATCCAGATCAGCCGGGCACGGCGGCGCGATGACCGACGCCACCGCGATCGAGAGCATCTGGTTCGCGCTCGGTTGCCCGGCGCCCGCGGCCCCCGCCGCGGTGTAGATCACCTGCGTCTCATCCAGGTCGTTGTAATCGCCGTCATCGTTGCCGTCGAACAGCCGCACCACCTGGTCCATCCCCGAATCGCAGAACAAGAGCGATCCGTCCGCGGCATACACAAAGTCCCGCGGCGAGCCGATCGTCACGCCGTCCGCGTTCGTCCCCTCCCGCCACAGCAGCCGCACTTCGTTCGCCGCGTCGATGAACCCGCTCCCGTTCACGTCCCTGAGGCCGACCAGGTACACCGTGCTCGAGAGATCCGTCACCGCGGCCACGATCTCGTCCGTCGCCTCGTTGTGCTCGAGTTTGAAAGAGGGCCCGAAGAAGACGCCCGTCAGCGAGAAAAGGTCGTCCGACCGGATCCACTGCACCTTCGTCGTCCCCGCGGGGTTGATGCGGTCGATGTGCTCGATCTGGTTGGGGTCCGTGATGTCGAATACGTAGCACGCGCCCGCGTTGTCGAACTCCCCGTCAAAGGTCGTCGTCGCCGAGACGCCGATCGGCGAAAGCGTGAAGAACCGCGTCACCTCGTCCGGATCGTTCACATCGTTGTCGCCGTTCATGTCGTCGAGGATGTACACCGATTCGGGCCGCGTCGTGTCCAGCGTGTTGTTGTCAACCACCGCGAGCCTTCCGCCCGGCGCGGGCGAGAGGCACACCGGGTTCGTGATTGTCATCTTCTCCGGGTTCATCCCGTTCCAGTAGATCGACGATTCCCCGAGCCCCGAGTCGAAGGCGTCGCCGTCTCCGTTCAGGTCGCGCAGCCGCACCACGTTGTCCGGCTCGAAGTTGTCCGTCGCCAGCAGTTCATTCGGGCCGACCGCGAAGAGCCCCTGGCTGTTCCCCGTCCCCGTCCCCGGCTGGAACTGGTTGAAGAAGAACGTGACCTCGCCCGCATCGGTGGTGTCGCCGTCCTCGTTCGCGTCCTCGATCCGCACGATCGCGTGCGAATCCTGGTCGAACACATAGACCACCAGCCGGTGCGGCTCACCCGCGGAAGCCGCGGCCCCGGTGAGCGCAACGAGAGAAAGGGCGCTGATCGCGAACGTGGATCGCATTGGGTCTCCTCCAAAGTCTCGAATCGGTCCGGTCAAGACGTGCGCCCCGCCGTCGCAAGGCGCACGCGTTCAGTTCATCCTGAAACCTGAAGCGGGGATCGCGCTCACGCCGGGCACGGCCCCCACGAGCCGAGCAGCAGCGCCACGTCGCCGGAGCCCACCGTCCCGCTCCCATCGAGATCGCCCGGACCAGCCGTTCCCCACGCGCCGAGCAGCAGCGCGGCGTCCGCCGAGCCCACCGCCCCGTCCCCGTCGAGATCCGCCGGGCATGGCGGCGCGACAACCGGCTTCCACACGACCAGATTCCACGGGCTGATCCCCTGCGAATCCACGATCGTGCCGTTCTGCACCAGTTGCCCGTTCGACTGCGCCGTGAACGACCGCGTGCCGCGCACACCATCCGTGATCGTGTCGCGATCCGTGATGAACACCAGGTCCCCGCACGTGGCCACTTCGCCCATGCTCCCCTGGGGGCCGATGTCGTAACTGAACCCCGTGTCCGTGAGCGAGCCCGATTTCTCATCGATCGCCAGCACTCGCGCCGTCGCATCCGTGCCGTGCGCCACGATCGCAAACCTGCTGTCGCCCGTCACCGCCACCTGCTTCGGCGACTGGCCCGGCGAAACGAAGGGCGAGCCCGTGATCACCGACAGCGCGCCCGTGACCTGATCGATCTCATACGCCAGCACCGCGTGCCCGCCGCCGCTGATGCCGCCGCCCGCGTACAGCCACTTGCCGTTGGGCGATACGCCGAGCCCGAGCGGGAATGCGCCCACAGTCGGCTCAACCTCAACCAGCGTCTGGAACCCCGTCATCGGGTTGTACTCGATCACGCTGATCTGGTTCCCCGACGAGTTGTTCGCGTACAGAATCGGCAGCGTCGGGTGCTTCGCGTACGACGTCGAGAACGAACCCGTCGCCTGGAAATCGATGAACGTGATGGTCCCCGGCCCCGGATCCCACCTGTACGTGTTCGTGAAGCACGGATTGCTGCTCGTCTGCGTGCTCGCCAGCAGCGTGTCGGTGAGCCACTCCACGTCAATCGGGCTGTCGAACACCGACAGCACCGCGTAGATCTCCAGCATCGCGTCCGAATCGATCTGAATGATCGTCAACTGCTCCGACTGGGTCGCGGACGTGCCATGCCCGATCGCCAGAAACTCGCCGCTCGGCGAGATCGTGATCGACTGGCAGTTGGTGCCCGGATGGAAGGTCTTTCCCGCCGGCCGCGTGCCGGTGATCACGCGGTCGTTGAACACCAGCGAGCCATCCTTCCCCACCTTGTACGACGTCACCGAACCTTCGAGATTCCCGTTGTTGCACACGAACACCGCGGGGCTCGCCGATTGTCCGAACGCCGAAGCGCCCGCAATCAGAGCCGCGGCCGCAGAAAGCATCCTTCTCATCGCTCCAATCCCTTTCACGTGTGACACCTCGCTCATGGAAGCGCCGAACGGGCGCACCCGCCGGTCGATCCGTTCATGGCGGCCGAAATCCGCATCGCCCCCCGAGACGCCCGGGTGGCGACGTTGCAGCGCGCCGGCGGCCTTGTCCCGCGCGCCCTCTCCTCCCGTCCGGTCGCCGCGCTTCCGGACTCGCCGACCTTGCGGAGGCCATCACCACGCCCGCGGCTGACCGCGGGCCAACGACCTCCTCCTCAGCCAGCCTCTTCCCCGCCAGTTTGATGGGACCGGGGCCCCGGGACAAGGCCCAACCCCCCCTTTTTGCTGGTTCACCACGTTTGGGTGGCCGAGCCGTCCCAGAAGGTGGTCTCTTCCGACCACCCGACCGGTCGTAAAGCGGGCCGGGAGCGGGGCCGATGACGGGGAGGCCGGGGTCAAGGCCCACCGCCGAGGCCCCGGCCGGAGCAGGGGGAGCATCGTGCCCGCAACCAGATCACGCACAGAGCATTGGCGGCGCAGCCTTCAGCAGATCTGCGAGCGCAACGGCGCGCTCGAGATCACACTGCCGCGATTCTTCCCCGATGGCGACGCCTCGGGCAGCGACCAGGATCCCGTCGGCCGCAACCTGATCTGGCGCGTGCGCATCCTCAGCGTCTCCGACACCGAAATCGTGGTCGAGCAGCCCTCGACGCTCGGCCAGCCCATCCGCCTCGAAGATGGCATCGATCTCATCGGCGTCATCGCCGTGGGCCAGAACCGCTGGATGTTCGAGACACGCAACCTCGGGCGCGTGCAGGCCAGCCTCACCCGCGACCGCGTCATCCTTGCCCATCGCCTGCAGATGCCGACGCGCGTCGAACGCTGCCAGCGCCGATCCTTCTACCGCATCTCGACCGTCGGCCTCGAACTGCCGGAAGTCGATTGCCGCGCCGTGCTCGACCCCAAAACGCTCGTCGCCGCCGAGGCCGCCAGCCAGGCCCGCATCGAACTGCTCGAGGACTCCAACCGGTCCGGCCTCCGGGCCGAGGAACCGCCTCTCGTCACCCCGGAGACCGGGCCCGCCCTGGCGGCCCGCCTCATCAACGTCGGCGGCGGCGGCGCGGGTCTGCTCATCGAGCCCGGCCACGCCCAGGGCCTCGAAGGGCGCCGCCTCTTCTGGCTCTCGATCAACCTCCTGCCGCACATTCCGGCGCCGCTCGCTGTCGCGGCGCGGCTGGCGCACACGCACATCGACAGCGAGCAGCGCACCTACGCCGGCATGGCCTTCGATTTCAGCCACAACCCGGGCCACATGCGCTTCGTCGTCGATCGCATCTGCCGGTACGTCACGGTCCTGCAGCGCGAGCAGTTGCAGCGGCGCGCCGCCGTCGAACGGTGAGCCGCGCGAAGCGCGGCGAATCAGCCGCCCGTCGCCAGCGACTCGATCTTGCTCATGATCTGCGACGCCTTCGCTTCGTCGCCGAACGAACCGATGCCGATCGAGACCTTGGTCACCGTGTCGCCGACGCGCTGCAGCTTCACGCGGTAGTTCTTGTCCAGCGCGTCCTTCGCTTCGATCTGGGCCTGGAAGGCGTCCTTGGCCTTCTCGCTCACGGTGAGTTCGAAGGATTCCAGCGCCTTCACCGCGGCGTCGTACGTCTTGTCGAGAGACGCATCGATCGAAGCCGACAGCGTGCCGAACTCGTACTTGTACGTCGTGCCGTCCTTCGTCGCGCCGGACGAGCAGCCCGTCACCAGCGCCCCCGAAACGCCTAGAAACAGACCGGTCAGGACACACGCAGTGCGAAGAGTCATGGAACGCTCCTTTCAAAGACCCCCTGTGCCTCTCAGAGTCGTATCCAGCCTATCCGCCGCCCTCACCCGCGACAACGGGCGCCGCGGGACATGAGCGCTCCTTCATGTCGAGCCGTCTTCGTGCGTGTCCCGCCGCCGCGAGAATGCGCTCCACCTCGCCATCCGTCAGGTCCGCGCGCAGCGAAAGCCGGATGCGCGATGTTCCCGGCGCCACCGTCGGCGGCCTGATCGCCGGCGCGAACACACCCTTCTCGCGCAAAGCCTCGCGCGCCTCGAGCGCCGAGTCGGCGCTCCCCGTGATCAACGGAATGATCGGCGTCGGATCCGTTTCGAAGGGAGCGCAATCCCACCCCATCCTCCGCAAACCCTCGCGCACGTCGCCGCACACGCGCAGAAGCCGGCGCCGCCGCTCAGGCGCCTCCCGCATCACGTCCATCGCCGCCTCCATCGCGGCGACCTGTGGCGGCGCCGCCGCCGTCGTGTAGATGAACGGGCGCGCGAAATGCTCAATCGCCTCGCGCACGATCCGCGGCCCCGTCACCACGCCTCCCAGGCTCCCCAGCGCCTTGCTCCCGGTGGTCACGCAGATATCCGCGACGTGACCCGCCGCCTCGTCCCCCCCAGCGCCCGTCTCACCCAGCACGCCCACCGCGTGCGCCTCATCCACCACAAGCGCGGCGCCCGCGCCGTCCGCCGTCAGTTCATCCCGCAGCGCCGCCAGCCCGCGCAGGTCGGCCGCGTCCCCATCCATCGAGAACACCGATTCCGTCACGATCCACACCGTCCCGCGCCCGCCCCGCTCGAGGAATCGCAGCGCCAGCGCCCGCGCCCGCTCAATATCCCTGTGCACAAACGAACGCGCCATCAACCGCGCCGCGCGCCCTTCGCCCCGATCCGCCCCCGTCGCCAGCGCAACCGCGTCAATCACGCTCGCGTGCGATCGCTTGTCGAACAGAATCAGATCGCCCGCCCCCGCCAGTGCCGTCATCAGAGCGATGTTTGCCGCGTAACCCGTGGGAAAAATCAGCGCCGATTCCGCGCCCTTCCACTCCGCAAAACGCCGCTCCACACGCTCGTGCAACTCGCATGTGCCCCCCGCCAGCCGCGATGCCCCCGCGCCCGCGCCGTACTCCCGCGCCGCCCCCGCCGCGGCTTCCACAACGCGCGGATGCCGCCTCAGCCCCAGGTAATCGTTGCTCGAAAGATCGATCAGCCCCGCCGGCGCCGAAACGCACGCGCGAGCCAACCCCGCCGCGCGCCGCTCCTCCACCCGGGCGCGCAACAGCCGCGCCCAGCCCGCCACCGACGCCCGGGTTCCCGCCGAACCCCCGGAAACCCCGGAAACCCCGGACGCCCCGGAACCCCCGGAAACTCTCATCTCCGCGACCGCGTCTCAGCGCTTCGGCTCACGACCGTTCCTCCCCGCCTTCTCCGCGGCTTCGGGCGGCGGTGGAGACAGCCTCTTGAGTTCCACAAGGATCGCTTCCGGATCGTCCACCGACATCTTCATGAGCCGACCGACTTTGAATCGAACCGTCTTCTTCGCCGGAACCTTCACACGCTCGAGCGTCTTCGGGTTCTGCGCCACCCGCGGCGCCCGCTCTTTGATCTCGAACACACCGAAGTCCCGGAACTCCAGGCGATTGCCCTTGCCCAACTCCACAATCACCTGTTCGAGAAGATTCTGAATGGTCTGCTTGACGACGGTTCGCTTCACATTGGTCTGCTTGGAGATTCGGTCGATCAGATCCTTCTTTGTGATTGTGGCCATCGAACATCGCCCCTTCTGTCCCGCGCCGTCCCCGGAACCGGGAGGGACAAGGTTGGCTCACGACGCGGCTTGGGGCCCGCGCCGAACGCCGCCACGAATCCAAGTTTCTGAACCGATGCGGGGAGGACTCGACCCGCCCTCCCAAGGTCCAAGTATGCAGTCTCGGCCGGGTCAGGTCAACGCTTGTTTTCGGGCCGGACAAGCCCCCCGGGGACACGTCAGCCGCCTCCGACCCCCTCGCGCAAAGATTCTTCCCGCAACATCTTGCGCTAGACCCCGCGCCAGACCCCGCCTTTCAGGGAAACACCGCCGCCACACCCCCGGCGCGGGAGCCTTCTACCCATTTTTACAGGGCGAACACCCCAGTTTTGCGCTACCAGAAAAGCCAGTCCGGACGCGGCCCATACGCCCGCCGGAAGGCCTCCCGAGGCGAGATCCACGTGTTCGTGATCTCCCGATACGGGTCGCAGAGGGAAGACGACAGCCACGATCCGCGGCAGCCCACCCACCCCGGGCGAATCCACCCCACCCGCCCCGCACGCAGCCCGGGGAACCCGCAGACCCCGCTCGGCGTGAAGGCGTTTCCGTAGCCGTGCCCGAAGAAACCGGCATTTCCGAAGAATCCGCCGACCGGCGCATGCGCCGTCCTCTGCACCATCGCCGCGTTTCCGCGGCTGTTCACCGCCAGATCCGCGTCAGATTCCCAGTTCTGCGCGATCCGGCGCTCACGCACCGTGGACGAATCGAAAACCAGCGTGGATTGCCCCGGAGCGCCCCATACCGGCGCCTCGAGCCCCTCCGACCTGCCCGATGCGCACCCGCCGGCGAACGCCGTCGCACAAACCGCCGCGCCGAGCGCGAAACGCGCGAAAACGCGCGATTTCAGCGCACGCGCAGCGATTCTCTCTCTTTCCAGAGCCTTTCCCACCGCTTCCAGTCATACATCGCGGGCCGCGCCGATCAAGAACAAACCGCCGCCGCGTGCCGAACGCCCTCAAAACCGTTCAGGAACGCGCGGTTTTCGGTCCCAATCGCGGGTCTTTCACCCGCCGATCGCCGACATCGGCCGCGCCGGCTGCTCGAACCCCGGCGTGCGGATGCCGTGCCCGGCCTGCTTCGTCCACGTCACATCCGCCAGGAAACCGGCAATCGCCTCGTCGTCCGCCCCGCCGCGAAGGAGCGAGCGCACATCCCACTCTTTGCGGCTGAAGAGGCAGGGGCGCACGCGCCCCTCGGCGGTGATGCGCAGCCGCGAGCAGGCGCCGCAGAACGGGCGCGACACCGGGGCGATGACCCCGATCCGCCCCGGCGCCCCGTCGGCGAACTCGAAATTGAACGCCGTTTCGCTCGGTTCGTCGCGATCAAGCGTGCGAATCTCGAACCTCTCGCGCACGCTCGCGACGATCTCCTCCGCCGAGACGACCTTCTCCGCGCCCCACGCGTGCTCGCCGTCCAGCGGCATGAACTCGATGAAACGCACGTCAATCGCGTGCTCCCGCGCCAACGCCGCAAGATCCGCCACCTCGTCGTCATTCAGCCCGCGCACGATGACCGCATTGAGCTTGATGGGCTTCAGCCCCGCGCGCCGGCAGCACCCGATCGCCGCCAGCACCCGCTCCGGCGACGAGTGCGATCGCGTGATCGCCGCGAAGCGATCCGCCCTCAGCGTGTCGAGGCTGATCGTGATCCGCGTCAGCCCCGCCGCCCGCCATTCCGCGGCGGAAGCATCGTCCACCAGAGCGCCGTTGGTGGTCGCGGCAATATCACGAATCCCCGCCGCCGCCACCCCGCGAATGATCTCCGTGAAATCCTCCCGCACCGTCGGCTCCCCGCCCGTGAGCCGCACTTTCCGCACACCGAGCCGCGCGCAGATCCCGGCAAGACGCGCC
>CAZGVW010000019.1:0-5901 GCA_964529265.1 uncultured Phycisphaeraceae bacterium
ATCACCCCCCCGCTACCCTTCCCCCAATGCCCGAAAGCCTCGCCTCCATCCCGCCCGCCGTCGCGCGCAAACTCGACGACATGGCCGCGCGCCGCGCCGACCTGGCGCGCCGCCTCTCCGAGCCCGATGTCCTTGCCGACCACCGCGCCGTGCGCGATCTCTCCATCAAGAAGGCCGCACTCGATGACGTTGTCGATCGCTACGAGCGCCTGAAGGCCCTCGCCTCCGAAGCCGCCGAACTCCGCTCCGCCTCCGGCCCCGGCGCATCCGACCCTGAACTCGCCGAACTCGCCCGCGAAGAACTCCCCCGCATCGAGCGCGACATCGAATCACTCTCCGACGCCCTCCTCGAATCCCTCGTCACCGCCGATGATCGCGCCATCGGCTCCGTCATCCTCGAAATCCGCGCCGGCGTCGGCGGCGATGAAGCCGGCCTCTGGGCCCGCGATCTCCTCGAGATGTACCGCAAACACGCCGATCGCCGCGGCTGGTCGTTCGAACTCATGGATCTCGCCGAATCCGTCTCCGGCGCCGCCGGCGGCGGCGTCCGCTCCGCCATCGTGAACATCTCCGGCGAAAGCGTCTGGAGCGATCTCGCCCACGAAGCCGGCGTCCACTGCGTCAAGCGCGTCCCCGCCACCGAGGCCCAGGGCCGCATCCACACCTCGACCGCCACCGTCGCCGTCCTCCCCGAACCCGAGGAAATCGAACTCAAGATCAACCCCGATGACGTGCAGGAAGACATCACGACCTCCCAGGGCCCCGGCGGCCAGAACGTGAACAAGGTCGCCACCGCCGTCCACCTCATCCACAAGCCCACCGGAATCGAAGTCCGCATGCAGGAGAGCAAGAGCCAGCGCCAGAACCGCGAAAAAGCGTGGCGATTGCTCCGCGCCCGCCTCTACGACCTCGAACTCGCCCGCCGCCGCGCCGAGCGCGATAAGGCCCGCAGCGCCCAGATCGGCGCCGCCGAACGCTCGGAGCGCATCCGCACCTACCGCGCCAAGGAGAACATCGCCGTGGACCACCGCCTCGAAGAGTCCTTCAGCCTCCAGGAACTGCTCGCCGGACGCATGGATGACCTCATGGAGGCCCTCCGCCGGCGCGAAATCGCCGAAAGGCTCGCCGCAATGTGATTTCCGTGACAAAAAGCCGACAAACAGGCGCGCATCCCGAATGATCAAGTACCTCGGCTCAAAACGCACCCTTCTGCCCCTGATCGTGGAGGTCGTCGCCGCTGTCGCCCGCGGCCTCCACCGCGGCGAGAGTGCGCACGCCTCCGTGCTCGATCTCTTCTCCGGAACCGCCCGCGTCGGCCACGCCCTGAAGCGCGCCGGCCACCAGGTCATCGCCAACGACCACAACGCCTACGCCCACGCCCTCGCCGCGTGCTACGTCCAGGCCGACGCCGGGGACGTCCTCGAAGACGCCCGCCGCATTGTGCGCGAGTTCAACGAAATGCGCGATATTCGCGCAGTTTCCGGATACTTCACCGAAACATTCTGCGTCCAGAGCCGCTTTTTCCAGCCGAAGAACGGTCAGCGCATCGACGCCATCCGCGACGCCATCGCCCGCAAGGGCCTCGAACCCGAACTCGAAGCCGTCATGCTCGTGTCGCTCATGGAAGCCGCGGACCGCGTGGATTCCACCACCGGCGTGCAGATGGCCTACCTCAAGCAGTGGGCCGCCCGCGCCCACAACGACCTCGAACTCCGCGTGCCGGATGTCCTCCCCCGCGCCGCGGCGGGCAAGGGCCTCGCCCTCTGCATGGACGCCGCCGCCGCCGCCCGCGCCCACGAAACCGATATCGCCTACATCGATCCGCCGTACAACCAGCACGCCTATCTCAACAATTACCACGTCTGGGAGAGCCTGATCCGCTGGGACAAGCCCCCGGTGTACGGGATTGCGTGCAAACGGAGCGATTGCCGCGAGCGCCGCAGCGCATTCAACTCAAAAAAGCGAATTCACGACGCTTTTCGCGAAATCCTCTCCGAAATCCGCGCCCGCGCGCTCATTGTCTCATTCAGCGACGAGGGCTACATCTCCCGCCCTGAAATGGAGGCCCTCCTCGCCCCCCGAGGCATGGTCCAGGTCATCGAACGCGACTACAAGCGCTACGTGGGCGCGCAGATCGGCATTTTCAACCCGAAAGGCCAAAAAGTCGGAAAAGTGAGCCATTTGCGCAACACCGAGCATCTCTTCGTCGTCACCCCCGCCGGCTGCCCCGAACTCGACCCCCTCACCGCGGCCACCCCCCTTCCCGCCGCGGGCATCCCCTGAATGCTGGTTCGGTGAAGACACGCAGAACCGCGCCCAGCCGCGCGCACAAGGAATCGCAATTTCTCTCCCTTTGAGCGCGAATTGAGCGCACTTTTGCGCCTTTCCGCCACAGGAGACACGCCCCATGCTCCGGAGCCTCCGAGCCACCCTCGCCGCGGTTTTTCTCCTCCTCCCCGCCTGCGCGCAGCAGGTGTCCACCAGCATGCGCGCCCCGGAGCAGCGCCGGGCGGATACGCTCACGCCGCAGGAGCGCGACAAGGCCGAATCGTTCTGCCCGCTCGGGATTCCTGTCAAAGTGCAGTGGAATCAGTTTCATGACACCGATTACGTCGTGCGCGACGGCTACGCTCTGGAGCACAGCGCCGAGCACAAGATTCCGCTGTGGGTGGCGGAGCACATCGCGCCTTCGCATCTCGGCGGCAACGAGGCGCGCGTGAACTCGTTCAAGGCGGACCCTGAGATTGACGCGGGACGGCGCGCGGAACTTTCCGACTACGCGGGCTCCGGATATGACCGCGGGCACATGGCGCCGGCGGGGAACCAGACGCGCAGCGCGCGGCTGAAAAAGGAAACGTTCTTCCTCTCCAACATGGCGCCGCAGGCGCCGGAACTGAACCGGCTCGGGAAGCCGTGGGAAACGCTCGAAGGCATCGTCCGCGACTGGGCGGAGGACCGGCCGCAGGGCGCGTTCACCTTCACGGGCAACCTGTTCTACGACCCGGAAGAAGAGAACGCGGCGACGGCGGATGGGTTCATCGACTTCTGGCAGATCGGGAGCAACCTCGTCTCCGTGCCGACGCACTGCTACAAGATCGTGTACGCGCGCGGCGCCTCCGCCGCGGCGAACGACTGGGAGGCGATCGCGTTCGTGCTGCCGAATCAGGACGAGGAGTTCGAGAAGCCGTTCGATTTCAGCGTGTGGGTGGTTCCGATCGATTTCGTCGAGCGGCACACCGGCCTCGATTTCTTCCGCGATCTCGATGACCTGGATGAGGATGCGCTGGAAGCCGCGACACCGGCGCTGTGGAACTGAGGCGCGCCCATGTCCGATTTCAACCGCGGCTTGCGCTTCCGTCCGCTCATGGCGGGCGTGGCCGTGCACAATCCGATCGTGAACGAACTGGGCACGCTGGGGCTGATCGCGCGCGACGATGTTCCGGCGCCGGGGCCGAAGCGGTGGCTGGTGTCGTGCTTTCACGTGATCGCGGCGCGGCCGGGCGCGGCGCCGACGCCCGCGGCGCCGATCCACCAGCCGCGGCTGTTCGCCGACCCGGTTCCGATCGCGAACCTGGACGCGGCGCGGCTGGACGCCGCGCTCGACGCCGCGGCGGCGGTGCTGACGCCGGGCGCGGCCGCGCTGCCGCGCATCCTCGGACTTGGCGCGCAGCGCGCGCCGATGGCGCCGACCATCGGCATGGCCGTGGTGAAGGCGGGCCTGGCGACCGGCGTGACGGAGGGCGTGATCGACCAGATTCAGAACGAGATCGTGCGCATCGTCCCGCACAACGGCGCGCCGCCGGAATATGAACTGTGCGGCGCCCGCGATTCCGGCGCGGTGTGGCTGGACATCGCGTCGATGCGGCCGGTGGCGATGCTCACAGGCTCCGACCCCGCGGGAACGCAGTTTGCGATGGCGGTCTCGGTGGAGGCGGCGCTGGCCTCGTTGCGATTGCGCATGGTCGAGGGGTGATTTCGATTGCGGCGGGGCACGGTCAGGCCATATGCTCTCGGTGCATGCCCGATTTCCTGGTGGACATCGTGGACGAGTGCGGCGCGCTGGTGGAGCGGCGTGAGGTGAGCGCCGAGCGTCTGAGCGAAGCCGCGGACCATGTCGCGCTCGAGCCGGGCGATCGAGTGTCGCGCGTGGTGGACCTCGATGCGCCTGACGCGTGGATGGGCACGCTGCGCATACGTCGCGCGGTGCTGGCCGTCGGCGCGCCGGCGCCGCTGGCGACGATCGCCATCGTTGAGCTGTGCCTGCTTGGGCCGGCGTGGTGGCTGCTGTCTTCGGCCGAGGCGCCGCCCACGGCTCTTCTCGGAGTGCTGATTGCGCTCGGCGTTCCGATCGGCTGGGTTGGGCTGTTCCTGTGCTGGCGCTCCACGCCGCCGTCCACCGTGCCCGCCGCGGCGCCGGGTGGGCGCCGCTCATTCTGGACGCTCAATCGGCCGCGCACGACGGCGATGTTTCTCGGCGTCATCTCTGCGCCGAGCATGATCATCGGGCCGCTCCTGCCACTCGTGTTCTTGTTCGACAAAGGAACCGGCCGTGAGACAGGCGGCGCGCTCCTGGCGCTCTTCATGGCGCTAGCAACGCTTGGCTTCGCGTGGAAGTCGATCGACGCTGCAGGGACGTTGAGGCCCTTTGCGCGCCGCCGGCGAAGCGCCGGCCATGCGGAGACGGCTCGGACCTGAGCACGGAGCGGTTGCATGCCAACCCGATCCATACGCTCGTTTGCAATCTGCCTCGCCATCCTCGCGCTCATCTCGACGTCGATTGTCCGTGCGGAGGATCCTCCCCCGGCGGAGCATCTTCCTCCCCCGCAGGCGGTCGGCGTGTGGGTCGTGGACATGGAGCGCGTGTTTGAAGACATCAGGGCCAACCCGGCGCTCGCGGACGATCCATCGACATCGCTTGCGACGTTCGTGGTCAGCTGGAACATCGATGTGCGAGCGGACGGCCTGATCCGCGCCATTCAGGCGGGCTGCCTGGAGTTGCGAACCGAGTTCATACCCGAGGACGATCGGTTCCGGCTCTCGGCCGAAGACCAAGACGTTCAGGATCGCGACTATCGACTTCTTGTCCGATTCCCAGATGATGACCACGGCGAGGCAACCCTGACGAGCCCGGAGGGATCGTACACCGTGCCGTTCGTGCGGTTGTTTGCGCGCCCCGAGACGCCGCCCGGGTCGGATGCGACGATGCCGAAGGCGCTTGTGGGCACATGGCGGATCGATCCGGAGGCGATCACTGATCTGCCGCACTGGGACATCATGCCGGAGCAGTATCGCGACACGGTGAGGCGGCAGTGGGAAGGCCGCGGCGTGCTGGAGGTTCCGACCGGAAACCGCAAGGAAGATGCGCGCTATGCGTTCATGGCGGTCGAAGAGCGCTTCGCGGCGTTCGAGATCATCCGTGACAAGCAGGTGACCATGTGCACACTCCGCCTTGATGAACAGGGCCGGCTCTGGGAGCAGAGTGGCGCAGAGATCTACGCCTTCCGGCGGATCGAAGAAGCGCCGTAAGACTCACCACGTCCCCGCATACTCGATGCTCTCGCCCTCCGCGTCGCGCTCCGCGAGTTCGTAGAGGCGCCTGGCGATCTGGCGGATGTGGAGCGCATCGTGCGCGGCCCAGTTGGCGAGCATCTGGGAGGCGGTGAGGGGGCCGGGCCTGGGCTTGTAGACATTCGACCAGTTCGGATCGCGCAGCGAGCGCAGCCACTTCACTGACTCCGCGCGCTCGCGCTCGAAGGCGCCCAGGAGGTCATCGAGCGGCGTCTCGTTGTGGCGGCGCTCGATCACCGATTTCTCCGGGTCGAGGGGCGGCCATTTCTTCGACGGGTCTTCGAGGATCGACCTCAACCGCGATGGAAAATCCTCGCGCTCCTCATCCACGAG
>CAZGVW010000020.1:0-3982 GCA_964529265.1 uncultured Phycisphaeraceae bacterium
GGTGGCGGCGCTGGTCAGTCTCTCGAATCCCCCCGCGGCCCTTGCGCAGTCCAATCAGCAAGCGCCGCAGAACCTTGACCGCACGATCCTGCCCATCGCCGAGCCCGTCCGTCCAGCGTACACCGAACTGGATGTGCGCAACACGCAGCCGCCGCCGCGCTTCGAGGTGACGGCTCCGAAAGGCGCGCCCAACGTCGTCGTCATCATGATCGACGACCTCGGCTTCGGCGCCACCTCAACCTTCGGCGGTCCCATTCCCACGCCCACCCTCGACAATCTCGCCAAGACGGGGTTGCGGTACAACAACTTCCACACGACCGCGCTGTGCTCGCCGACGCGCGTCGCGCTCAAGTGCGGCCGCAATCACCACACCGCCAACGCCGGCTCAATCATGGAAACGGCGACGGCGTATCCCGGCAACACCGGCGCGATTCCCAATCGTGTCGCGCCTCTTGCGGAAATGCTCCGTCTCAACGGCTTCAGCACCGGCGCGTTTGGCAAGTGGCACGAGACCGCCGCATGGGAAACCAGCGTCTCCGGCCCGTTCGATCGCTGGCCGACCCACCAGGGCTTCGACAAGTTCTACGGCTTCATCGGCGGCGAGACCGATCAATGGTCGCCGCTCATCTTCGACGGCGTCGTCCGCATCGATCCTCCGCTCAAGAAAGGATACCACTTCACGGAGGATATGACCGATCAGGCCATCAACTGGATGAAGGCGCAGCAGTCGCTCACGCCCGACAAGCCGTTCTTCATCTACTTCGCCACCGGCGCCACGCACGCGCCGCATCACGTGCCGCAGGAGTGGATCGAGAAGTTCCACGGCCAGTTTGATGCGGGATGGGACAAGGTTCGTCAGGCGAGTTTCGAGCGCCAGAAGAAGGCCGGCATCATTCCCGCCAACACGCAGTTGCCCCCGCGCCCCACTGATCTCAAGGCGTGGGACAACCTCACCGAGGACGAAAGGAAACTCTTCCGCCGCCAGGCCGAGACGTTCGCCGGCTTCGTCGCCCACACCGATCATCACATCGGCCGCGTCGTCGCGGCGATCGAGGAGATCGGCGAGATGGACAACACATTGATCTTCTACATCGCCGGCGACAACGGCACCAGCGCCGAGGGCGGCATGGTCGGCATGTTCAACGAGATGACCTACTTCAACGGCGTGCAGGAGAAGGTCGAAGACCTCATCCCGCTCATCGACAAGTGGGGCAGCAAGGAAACCTTCCCGCACATGGCCGCCGGCTGGGCCGTCTGCTTCGACTCGCCCTTCGCCTGGACCAAGCAGGTCGCGTCCGATTTCGGCGGCACGCGCAACGGTATGGTGGCGCATTGGCCCAAAGGCATCAAGCAGGCCGACGGTAAAATGCGAACGCAGTTCAGCCACGTGATCGACATCGCGCCGACCATCCTCGAAGCGTGCAACCTCCCCGAACCCAAGGTCGTCAACGGCACGCCGCAGATCCCCATGGAAGGCACGAGTCTGGTCTATACCTTCGACCAGCCCGACGCCGCCGAGCGCCACACCACGCAGTACTTCGAGATCTTCGGCAACCGCGCCATCTATCACGACGGCTGGTTCGCGCGAACCATTCACCGCGCCCCGTGGCATACCGGCAAGCCGAAGCCCCTCACCGAAGACGTCTGGGACCTTTATCACGCCGAAAAAGACTTCAGTCTCGCGACCAACCTCGCCTCCGCGAATCCCGACAAACTCGAAGAGATGAAGGCCCTCTTCATGAGCGAGGCCGCCAAGTACAATGTGCTGCCCATCGACGACCGCACCCTGGAGCGTGTGAATCCGGCGACCGCGGGCCGGCCCGACCTCATGGGGCCGCGCACATCGCTCACGCTCTACGAAGGCATGAACGGAATGATGGAGAACACCTTCATCAACGTGAAGAACCGCTCCAAGACCATCACCGCCGAAATCGAGATTCCGCAAGGCGGCGCGTCAGGCGCGCTACTCGTGCAGGGCGGGCGCTACGGCGGCTGGTCGTTGCACGTGCGCGAAGGCAAGCCCGCCTACGAATACAACTGGCTCGGCCTCGAACGCTTCGTCGTCGAAAGCCCTACCGCTTTGCCCGCAGGCAAGGCCACCGTCACGCTCAACTTCACCTTCGACGGCGGCGGTATGGGCAAGGGCGGCGTCGCCAAACTCCTCGTCAACGGCAGGCAGGTCGCCGAAGGTCGCATCGACAAAACGCAGGGCTTCATCTTCTCCGCCGACGAAACCGCCGACGTCGGCCTCGACAACCAGACCCCCGTCGCCCTCGGCATCGGCTACGGCCCCGCCGAAACCAAGTTCACCGGCAAGATTCACAAGGTCATCGTGGAAGTAAAGTAACGCCCCCCCCCCCAACTGTCCGTTCGTTCTCGACTTCGGCCCCCCCGGAAGGCAGCGCGCCCACGGGGGGGAAAGCACATCGCATCCGACATCGCCGCAGTCGCCGCTCATGAAAGGCTTTCGATCATGAATGTCTTCACGACCTCTTCGATTCTCGTGGTCATGGGCGCTCTCACCGGCGGAGCCGCGGCCGACATCCCCTCGCCTTTGCTGAACTTCGAGCTGACGCTGGATGAACTGCCGCGCACGTGCAATCTCGATTCCGACAGAGATGCGACACGCGAGAACAGCCTGCTGCGCGTCGTCGCGAAGCAACAGGAAGCCGGCGCTTCGCTCGGCATGCTGCGCGAGCCATCGCCGGCCTTCAACCTTCAGGACGCCTCCGCCGCCGCGCCGAGCACCGACGACGCGGGCGAACTGGCGAAGAAGCTTTCCAACCCGATTGCAAGCCTCATCAGCGTGCCGTTCCAACTGAATTACGATGAAGGCTTCGGCCCGAACGACGCTTCGCGCACCACGCTCAACATCCAGCCCGTCGTCCCGCTGTCGCTGAACGAAGACTGGAACCTCATCATCCGCACCATCCTGCCGGTGATCTGCGCCGAGTCGCCCGCAGCGGGGATCAGCAGCGAGTTCGGCCTCGGCGACATCACGCAAAGCTTCTTTTTCTCGCCGGTCGAAGGCGCGGGGGGGGGCGACGTCATCTGGGGCGTGGGGCCGGTGTTCCTCTATCCGACGGGCACGGCGTCCGTTCTCGGCACGGAGAAATGGGCCGCGGGCCCCACCGTCGTCGCGCTCAAACAGCACGAGGGCTGGACCTACGGCGCCCTGTTCAACCACCTCTGGTCCTTCGCAGGCGACAGCGATCGCGCGCACGTGAACGCCACGTTCCTTCAGCCGTTCGTCGCCTATCAGTTTCCCACCGCGACAACGCTGACAGCCAACCTCGAAATGTCCTACGACTGGAACGCGGAGGAGGCGACGATTCCGCTGAACCTGCTGGTGTCGCAGGTGTTCAAGATCGGCGACCAGCCGGTGTCCCTGCAGGCGGGGCCGCGAATCTACCTCGACTCCCCCCCCGGCGGCCCGGAGTGGGGATTCCGCATCAACTTCACGCTGCTGTTTCCCAGGTGAAGCGCCCGTTTCATCGAGCAGTCGGACTTGAGATTTCGCAGACGGACTTGAAGTCCGTCTGCCCGCGCCCGAATCGAATCATCATCTCAATACACCCGCGCGCGAATCGCGCTCCCCTCACGGTCCAGATTCACGATCATGTATCGCAGCGCGTCCGCGGCGTGGTCGTTGCCGTCCTTCACCGGCGTTGAAGATTCCGGCTGATCGATGGGAAAGTGATACATGCTCAGACTTCGGATGAGTTCGGCGCACCGCGGATCGACGCGCAGCGACATCGTTCCGTCGGCGCTGCGAAGTCGCCGGCGCACGGCGGAAATGCCCGCCTCCAGTCCGAGCGATCGAGTGCGCACAGCGAACCCGCTGCGCTTCCAAAGCGCGATCGTGCTGAATCCGCTGTGCTCGCTGCGCTGATGGCCCGCGGGATCGGCGCCGAACCACGCCGGCATGGGCCAGGGCTTCTCGCGCACAAGCCGCAGGTGCCGCTCGACCGTCATTTCGCGC
>CAZGVW010000021.1:0-16626 GCA_964529265.1 uncultured Phycisphaeraceae bacterium
CTGGCGGAGCGGCGGGCGGCGCTCTCGGATGCGCAGGCGGCGGCGACGAACATCGATCGGGAGCGCACGGCGCTGGTGGCGCAGGTGGAATCGGAGCGGCGGCGTGCGCACGCGCTGGGCGAGCAGGCGGAGGCGTCGCGCGGCGCCGTGGAGCGTCTGCGGCAGGAGCGCGCCGGGCTGGACCTCCGCGGGGTGGAGGCGCGGGCGCAGGTCGATCGGCGGCAGGAGGGGATCGGTCGGCTGGAGGCGTCGGCGGCGGAGCGATCGCGCGCGGCGGAGACGCTGTTCGCCGATCAGCGGGCGCTGACGGACGCGTTGAACCGGCTGGAGCAGAAGCGGGTGGCGCTGGACAGCCGGCGCGCGACGCTTCAGGAGATGGTGGAGGCTCGCGCGGGCTACGCGGATGCGGTGCGGGCGGTGATGGACCGGCGGGATGCCGACATCGCCGAGGGCGCGGCGGGCGCGGGGCGGTTCGCGACGGTGATTGCGCCGCTGGCGGAACTGATCGAGACGGATGCGGCGCATGCCGCGGCGGTGGAGGCGGCGCTGGGCGACGATCTCCAGGCGCTGCTCGTGCACTCGACTTCGGCGCTGGTGGATTCCGGGGCGATCAGGGAGTTGCCGGGGCGCGTGACGTTTCTGCCTGTGGGCGGCGCTCTGCGGCGCGAGGGCGAGCAGCCGGCGCCGCGGCCGGAGGCGCTGGGCCTGCCTGCGGAGCGCGTGCGGCCGGCGCTGGACGTGGTGAAGTGCGATCCGCGGGCGCGGGTGGTTGTGGAGCGGCTGCTCGAGGCGACGTACCTGGTGGAGGACATCGAGGCGGCGCTGATGCTCGCGGCGGGGCCGATGGCGCGGGTTCCGGGCGCGCGGTTCGTGACGCGGGCGGGCGAGACGCTGTTCGCGGATGGGCGCATCGTGGCGGGGCCGGCGGCGGCGGATTCGGACGCCGCGGCGGGCGTGCTTCAGCGGCGGAGCGAACTGAACGACCTGGAGGACCGGGTCGAGGCGCTGGATGCGGAAATCGGCGCGCAGCGGCGCGAGCTGGCGTCGGTGGATGCGCGGGCCGCGGCGCTGGACATCGAGATTGCGTCGCTGCGGCAATCGCTGGCGGCGGAGCAGCGCGGGCTGGTGGGGGATCACGCGGCGCTCGACCGGATCGATTCCGAGCAGGCGCGGATCGGGCGGGAGTTGCCGCGGGCGGAGGAGGAACTGGCGACGCTGATCGATCGCGCGGCGAGCCTGGCCCGCGAGCAGGCGGACCTGACGGAGCGCGCGGAGCGGCTGGGTCGCCTGCACGCGGAGCAGGTGGAGAAGGCGGCGCAGATGCAGGCGCGGCTGGCGGAGGGCGAGCGCGAACTCGAGAACGCGGCGGAGCGGCTGACGGCGGCGCGCGTGGAGGCGGGTCAGCGGCACGAGAAGCTGCAATCGGCGTCGCGCGAACTGCGGCGTCTGGAGGCGGAGGCGGAGAACGCGCAGCGCGATCTGCGGCAGGTGACGGAGAGCATGGAGCGCCTGCTGGCGCGCGTGGAGGAGCACGAGCGCGCGGGCGCGGAGGCGGCGGAGCAGGCGCGGCTCAGCCAGGTGGAGGCGGCTTCCGCGGCGGAGCGGCTGAGCGCCATGCAGAGTGAACTCGGAGAGGCTGCTCAGCGCTGCCAGGATCTGGGAGAACGCGTGAACATCGCGCGCGAGCACATGCGGCACGTGGAGCGCGACTGGCACAGCGTCGAGGTGGCGCGGCGCGAGATCGAGGTGAAGCGAGAGAATCTCGAGCAGCGGGCGATGGAGGACATCAGCCTCGACCTGGCGTTCGAGCGCGCGGATTACGCGGCGCTCATGGCGGGCGGCGACGTGGCGGCGATCGACGCGGAGGCGGTGTCGGCGGAGATCGAAGAGGTTCGCGAGCAGATCAAGCGCCTCGGCAACGTGAATCTGGATGCGCTCGAGGAAGAGACGCAGCTGGAATCGCGGAACGAGGACCTGATCCGGCAAGTGGCGGACATCGATGCGGCGCGGGCGACGCTGACCGACCTGATCCATCGCCTGAGCGACGCCAGCCGCGACCGGTTCAAGGAAGTGTTCGAGGCGATCCAGGCGAACTTCGGCGGCGAGCAGGGGATGTTCCGGCAGTTGTTCGGCGGCGGGAAGGCGGAACTGCTGCTGATGCCGCACCCGGAGACGGGTGAGATCGACTGGCTGGAGAGCGGCGTCGAGGTGCGCGCGAAGCCGCCGGGCAAGGAGCCGCGGACGATCAGCCAGTTGTCGGGCGGCGAGAAGACGATGACGGCGGTGGCGCTGCTGCTCTCGATCTTCGAGAGCAAGCCGTCGCCGTTCTGCCTGCTGGACGAAGTGGATGCGGCGCTGGATGAGGCGAACGTCGGGCGATTCTGCGATGTCGTTCGGCGGTTCCTGGATCGGTGCCACATGATCGTGATCACGCACCACAAGCGGACGATGCGCTCGATGGACCAGTTGTACGGCGTGACGATGCAGGAGCGGGGCGTTTCGACGCGCGTGAGCGTGCGGATGGATGAGATTGAGGGGCAGGGGGAGGCCAAGTCCGGCGCGGCGCCGGAGAAGCGTGCGCCTCGACGTTCCACGAACGGTGAAGCCGGTGGCGGCGAGGACCGGCCGACCCTCCGGCGCCGGCTGGCGGACATGCGGGCGGATCCTGAGCCGGTTGCGCCTGAGGCGCCTTGATCGAGGCGTCTGCATCCTGATCGCCTAGACTTCCGTCAGGTTGCAAACGGGACGGTGCAGGCACATGAGCTTCACAGACACAAGCGAACGCGACACCATCATGGCCCGTCTGCGCGCGCTCTCGCCTGAACTGCGTCAGAGATTCGGTGTGCGGAGCCTCGCGCTCTTCGGCTCTCTCGCTCGAGGCGAGGCGCATCCAGGAAGCGACGTGGATGTGCTCGTGGAGTTCGATCGGCCCGCAACGCTGTTCGTCATGTCCGACCTGCGGGCGCGGCTCAGCGAAGCGCTGGAGCGATCCGTTGACGTGGGGACGGCGGATGGGCTGCGCCAGCGGATCAAGAGGGAAGTGCTCGCGGAGGCTCTGCGTGTCGCCTAGGCACTGGCGCGAGCGCATCGCAATTTGACGCTGTGCCCCCCTAACAACAGTCGTGGACACCGCCCAGTACATCACCGCAGGCGTCCTCGTGGCCCTTTCCGGCCTCGTCGGCGTCGCCCTCACGCTGGCCACGCTGTCAGGCGCGTGGCTGACGCTGCTCGTGGCGCTGCTCATCCAGTGGTGGCGGCCGGATACGTTCCACTGGGGCACGCTGCTCGCCGCGGCGATTCTTTCCGGCCTCGGCGAGGTCGTGGAGTTCGCGGCGGGGGGCGTGGGAGCGGCGGGCGCGGGTGGGTCAAGGAGATCGGTGGCGCTGGCGATCGTCGGCGGCGTGGTCGGCGCGATCGCGGGGACCTTCCTCATCCCCGTGCCGATCATCGGGACGATCATCGGCGCGGTGATCGGCGCGGGCGCGTGCGCGATGCTGGGCGAGCGATCGAAGGAGGGTCGCTCGTGGCGGCAGTCATGGGACGTGGGGCGCGGCGCGGCGGTGGGGCGCGCGATGGCGATCGTGATCAAGACGGTGTTTGCCGCGGCTGTGGGCGTGCTGCTGACGGTCGCAGCGTTTCTGCCGTGACCTGCACAGCGTCAGGCGCTGCGGAAGGCTTCGTCCTCGGCGGCGGCGCTGTCAACATCGATCTTCGCGAGGTGCGTGTTCAGCGTGCCGCAGGAGGGGCAGACCGCGCCGTGGTCGCCCACGGGCTCGGCGGACATATCGCCGCCGCAGGTCCAGCAGAAGGGCTGGCTCGCGCGCCCGGCGACGCGCCCGAGCGTGAGCGTGAGGGCGTATGCCGCGGCGCCGACGAGCGGCAGCGCGAGCCACGAGGGGCCGAGTGAAATCGCGCCGAAGGTGGCGAGGGGAATCCCGATCACAAAGATGATCAGGCGGAGACGGAGTTTGGCGAGCCGCGTCATGGGCGCGTCTGGGTCCTGGTCCTTCGGTGAGGCGGGCCGGTGGGGTGTTTGGGGGCGGCCGAAGTGTAGCGGCCGGCGGGCGGCCGTCCATTTCTCCACAATCGGCTGGAGCGGGGCCGCGGGGTGAGGTCAGAGGGGGCGGTAGGCGTCGATGACCTTGCGGACGCGGTGGGGCTTGGGCACGCCGGCGAGATCAACCTCGAAGCCCGCGTCTGCGGATGTTGAGATCCGGATGCGGCCGACGCCGAGCACGCGCCCGGAGAGGGATTGCTCGATCTGGATGTTCCGGACGTGGTCGTGCAGGGCTTCGCTGGTCTCGCGGCTGAGGAGGCCTTCGCGCTGGATGGTGCGTTTGTTGGTTATTTCGAGCGCGCGGAACATGGCGGTCTTGAACCACAGGCTGGCAAGGACGAGCCAGCCCGCCGCGGGGATCGCGAGCCACCACACCCACCACGGGTTGTTCACGAAGGTCCAGCCCAGGCCGGCGGCCGTGATCGCAAAGGCGAGGGGCAGCGCGGCGAGGAGGGCGGCGAAGATCGGGTGGAGGCGCGTGAAGGAGGGCCGCACGAACATAACGCGCTGCTCCGGGCCGGAATCGGGAGGCAGGCCCATGGCCGTGGCGCGATCGGAGGGCGCCGCCGCGGCGGCGGGGCCGCTTGCCGGAGCGCCATCCGCGACAACCGAGGCCGTGCGGCCCTCGGGCGCCGGCGGGATGACGTTCATATCGCCGCAGTCCGGGCACTCGACGCGGCGGCCGGCCATGTCGTCTTGGACGGTGATCACGCGGTCGCAGCGATCGCATTTCACACTGATCATGGTTGGCGGGCCTCCGGGGCGCGGGCGAGAATGGCGAGGGATCGTACCCGGCGTCTGATTCGGCGCCGGACTGACCGAATTCTCACACGATGCTGGCCTCGTTCCGTGAACGGCCGCGTCAGGATGCCCTTCGGATGAGAGCGGGACCGATTCGTGCCGCATCCGCCTCCCAGCCGCGGATTCCGCCGCTGGGGGCGGTGTGCTTTTTTGCGGCCGGCGCGATCCTCGCGGCGTCGGGGCGTGTGGAAGCGGCGATCCTGGCGCGTCTTGGTCGGATTGACCTGCCCGGGGCGGAGATCGTGGCGTATGACGCGCGGGGGAACAGCGCGTTCGTCACGTGCGCGGAGGGCGTGGCGCATGTGCATCTGGGGAAGGGCGACGACGCGGCGATTGTGCGGCTGATTGACGTGGGCGCGGCGGTGGGGCGCGCCGGGGCCGGGGGCGGGGCCGGGGGCGGGCGTTGTGAGGCGACGCACGTTGCAGTTGACCCGGCCGGCCGCGGGTTCGGGGCGATCACGGTGCTGCCGCCGGATCGGTCGGCGTCGCCGGGGTTTGTCGTGCTGTTCTCGACGCGATCCTGCGCGCCGCTGAGCGTGCTGACTGTGGCGCACGGGCCGGACAGCGCGGCGTTCTCGGCGGATGGCCGGTTTCTCGTCGTGGCCAACGAAGGGGAGCCGGCGCGATGGCCCGGGGGCGGGGGCGGGATCAGCGATCCGCCGGGGTCAGTGAGCGTGATCTCGCTGGCGGGCGTGCTGACCGAGGCGGATGCCGCGGCGCTCTCGAACGATGCGGTGGCGACGGTGTGGTTCGGGGGCGAGGCGGTGGCGGCGGCGCTCGAGCCCTCGTCGCGCAACGCGGCTGCGCTGCGCATCCACCCGGCCAACCGCGCCACGCCGTCGCTCGATCTGGAGCCGGAATCGGTCGCGATCGTGGGCGCCACGGCGTACATCACGCTGCAGGAGAACAACGCGATCGCCGCGCTCGATCTCGAGACGCTTACATGGGTGCGCGTGGCGGGTCTGGGCGTGATCCAGCAGCGCATCGATGCATCCGATGAGGATGGCGGGGCGCACATCGAGACGATCATGGCCGGGATGCCGATGCCGGATCAGATCGCGGCGTTCCGCCGCGGCGAGCGCGCGTATCTCGTGACGGCCAACGAAGGCGATGACCGCGGCGAGGTGGGCGACGAATCGGCCGCGATGCCGGACATGGCGCGAGCAGGCCGCCTCTTCGTCTGCTCGCACACGGGCGACGACGACGGCGACGGCGCTCCGGAGCGTCCCACGATGCCCGGCTCGCGCAGCCTCAGCGTGTGGGACGCCGTCACGATGACGCGCATCGCCGATACGGGCTCGGCCTTCGAGGAAGCCATGGCCGCGCGGGCGCCCTTTCTCTTCAACGCGACGAGCAAGGCGGGCGGCCGGCCCGACGCGCGCTCCGCGCGCCGCGGCCCGGAGCCCGAAGGCGTCACGATCGGCGAAGTGAACGGCCGCACGCTGGCGTTCGTTTCACTGGAGCGGCCGGGAGCGATTGCCGTGGTCGATCTCACGAACCCGGGCGAAGCGCGGCTTGTGGACCTGCACGTCTCCGCCGCGGAGGGCGATTTCGGACCGGAAGGCGTCACGTTCCTGCCCAGGGAAGCGAGCCCCCGCGGGGAGCCCCTGCTGCTCGTCGCCTTCGAAACACCCGGCGCGCTCGGGATCTTCACCATCCGTGATATGGAGCGAGATTCCCCGCCCACGCAGCCGCGCTCGGCCGGACGCTGACCGCGCGGCGCGATCAAACAGAAGGACCCGGCGCCGTCTCGGCCGCCGGGTCTCTTCAGCACAGAAAGGGAAACATGTCCGGTTGAGCGAGCCTCAGCCCCACGCGCCAAGCACGAGCGCAAGGTCGGACGAGTTCACCACGCCGTCGCAGTTCACGTCAGCCGCGGGGCTGCCCGTTCCCCACGCCCCGAGCACCTGCGCGAGGTCGGAGGAGTTGACCACGCCGTCGTTGTTCTGATCGGGAATGTCGCCGTAGCCGAGCATCGTGCGCAGGGCGTTCACATCCTCGCGGCTGACCACCGTCGGGTCCGCATCGGTTGTGCTCTGGCACGTCATCGTGAGGATCTGCTGGAACGCGCGACCCTGAAAGACATAGCCATCAATCATCGTCACGCCATCGGCGCACAAAACCGGCGCCGTCTCATCGAGCGATCGCCCCTCAAACGCGCAGATGAACGACAGATCGTCGTCATTCAGCGCGCCGTCCAGATTCACGTCCCCCGCCACGAAGCGGAACTGCACGATGTCCGCCGCGGGATCGGGACGATCGAGATCGTTGAAATCGCCGGGCGTGAGCACGAACCCCGAGACATCGATGTCCTCGAACAGGAATGGCCCCGGCGCCGGCGCGCAGGAAGCCCCCGGATCATCCGGATTGCACGTCCCGTCGTACGCCGGGCCGCCCTGATCCGTCGGCCCCTTGGCCTGCGGGAAACCGTCCACATCGGGCGTGGGGTCATACGCGAGGCCCGTCGCGCCCGTGAGCACGGGCACTTCGCCGAAGATGAACTCCTCATCCGCCATCCGCGAGTCCACCACCGCGCCCATCGAATCGAACCGGTGCCCGAGCATGGGATTCTCGACGTAGAACCCCACGCGGCTGGCGGCGTCCGGATTGAAGCCATCCGTATTCGAGAACTCCTGCTGGCTGGAGCGCACATACTCCTTGCCACCCGCGTTGGACCACGCCACGTCATCGACCATCTGATACGGATCGAGCCCGACAGCCGCGGGAATGACAACCACCGGGCCTTCCGCGTTCACCGGCGTCTCCATGCCGCAGTCGATCATGCCGTCGAAGTCCACATCCGGGTTCTCATCCTTCCACCAGGCGTACCCCGCGCCGTAGACGCTCTGGCCCATCTCGTTGATCGAGTGATCCGGGCGGCGGCGCAGCAGCACGAACGTCGAAGACCCATCGTTGCGCAGCCTTCCCGCCTGCGGATCGTGCGGCGAGGGCACGTGCCGCGTCTTCCACGCCGCGCGGGCCGTCTCGGCCGGCAGACGGCTGACGATGTTGCTGAATCCGCCCGCGTTCGTGTTGTGCAGCACGAGGAACCCGTTGGCGCCGATCGACATGCCGTCGAGATAGAAGACCTCGTCGATCTCGGGCACGTGGTCGCCGTCGTCGAAGTCGATGGGCAGCGGGCCGGGGACGTCGTCGCCGTCGTCCGTGCCGCCCATCACGAGCGCCACGGCGTAGCCGGTGAGGTCGAGCCCCGGCTTGCCGTAGAGTTCGATGTACTCCCACACGTCGTCCACCGAGCCCGAGCCCGTCGGGTTCTCGAACACCTCGTTGATGACGACCTGGGCCGAGGCGCCGCCCGACATGGCCGCCGCGGCGATGGCGCACAGAGTGATTCTCTTCACGTGTCCTCTCCTCCGATCAATGGTGCCGTGATGCAGGCGCCCGCTCAGCGCGGCGCGCCCCAGTAGTGACCCGAGAGCAGCCACCCGGGAAAAACCTTGTTTCCGAAATCGGGATAGATGGCGCGCCCGGAGTCGTCCGAGCGGTAGAAGCCGGATTCATCCTCGAGGTAGCCGAAGCCGTTGCTGCGGTCGGTGTCCTGGAACGTCTCCACGTGCCCGTCCGCAAACGCGATGTTGCCGAGGATGCGATCGTGCCCGACCACGCCGCCCAGTGCGCTGGCCTTGCCATGCACCGGGCCGAAGTCATCGAAGTCCTGGTACGTGAACGCGCCCGTCTGATCCTGGATCGGGCCGTCGCCGAGGGCCTTGGATGTGCGCTCGCGCATGCCGTCGATCCTCAGATATTCATCCGCCTCGTCCTTCGTCGTCCCATCGCCGAAGAGCGGCACGGCCGTGGGCGCCACGGCGCCGAGGTGCTTCTGCTCGAGCGGCCCGACCACGCTCTCCTTCCGCTTCGGATCGCGATTGGTCTGCGGATCGGGAACGTTCGCCGCCTCGAGCATGGCCGTGTACGCCATGAACCATGACTGCACGTAGTTCGAGTTGATCCCCTTCGAGAGCAGGTCCTTCAGATCCTCCTCCGTCTCGAAAGGCTTCCAGCGCTGACCGTGATTCAGCCGCGCCAGGATGAGATTCTGGTTGTACTGGGCCGGGTGGCTCGGGCAGAGCATGTCGCCGGGAACCGCAAACTCCCCGTTGACCATGTCCGCAATCCAGCCCTTCTCATCGATCGAGCCGTAACTCTGGTCCTTGCGGTTGCTGAAGGGGCCCGTCGAGAGCTTTCCGGCGTTCTCATTCGAGAACGACATCGAAGCCAGCGCCAGTTGCCGCAGGTTGCTCCCGCACTGCGTCTGCCGCGCCGATTCCCGCGCTGTGCTCAGCACCGGCGTGAGAATCCCGAGCAGCAGCGCGATGATGCTGATGGTCACGAGCAGTTCGACGAGCGTGAAGCCGCTCAACCCGCGTCTGCGCCAGCATCCTGCCTTCTGCATGCGAGGGATCCATTCCGGGGGCCGGGGGCGGGGCCGGCGACGCGCCGGGTCGAGCGAGCGGGCACGCTACAGGCCGCCCTGCGCGCACGTGTGTGCCTCTCGTGAAGATTGCGCGAAGCGGCGCATGTCCCGGGACATGTCGCCGATTTCGCGCACACCTTGCGCCGGCTTCACTCGGTTAAGGCGACTTCCGGAGACACATGTTGGCCTTGGAGGGAATCGGTCCGTCCAAGCCATGCCCCTGTCGGGGCAGCCGCGGCGGCGAACCGGAGGAGGGCGCCCTCGCGACCACGGGTTTCGGAACGAGGAAGGAGCACGTTCAATGCAGAAGTTGAATCTTGTCGGCGGCGCCGCTGCGCTCGTCTCAGCGTCCATCGCGATGGCGGATATGCGCATCACGGAGTGGATGTACAGCGGCGCGGATGGGGAGTTCGTTGAACTCACCAATGTCGGCGTTGCGCCGATCGACCTTTCCGGATGGTCATTTGACGACGACAGTCAGACCCCCGGCGTCTTCGGCCTGGGCGGCTTCGGCATGGTCGCGCCGGGCGAATCCGTCGTCTTCACCGAGAGCGATGCTGAAGCGTTCCGCACCGCGTGGGGGCTGGGCGCCGAAGTGAAGATCCTCGGCGGCGTCTCCAACAACCTGGGCCGCAACGACCAGATCAACATCTATGACGGCGCGAACGCGCTCGCCGACGTGCTCACGTTCGGCGATGAGGACTTCCCCGGCACCATTCGCACGCAGGCCATCAGCGGCTGGGCCCTGCCCGCTTCGCTCGGGCTCGATGACGTCTCCCAGTGGTTCTTCTCCGCCTCGGGCGATGCGCTCAACTCGTCCTTCTCGACCAGCGGCGACCTCGGCAACCCGGGGCGCTACGTCCCGGCCCCCGCCGCGGCGGCGCTTCTCGGCCTCGCCGGCCTCACCGCCGGCCGCCGCCGTCGGGCCTGAACCCTCGGCTTCTCAGACTCAGAATCGGCCCCGTCCGCACATGCGGGCGGGGTCGTTTTCATTCCGGACCGCGAACCGCACGCCATCCCCGTCGCGCCGCTCGGGCCTGTGTCGCCTGGAAGGAAGAGGCGGGCGGGACGCCGCTCCGCAGCCGCCCCCGCGGCAGGAGCGCTTGAGCGGACGCCGCGGACGGCCGCTGTAGAAGGCGGGCTCTGCGTCGCCCGACGCTGACAACGGAGTCTTTCCGGACTTCCGCAAAAGCACGGGCGCCGCAGACGGATGGGAGAAGAGGCGCGCCGCCGCATCGAGGCGGTGCGCAGCACGTTCGGGGGAATGACATGTCGCATTCGTTCACGGAGAACGCACGGTGCGCGGCGCATGCGCCCTCGGCTCGCTCGCGCCGCCGAAGGGCCGCCAGGCCGGCGCTCGAGGCCCTCGAATCGCGCGAACTGCTCAGCGCTTCGCTGTATCCCGCGCTCAGCCCGCTCGCCACGCAACTCATCGCCGCCATCACGACCACCAACTCAAGCGAGCCCATCCACCGCTCCGCCGAGCCCGGCTGGCCGATCGGCGGGGGAATCACGCCCTCCACCGCGCAGTCCACGTCCCTGATCAATCTGGATGACTTCCGGAACGATCCGCGCTTCTCCGCGATCGATGGCGCCGGCTACGCCGTCGTGATCATGGATACCGGCATCGACCTCGATCATCCCTATTTCGGCCCGGACGCCAACATGAACGGCGTCTCCGACCGCATCGTGTACTCGTACGACTTCGCCGACGGCGACGCGAACGCCAGCGACGTGGACGGGCACGGGTCGAACGTCTCGAGCATCGTCGGGTCGTCGAACGCCACGCACCGCGGCATGGCGCCGGGCGTGAACATCATTCATCTCAAGGTGTTCCGCGACGACGGCTCGGGCAGTTTCGGGTATCTGGAGGCCGGGCTGCAGTGGGTCGTCGCGAACGCCGGGGCGTACAACATCGTCTCGGTGAACATGTCGCTCGGCGATTCGGCGAACTACAACACGAGCCGCACGCTCTACGGCGTCTCGGATGAACTTGCCGCGCTGGCGGCGATGGACATCATCCCCGTCGCCTCGAACGGCAACGATTTCTACGGCTTCTCAAGCGCCCTGGGCGTGGCCTACCCCGCGGCCGACCCCAACACCATCGCCGTGGGCGCCGTGTACGACGCCAACATCGGCGGCTTCATGTACCAGAGCGGCGCGCAGGCGTTCTCCTCCGCCGCCGATCGAATCACGCCCTTCTCGCAGCGCCATGCGACGCTGACGGACATCTTCGCGCCGGGCGCGGGGATTACCGGCGCGAATCATGCGGGCGCAACGGTGACGCAGCACGGCACGAGCCAGGCCTCGCCGCACATCGCGGGCATCGCGGCCCTCGCGCAGCAACTGGCGATGAACCGCCTGGGCCGCTTCCTCACGATCGCGGAGTTCCGCAGCCTGATGGAATCGACGGGCGTGAACGTCGTCGATGGCGACGACGAGAACGACAACGTGACCAACTCCGGCCTCACGTTCAAGCGCATCGATGTCTTCGCGCTGGGCGAGGCCATCTCCGACATGGCGCCGGGGCCGGAGATTCTGGTGACGCTGGGCGCGACCACGATCGTGGATGGCGTCTCCGTGATCGATTTCGGCCCGGCGACGCCCTCCGCCACCGTGCAGCGCGTGTTCACCGTGCGCAACACGGGCGACGAGGACCTCACGCTCACGGAGCCGATTTCGCTGCCCGCCGGCTTCACGCTCAACGCCTCGTTCGGCGAGACCACGCTCTCACCCAACGAGACGACGACGTTCACCGTCTCGCTCGATACATCGATGACGGGCTCGTTCTCCGGCTCGCTCTCCTTCGCCAACGACGATGAGAACGAAGACCCCTTCAACTTCACGATCACGGGCTTCGTCGGCGATACGCTCATCCTCGACAACAGCGACCCCGTCTATTTCTACCGCACGATGAACAACGGCGGCCTTGTCGAGGGCGGCGGCGGCCACGACGACGACTACTCCTACGCGCCGAAGAAGAACACCGGCACGCCGACGCGCTACATGGTCTGGGTCTTCTCCGGCCTCACGCCCGGGCGATACCTGATCTCCGCCACCTGGGTGGAGCACGCCAACCGCGCCACGAACGCGAAGTTCCAGGCGTGGGAGACCGATGGAACGCTTCTGGCCACGGCGCAGGTGAACCAGGAGATCGCCCCCGGCGATCGCAGCGACGACGGCGTGGATTGGGACGATCTCGCCTACATCGATGTGACCGGCGCCACGGTGAACATCACGCTCGGCAACAACGCGAATCAGTTCGTGATCGGCGACGCCATCCGCCTCCAGCAGGCCGATGGCCCGGAGATCGAAGTCTCGCAGGGCGCGACCGCGATCGTGGACGGCGTCACGATGTTCTCTTTCGGCGCCACAGTCGTCGGCAACCCCGTGGACCGTGTCTTCACCGTGCGCAACACCGGCAACCAGACGCTCAACCTCTCGGCGCTCTCCGCGCCGGCCGGGTTCATGATCGTCGCCGGCTTCGGTGATGCCTCGCTCGCGCCCGATGAGCAGACCACGTTCACCATCCGCATGGAGGCGGGCGGCGTCGCGACGCCCAGCGGCTCGCTCTCCTTCACCACCGATGACTCCGACGAGAACCCGTTCAACTTCACCATTTCCGGCGAGGTGATCGCGGCGCCCGCGACCGAGGTGATCGACGACGGTGAGGCGGGATATGGCGACAACATCGTCTCCGGCGGCTCGATTGCCGCGGGTCGCGATGGGGATTCGCGCTGGATTGCGAAGAAGGTCAGCGGCGCGACTCGATTCACCTGGTGGATCTTCAGCGATCTGCCCTCCGGCCAATACCGCATCTCTGTCACATGGCCGAACTATGGCCACCTTGCGACGAATGCTCCCTTCAGGATTGTTGGCTCGGATGGCGCTCTCCTTGCGACCGTGGTGCGCAATCAGCGCCTGGCGCCGAACGATCGCACTGACCTCGGCTCGATGTGGGAGGATCTGGGGCTCTTCAATTTCAGCGGCGGAGGCGATCTCACCATCACGCTCGGCAACAACGCCAATGGCCCCGTGATCGGCGACGCCGTGCGCGTCGAGCGCGTCGGCTCGATCTCCAGCGCCGGCGAGGGGCCCATCCTCCCGCCCCCGCCGCCACCCTCCAGCCCGACCCAGCCCGCCATAGCCCGCCCGGCCCTGGCGGTGGCGGCGGGGGGTGACTTCGAGGCGTCTGAAGACCCGCCGCCCGCCCTCCCGCCCGTTTCCGTCCCCCTCCGCGGCGAGGAGCGTCTGGCGAGCATCAGCCTCGACGCCGCGGCCCTGAGGCTGCGCGAATCCACCATGGTCGTGAGCGAGGTCGGGAGTGTGGCTGGGGTGAACACCCCGAAAAACCGCCCAGGCATCGACGAATCGCCCTTGGTCGAGCCGGCGATCGGCCTGACCAGCATCGAGGGGATACCCCTCCGCCCCCTCTCCCCGGCTTTTCCGGGGGCGGGGAGAGGTCAGGGTGAGGGGCTCTCCCTCTACATCTCCTCCTCCCCGTCTCCTCGCCGCATCGAGCGTCCGAACCAAGGCGTCGTCCCTCTGTGTCAAGGATACCCTAAAAAAACCCTTGCATTGGGAAGACCGCCTTGATACCCTAACAAAATGCTATCTCTCGCGGCGGGCCGAATGGAGATTGACGCACTCGCCGAGGCGGTCGAGGCGTGCATCCTCCGGGGGCGGGGGCGGGGGCGGGGACAGGGGCGGGAATTCCGGGGGCGCGCCGTCGGCTCGTTCGGGCGGGCTCTGCAGACCGGCTGCGTCCATGAGTGGTTTGGCGGCGATGGGGAGGAAAACGGCGCCGCCGGCGCTGTTTCGCGGCGGTCGTGGCGGGCGCCCGTCGGGATGGTGCTGGAAACAGCGCGGGCGGTCATCGAAACGGCCGATTCGGCGCCGCTCTGCGTCTGGATCGGCCGGCGCTGCTGGCCCAACCCGGTGGCGATGGCCAGGGCGTCGCCCACCCTGCTCCAGCGTTCCATTTTCGTTGAGCCCGTCGGGCGGGATGAAAAGGTCTGGGCGATCGATCTGGCGCTGCGCAGCGGCGGCGCCGCGGCGGTCATCGCCGATGCGAGCCGTCTGAGCCTCACGGAATCGCGCCGTCTGCAACTGGCGGCCGAAGCGGGCGGCGCGCTGGGCCTGCTCCTGAGGCCATCGTGGGAAATGGGCGAGTTATCCGCGGCGAGAACGCGCTGGCGCCTGTCGCCGGCAATCTCCGCGGATTCGGACCAGCGATGGATGGTCGAACTTCTGCGCTGCAAGGGACTGCGGCCCTCCGAAGGGGAGGCACGGCGGTGGTCCGTGCGCCGGTCTCATGCAACGGGCGATGTCAGTGTGGCTCCCGATGCTGCCCATCGATCTCCGCAGACGGAGATTGTGGCGCCGCGGCGAAGAGCGCTGTGAAAAAAACGCTCTTGTGCTGCTCATCGAGACGGCGGCCCAGCGGCAGATCGTGGCGCACGCCTGCGAACGCTCCCGCGCGGCGGGCATTCATCCCGGCATGGCCCTGAGCGCCGCCCGCGCAGCGCTCATGTCGAGCAACCTGGTCGTGGCGCCCCACGATCCCCACCGCGCCCGGAAGGCGCTGCGGGCAATGGCGCTCTGGTGTCACCGTTTTTCGCCCGTCGTGGCGGAGGAGGATGCGGAGGGAATCTGTCTCGATGTCACCGGCTGTGTCCACCTCTTCGGAGGTGAGCAAAACATGATCAGCCGCGTCAAAACAGCGTTTAAACGACTCGGATTCACAACAAGCGTCACAATTGCGCCGACTTTCGCCGCCGCCCGGGCGATCGCCCGGCACGGCGATGCCGGCGACGCGGCAATCGGCCCCGGTGAACTGAAAAACGCGATTCAGAACCTTCCCGTGGAGGCAATCGGCATTGAAGAGGAAACCATCGCGGGTCTGGCCGAGGTCAACATCCGCCGCGTGGGCGATCTGCTCGCCCTGCCGCGGGCGGCCGTCGCCGCCCGTTTCGGCGATCAGGCCCTCGGCGCGCTGGATCGCGCCCTCGGCCGGTCGCGGGAGTTCATCGAGCCGATCCGGCCGGTCGATCCGCCGCGCGTGGAGCGGGTTTTTGAAGGCCCCTGCGCCTCTCTGGAGGCCATCGGCCTCGCCTGCCGCGAAACTCTGGCGCAACTGTGCGAAATCCTCGCCGGGCGCGATCTGGGCGTCACGGAATGGTCAATTTCGCTCCATCGGTCGGATCTGCCGCCGCTTGCGATCGCCATCCGCCACTGCGCGCCCAGCCGCGATGCCCATCACCTCTGGGGCCTCCTGGCGCCGCGCCTGGAGCGGGCCCATCTCGGCTTCGGCGTGGAGGGCGTCGTCATCGCCGCGCTCGGCGCCCGGCGCATGCGCCACGCGCAGCAGCGCTGGTGGAGCGATTGTGCGCCGGGAGGGGAGGCGCGATCAGCCGCGGCGGACGGGCTCATCGATGTGCTCATCAATCGGCTCGGAAAAGACGCGGTTGTGCGCGCGGAAACGCTGCAATCGCACATTCCCGAGCGCGCTTTCGCCCTGCGGAGCGCCATCGATCAAAAAACAGCGCCGGCGAGCGCAAATCTGTGCAAAGGCGATCGCCCAACGTGCCTGTTCAGCGCGCCGGCGATCGCCCGCGTCATCGCCCTCAGCCCCGATGGCCCCGTGAGCCGCCTGGAGTGGGGGGGCGCCGTGCACACGCTCATCGCCTGCATCGGCCCGGAGCGCATCAAGGAAGAATGGTGGGGGGAACGGTGGAGGGGTGAATGTTCACTGCGGGACTATTTCAAGGTTCAGGACGATCGCGGCCGGTGGATGTGGATCTATCGGGATCACCTCCGCGGCGAGTGGTTCGTTCACGGTGTGTGGGCGTAAGCGATGCCCGAATCGCCGCCATCCAAGGTCCGCCCGCATCCTTTCCGGCGCGAAAGCCGCGGGGAAGCCGGCGCCGCGGCGTCGCGCCAGTTCCCGAAAGACCCCTACGTGGAACTGGCCGTCACGAGCAATTTCTCGTTCCTGCGCGGGGCGAGTCATCCTGAAGAGCTGGTCGAAACCGCGGCGGCGCTCGGCCACGCGGGCGCGGCCATCGCCGATCGCAACACGCTCGCCGGCGTGGTGCGCGCCCACGTCGCCGCGAAGGAGGCGGGGATTCCGCTCGCCGTGGGGACGAGGCTCGCGCTGGTCGAGCCCGCGGGGCTCGAGATTCTGGTGTTTCCGACAACCCGCGCTGCGTACGGCGGCCTGTGCAGATTGCTCACGCTCGGCAAGCGCCGCGCGGCCAAGGGCGAGTGCCACCTCACGCTTCAGGACCTTGTCGAGCATCAGGATGGGTTTCTTGCGATCGTGGCGCCTCCG
>CAZGVW010000022.1:0-6327 GCA_964529265.1 uncultured Phycisphaeraceae bacterium
GGTGGCGAGAATCACGGCAATCGCCTCGTGGCGCACATCGTCAACGCCGCCATCGATGGTTCGTCCCCGGGCGTGCTCGCCATCGGCGGCCGCTATCGTGGCGCCGACGCGAACGCGAAATCCGGTACAGGAAACGTCGTGACGCTCTCCGTACGTGCCGTGAACAGACCGCCGGTGTCGATTCAGAGCCACGGCGACAGCCCGCCGCGGACGTTCCCGATCGACCCGCCGAATCGGGTTGAGGTGATCCGTTGACGTCCGTACGTCACGCCATCATCGCGACGTACGTAGGGCGGCTCTTCAGAGCCGCCTGGGGCCCACGTACGTCACGCCCTCATCGCGAGGTCGGTTGGAGGCGTTCGCGAATGAGGCGATCCAGTCCCTGGACCACGGTCAGATGCGGCGTGTGGTTCTCGAGCGGCTTCAACATCAGAAACCGGCCGTCGGCGCTCACGTCGAAGTTGACGATGCCCGGACCTCCGGTCAAGTAGTAATCCCCCTCGAAGACTCGCGTCGGAGGGTGCGGCGAACGGCCGTCACTCGGGATGCGCACCGAGAGCATCTCGGAGCCCTGACGGTAGAAGAGCATCAGCTCGCGATCGTTGCGACCCCATACAGCTTCGCGTGCGCGGGCGCGTTCGTTGGTTGTCGAGATCTGAACGTGCGGACCTCCTGGGGCCAAAGTTGTGAGATACAGCTGGTGCTGTTTGGCGCCGGCATCCGAGAAGTAGGCGACCCACTTGCCGTCGGGCGAGACCCGGCCGCCGTATTCGCGGGCGTTGGTCTTGACTACTGGACGCGGCGGCGTCTTCGACTCGAGGTTCACCGCCCAGATGTCGCTCCGCGTGACATCGTTCTCCTCCATGTAGACGAGGGTGCGCATGTCGGTCGTCCACGATCCGAACCAGATATCAGACTTTCCCTGGACGATGTCTCGCGACGCGCGTCCCTCCGGCGTCAGCCAGTACAACTTCTTCTGGCTGCGTTGCGCGATGCCGATGTGCCTCCCGTCCGGTGTCCAGATCGGATACCGGCTGGCGCCGTCAAACGTCAGCTGCCGCACTGCGGGGCGCTTGGCATCGAGCGTCCAGATATCGAACTTCCCCTCGTCTTCGATTCCCACGGCGATCCGATCGCCATTCGGTGACAGCGCGGGAGCTTCGTACTGCCTGGCCGGAGCGGACAGCACGGCCTCTTCGCCCCGACGGTTCACCCACACCAGCTGACGATTGTCATTCTGCGAGCGATGGAGGAGGGAACGATAGACGAGGATGCCGCCGGCAGACGCCCAGCGCGGCCGGCCGTCCATGGCCGCGTCATCGAAGAGCAGCTCACCGCGGCCCGAAACCGTCAGCGTCTCGAGATCGAGGCGGGTGACGAACAGCGAGCGGCCTTGCTGGTAGATGAGCCATGAGTTGCCGACGTAGTGGCCGGAATGCGCGTCGTCGAGCAGGACTCTCGCCGCGACACCGGGCCGTTTCACCATCAGGCGCGCGCTCGGGTGCGGTCCGTACGGTGTTCTCGCGGAGTACATCAGCGTCAGTCCATCCGGCAGCAACTGGGGCGAGAAGTGATTGAACTCGCCGGCAGCCTTGTCGGGACGTGTGAGGACTTCGATCTCACCGCCCTGCTCCGGCACTCGCCGGATGCCGTCCGACGCCAGATCGCCACCCGTGCCGAACAGCAGGAATCCGTGACCCCACCAGCCGGTTTGGGCGAGCGCCGCCCGCGCCAGCGTTTGCGAACGCCCGTCGGCGAGCGAGATCTTCCTGATCGCATCGCCAGAGAAGAACCCGATCCACTGGCCATCCGGCGAGAAGAACGGATGCCGCGGCTCGAGCGCCTCGTTCAGGATCCGATCGGCGCCGCTCGCGAGCGTCCGGACGATCAGTTGTGGCGCCTGGCTGCCGGCGGCGGCGGCGTAGGCGACCATCGTGCCATCCGCAGAGATGGCCACCTGACTGTTCTGTTCAGGAAAGTGCATGCCGGGAGGCACGAGCAGCGAGAGCTTGAAGTCGTGCGGAGCGGACGCGGTGTCGCGCGGGCGACTCAGGTACATCAGTGCGACCGTTGCGACGATCAGCACCGAGATAGCCGACAGCGCGAGCCAGCGAGGTTGAATCGACCTCTGCGCCGGGGCCGAACCGCCGTGAAGCGCCTCGTCGAGATCGACGAGCACGTCGCCGACGTCACGCCGGCGCCGATTGGGATCTTCCTCCAGGCAGCGCTTGAACAGGGCGATGATGCCGGGCGGGACCGACGAGGGCATCAGATCCCACCGAGGAGCGATCTGAGACGTGGCGCCGCCGTCCGCTGAACGAGGGCTCCGGCGAAAAGCCGGCTGTCCCGTGAGCATCTCGAAGCACACACAGCCGAACGCCCAGATATCGGTGCGCTTGTCGACGAAGTCGCCGCGGGCTTGCTCGGGACTCATGTACGAGGCGGTGCCGAGCACGCGTCCGTCCGACTGCACCGTCGGGCTGCCCGACTCAGGGCGATCGGCGGCGACTGACTTCGCCAGGCCGAAATCGAGAATCTTCGTCGTGCCGTCTCTGGCGATCTTGATATTCGATGGCTTCAGGTCGCGGTGC
Source organism: uncultured Phycisphaeraceae bacterium (assembly GCA_964529265.1). Lineage (GTDB taxonomy): Bacteria > Planctomycetota > Phycisphaerae > Phycisphaerales > UBA1924 > CAZGVW01. Next base: position 2,592 of record CAZGVW010000022.1, read on the forward strand.
ACGATCCCCCGCTGATGCGCCGCGTCCAGTCCCTCGCCGATCTGCCGGGCGATGCGCACGACGTCGTGCAGCGGCATCGGGCCGCGCCTGATGCGGTCGCTCAGCGTTTCGCCGTCCACCAGCTCCAGCACCAGACCACGAATCCCGTCCGACTCGTGAACGCCGTAGATGGCCGCGACGTTCGGATGGCTCAGCGACGCCAGGAATTGCGCTTCCTGTTCGAATCGTGCGAGGCGCTCCGGGTCGTCCTTGAACGCCTCGGGCAGGATCTTGATCGCGACGTCGCGGCCGAGCACGGTATCGCGGGCGCGATACACGTCGCCCATACCGCCGGATCCGATCAGTCCGTCGATGCGGTAGGGTCCGAAGCTGCGCCCGGCGAGCACTGGAATCTCGTCGGCCACCAGCCGGGCGGCCACCGCGAGGGCGGGTTCCTCGAGAAAGGGGTCGCCGCCCTCCTCGGCGAGGAGCGACTCGACTTCGGCGAGAAGCGTGCGGTCGTCGCCGCACGCACTGGCGAGAAACGCGATCCGATCGGCGCCACTGAGCGCCGACGCCTGGTGAAAGATCTGCTCGACACGCGACCAGCGATCACTGTCCACTCGACAGATCCTTTCGGAGCTCCCGGCGCAGCCACGCCTTGGCCACGCGCCAGTCACGATGCACCGTCTCGGGAGACACGTTGAGCGCTTCGGCGGTCTCCTCGACCGTCAGCCCGCCGAAGAAGCGCAGCTCGACGACGCGGCTCTTGCGCTCGTCGAGGTGCGCGAGCGCGTCCAGGGCGAGATCGAGCGCGACCAGATCAGGCGCACGCTCGGCGGCGGCCACGGCCATCGGGTCCTCGATCGATGTGTGGACCGCTCCGGCCCCCCGCTTCAGGGAGCCCTTCGATCGCGCGACATCCACCAGAATGCGGCGCATCAGCCGGGCGGACATCGCGAAGAAGTGCGATCGGTCCTGCCAGTCGACGTGACCGATCCCCACGAGGCGCAGGTAGGCTTCATTGATCAGCGCCGTCGGCTGCAGGGTGTGTCCGGTCCGCTCGGCGGCCATGCAGTGCCGCGCGATCCGGTGCAGCTCGCGGTGCACGACGGGCACGAGCTGCTCGAACGCACTGGCATCGCCAGCCGCCCAGGCCCTGAGCAGTGCGGTCACATCTGGAGTCGCCACGAAAGGGGCGGGATCTTACCTCACGGCGGCCTGGCACTTCTGTCACACGAGCCGATCCCACCGCTCTCATTAGCGGGAACGAGTGTCCACAACTGTCATCGCACGCCTGGGCAAGAACCCGGTTCGATTGAACCGCTCCATGAGATGGCAGGTTCCCGACCGGCGTTCCGCTTGTCAGTTCAAGGAGGCCAGACGTGAGACAGATGTGCCAGCGGATTGGAGTCGTCGCGGCTGCCGTGGTGCTTCTCGGGTGCGATGGGCCCACGGATCCCAGTCCGCCTGACCCTCCGGATCCGCGACCACCCGTCGGCAACACCTGGACAACGCCAGCGATTCGCGGACTGGTGCGGGAAACCAACGGCGGCCCGATTCCCGGCGCGGGGATCCGGATTGGCGAATGGAACAGGTTCGTGGCGGTCGAATCGGATCAGGCCGGCGTGTTCACACTTGCGGCAGGCGCGGTTGAATGCGCGAACGACTCGACCAGCGTGCTGGTCGGATCCCGAGGGTTTTACTTCAAGGGGGACAATCACAATCGCGTCACTTGCACGCGCCTTCTCAATCCGCCGCCAGTCGAGGTCACCGTGAAGGGTGAGCGGGTCCTCACGGCGCAGGTAGGCGCGGCGATCGAAACCACGCTCTCGAACGACGACTTCGACTGGACGAATCCGGCGGATCCAAACGACTTTCCCTGCGGACCCTGTCGTCATGTCTTGCTGGACTTGCCTCGTGGCAGTACCACCCAGCTTCGCGTCGACTGGTCCGGTTCGGCCCCGTTGCGCGTCTGGTTGTCGGGAGACATCGACTGGGATCTGACGCGGCGGCTCGGCGAGTTCGATCCGTTACCGGGTGAAAGCGCGGTCACGGTGACGATTCCCAGCGAATGGCAGGGGTTCGCTCCGTTCATCAAAATCGGCCTGCCGTATGGACATCGCCATCCCGTCGGCCTGGCAGCGCCGGTCGCCGTCCGTGTCCAGCTGCGGGTGGTGTCGCAATGAGGAGCACCCACATCGTTCGCTGCATCGCCGGTTCGCTCGTCATACTCGTGGCGATCGCTGGTGGCATCGGCTGCGAAACGAAACGGCCGGGCGTTCCGCCGTCGCCGTTGCCGCCTCCGAGCCCGGGGCCGGGGCCAGGCACACTGACGGGCACATTGTCGGTGACCTCCTTCCAGTCCGTGGGGTGGCACGTCACCGGCGAGTTTCATTACCGGCCGAACCTTCGCGTGACCGCGGGTCACCCCGGCAGCGCGGTTGTCGTGTCCGCTGTGAGCTTCGAAGGCTTCGGCGACGCCGGTTCGAGCCGGCCGACCGGCGTTCGTTACCCGAATGGCAGACGGGTGTCTTCAGGTGAAACGCTCGATCTCTCCTTCCCGACGATCGAGATCGTAACGGGCTTCAGGCTCAACACGCTGCGAGTGACCGTCGAGTACCGCGACGAGGCCGGACGCGTGGGATCGGCAGTGTCCGAGGCAGCGGCTCCGGCCCTTTCGATGGACCCACCCGACGCGACGCTGGAGATCCGCCGTTTTGTGGTCGCCGGCTCGTTCAGTGGCGGCTACTTCTGGTACTGGCCCAAACTGACGCTGATCGAGACGACCGGCCGCAGCGACGCACGGATCGTGAAAATCACGTTCGAGCTGCTCGACATCGGACCGGCCGGCCGCGTTCCCGAGATCCACGAATCGATTGTCGTTCCGGCCGGAGGAACGATCGTGCTGGACGAAGATCCCCTGGGCTACGGGCCATGGCGGGAAATCAGCAACAGCATCAAGGCCGCCCGCGTCTCGGTGGTCATTCACTTCGTCGATGTGGTGGGTCGTGGGGGAGTGGTCACTGCGATCGCCGAGGTATCTTGAGCGCGACCACAGGTCTGCCGCGCGACCGACGACGGCAGGACGTGGCCGGTGGCTCGGGTGCTAGACTGGCTACCGATGCCCACGCCGCATCGAGCCATTGAAGCCCCGCTCTCTCCTGCCGAGCTCGCGCTGCGGTGGCGCGAGCTCCGCGACAACACGGCGTTCGAGGACCTCGCCGGAAAGATCGAACTCACCGAGTGGGGGGAGATCCTGATGACACCGGTCGGGAAGAGCCATGGTCTGGCCGCCATGCGGATCGGTGAGCGCCTGCGTGCGGCGCTGGGCGGCCAGGCGATGGCCGAGGTCGGCATCGCGACGCCGATTGGCGTGCGCGCGCCGGATGTGGCGTGGTGCTCCGATGACTGGCTCGCCGCGCATCCCGAGGAGCTGCCGCTCGCGTCGGCGCCCGAATTGTGCGTCGAGATCGTCTCGGCCTCGAATGCCCTTCCCAAGCTTCGCGAGAAAGCCATGGCCTACGTCCACGCCGGCGCGCGCGAGGCCTGGCTCGTGCATCCCGAGAGCGCGCTCGTCGAGATCTACACGTCGGCCGGCCGGGCCGACTCCAGCAGCTTCCCGATCCGGCTCGAACGGCTGTTCGAGTCCGCACCGGATTCCGAGCCGCAGTAGGCCCCCGGAGGCACCGTCCAGGTGGTCTGGTAAGGACGCGACCGTGCCAGCGACACCGCCGAGCCGGACGCCGAACGCCCG